>JBAUEX010000033.1:0-42586 GCA_049678845.1 Candidatus Acidiferrales bacterium
GGAGGATTGAGCCCGTTTGTGATGGTTCCACTGGCCCAGCAAACGTCCTGGTCGTTACGCTCGCCAACGATGCAAATCGGCAGACGAGCACTGACAGTCCCAAGTTCCTTTCACGACTTGTTTTTTGGTCTCTCGGTTCATCACGCCTTCGTCCTTCTCATTTTTTATCTGACGATTCTTGCTTGGCTGGTCCCTGCCGTCACACGGAATATCAAACGCGACCCTGCGAATTATGAGCTTTACACACCAGCGCAGGCACTCGGCTTTCTTTGCTACCTAAACTTTATTGTTTTTGCGTTTTTCCCCTGGAATGCCAAACCGGGAGCACTTGGATTCTCGGGAAGGCTGACGCCCCTGGACGCACAGTCCGTGTTGCTTCTGGTAAACATCATCGCATTTTTCATTTTCGGTTTCATTCTGCTCCGCAATCGCAGTCGCATGCGGCGCCGTCTGCATGGCATTGAAGCCGCGCCCACGGCGCTCGAATCCGTTTGGCCGGCGCCGTATATTGTACTGGGCGCGATTCTCGTGGGCGCGGCGATGATCAGCGTCATTCAATGGAAGCGCGATCCGTCGCTCGAATGGAGCCTGACGGTGGCGATTTTTCGCGTGATTTACTTCGCGGTGTGGATTTCGTGCGATTTGCTTTTCCTGCAGTGGATGAACTTGCGGCGCGGGAGGCATCCGCTGCCGCTCGGGGTTCTCTATCTGGTCGTCTATTACGTTTGCGCGGGGCTTGTAGTCGGTGCGCTGCACCTGACGCAGAATCCTTTTACCGCGATCTTTCTGCCCACGCCTCTGTGGGAGTTGAACACGGCGTTGTGGTCGGCCAAGCCCGCCGAATGGATGGTGGCGTTGCTGGTGGTGATGGCGGCGGCGATCGTATTCATTTTCCTCGAGCGACAGCAAATCCGGGAATTGCAGCCACATTCGTCTCCCATCCCTGCTGATGCGCACGCCACGGGAATCCTTTCGTGATGCGGGCCACCGACTTCGAATTTCGCCAGTGTTTTGAGTTCATCGGCCGCCGTCCCGCCAAGGGAAAGCGGCCCGCGACGCCCGGAGTCTCCGGCGCAGCGGGTAGGATTCGATCGACGAAATGAATTTCGCAAGGAGGCAATCATGAGAATTTCAATTAAGGGCCTCGCGCTGGCAGCGGGTCTGGTTTGGGGTGGAGGGATTTTATGCTTGGGGATTTTCCATCTTGCCATTCCATCGTACGGAGCGGCCTTCCTCGACGCCATCAGCTCGATCTATCCGGGTTTTCACGGCGCTCGCAGCATTGCTGACGCTTTTATCGGCGGAATCTATGCGTTCGTCGATGGCGCCGGCGGCGGTCTGATTTTTGCCTCGCTGTATAACCTTGTTGCGGGCCAGCACGCTCACGAGAGTGCGGGGCGCGCGCATTAGAACTCCTTGCCTGAATCGCCACTGAATGCCACAGTAGCCCGCTGCGATGGCTGCCTATCGGCTCAAGGGAAGGGTCTCCGAGATGAATCGTTCCGCAAAAGCAGGCATAGTCTTGCTGGCAGCAGCGCTGATCAATTGCACCGCGCACGCCAACGCCACGCCCCAGCCTTCTCGTGCGGGTTCTCCGGCGGTTGAGCAGGCACGGCGCGACATGTTCGACGTCCACTCCATATCCGAAGCGGTGATTTCGCCGGACGGAAGACGCGCCGCGTGGGTGGAATCGCTCGGCGGAAAAAATGGCGCGCCGTCTGCCAATTCCGCGATTTACGCTGCGGACTGGAAGTCTCATGCGGCGCCGTTGCGCATCACGGCGTCATCGAACGCGGCAGCGGCAGAGAGCGATGTGGCGTGGTCGCCCGACAGCAAGCGAATTGCGTTTCTTTCGGATGCGGCGCATTCGGGGCAATTGCAGCTTTACGTCGCGGCTCCCGGCGGAGCGGCACGCCAACTCACGCACGTGAAGGGCGACCTCTCGAATCCCATGTGGTCGCCTGACGGAAAATCCATCGCTTTTCTGTTTATCGAGAATGCGCCCCGGGCTGCAGGTCCGCTCGCTGCGGAAGCGCCCGACGAAGGCGTCGTCGGCGCCAAGATTTACGAGCAGCGCTTGGCGATTGCGGACCTGGCGACTGGCCGGGTTCGGCAAATCACGCCAGCGGATCTGTACGTCTACGAATACGACTGGTCGCCGGACGGCAAAAAGTTGGTCGCCACCGCCGCGCATGGCAATGGCGACGACAACTGGTACGTCGCGCAAATCTACATCTTCGACGCAATCCGCGCCGTTGCACCGCAGTCCATTTACAAATCCTCCCTGCAAATCGGCACGCCGAAATGGTCGCCTGACGGTCGGACGATCGCGTTCATCGCGGGGCTGATGAGCGACGAGCCGGTGGTCGGCGGCGATATCTACGCGCTGCCAGCGAATTCATCGAGCGGCGGAGGCGATGCGCGTGACGTCACGCCTAATATGAAAGGCACGGCGAGTTCGATGAACTGGTCCGGGGACTCAAAATCGATTGTCTTCGGCGAGATTGTCGACGGCCAAAGCGGCGTCGCCACCGTGAACCTCGATTCCGGCGCGATCACGTCGCTTTGGACTGGCGCCGAACACATGGGCCAAAACCAATTCACCGTGGGCGTTTCGCTTTCGCGCGATGGAAAGACATCCGCCGCCGTGCGCGAATCGTTCCACGCGCCGCCGGAAGTCTGGGCCGGGCCGATCGGCAATTGGAGGCAGGTGACGCAACTGAATCGCGAGCTGCGCCCCGCGTGGGGGAAGGCGGAAAGTCTGCACTGGAATACCGACATCGGCTCGGTGCAGGGCTGGATCGTGTATCCGGAGAATTATGATTCCTCGAAAAAATATCCGCTGGTGGTCGAAGTTCACGGAGGTCCGGCGTGGGCGAATCTGCCTCGCTGGCCGCGCCGGTGGGATTACTCCGCCGCGCTTCCAGCCAACGGATATTTTCTGTTGCTGCCGAATCCGCGCGGGAGTTATGGGGCGGGGGAAGGGTTCACCAGAGCCAATGTGAAGGATTTCGGCTACGGTGACTTCAAGGACATCATGGGCGGCGTGGACGCGGCGATTGGTTCGCTGCCGATCGATCCGCAACGGCTAGGCATCACGGGGTGGAGTTACGGCGGGTACATGACCATGTGGGCCGTGACGCAAACGCATCGGTTCAAAGCAGCGGTCGCGGGAGCAGGGCTGGCGGACTGGCTGAGCTACTACGGCGAAAATCAAATCGACAAATGGATGACGTTTTATTTTGGCGATACGGTCTACAACGACCCGCAGGTCTACGCGAAAAGCGCGCCCATCACGTTCATCAAAAACGTGAAGACTCCCACGCTAATTCTGGTGGGCGACAGCGACGGTGAATGTCCGCCGCCACAGTCGTACGAATTCTGGCACGCGCTCGTCACGCTGGGCGTGCCGACGCAGTTCGTCATCTACCCGCACGAGGGCCACGAGTTCGCCAATCCCGCGCACAGCCGCGACGTCGTGCTTCGCGCCGCCGCTTGGTTCAACGAGTACCTGAAGTAGGCCGTCAAGGAGCTCCTTCACCTGAAGCTCGCCAAAACTCGCACCTTCCGCCATGGCAACGTCCTCCTCGGCTACGAGCCAATTTCCTGACGGCTCAGCACATCACTTCCTCGACCCCTCCAAATCAGCAGCCGCGTTTTGCCCTCCCCTCCTTTGCGAAAATCCGCCTAAACCCCCGAAAATCCAGCAAAAACTCCGCTTTCCGGCACGGTGACACTTTTTTGCCTGTCCCATCGGACTAACTGGTGCCGATGTCCCAAAACTGTCCTGTTGTACGGTAGCCACAAACGCGGAGCGGCGCTACGCTCACAGCACCGTTGGAGTCAATGTTTCAGGAAAATGTCTCGAGCGTAAGGAAGCAAGCGCAGGACTCGCAAGGCATCGCGAGAAAGGAAGGCCCGATGGCAATGTCGCATGTGGAGGTGATGGTGGGAACACCATCGTCAGTCGATGCAGGGATGGTGGAATTCAAGGAATGCCTGAAGCACATGCGTGACGGACACCCGGAAGACGCCCTGAGTCACGCGCGACGCGCGCTAGGCGCGGCTCCCAAAAATCCTTTTTATCTTTCTTACACAGGGCTGTTGGCGGCCATGGCGGACCGGCGATTCGGCGATGCGGAAACTCTCTGCCGTGAAGCGCTCAACCTGAAATGCAACCACGCGCAGCTCTACCTGAATTTGGCGGAAGTGTACAACCAGGCCGGCAGAACCCCCGACGCGATTGAAATACTCGAAAAAGGAATGGTTTCCGCGGGACGTGATTTCCGCATCCGGCGTGCCCTGGAACGGATTGGAGTGCGGCGCGCCCCGCTGCTGAATTTCTTGCATCGGAATCACCCGATCAATCGTATGCTGGGCCGCTTGCGCCACAGATTCGCAGGCCCCGCGCGTCCGTACTAAAAGTTCCCCCAAGCAGCCAACCCACAAGGGAAGCCCGGGGCGAGTTCCCCCCTCGTCCCGGGTGCTTTACCTTCCCATCAACCATCCATTTCGATTCCGGTGCAGGCCTTGAGGAAGCGGTCTAATCCACAATCGTTCGCGCGGTGACGGCTGCGGCGACTGTTAATATTTGCGGAGGACGCCGATGACGCGGCCTTGGATTTTTACGTCGGCGGCGGGAAGGATGATGGGGGCCATTTGCGAATTGGCGGGTTGGAGGCGAATTTTGCCGGCGGGTTCGCGGTAGAAACGCTTAAGCGTGGCTTCGTCGCCACCCACAAGGGCGACCACGATTTCCCCTGCGTTGGCGACTTGCGATTGCTCGACGACGACGTAATCGCCATCGAGAATGTGATCCTCCTGCATCGAGTCGCCCTTCACTTGCAGGACGAATGTGTTTTGTCCGCGGCTGAAATCGGCGAGCGAAATTGTCTCGCGATCCTCGACGGCCTCGAGGGGACGGCCCGCGGCGATGCGCCCAACGAGAGGCAGGCCGACGGCGTGGCGTTCGATGACCTGATCGCGAACCGGTTTTGGGAGCTGCGTGATTTCGATGGAGCGGCTCTGATTGTAGCCGCGGCGGACGAAGCCCTTTTTCTCGAGTGTCGAGAGATGCTTGTGGACGGTCGCCAGGGAAGTGAGCTTGAGGGCGCGCGCGATTTCCTCGAAGCTGGGCGAATAACCGTGCTTGTTGAGAAAGCTGACCAGGTAATCGAGGACTTCCTTCTGCCGTTTCGTCAGGGCCATCGCTCTCCTCTTCAGGCGTACAGCTGGCGAAAGTATAGGCGAATCAAAAGCGAAAAACAAGCAAAACTTTTCCTACGGCGCTCGAAGGCGAAAATTGTGCGGAATTGGGCAGCGCCGGCATCGCGTTGGTGGCAATGTCGGTATCGGAAGGAAGTTTGGTACGTAGGAACGCGAAAACGAGGATCTGACATTCAATGTTCAGTATTGTAGAGTGCGGAACTAAAGTGTATCTTCTGGACGCCCTCTGGTAGACCCCAGCCTGCCGAAGTCGCGATGCCTAGGAAGTGACGGAACGAAGTGATCGCGCAAAAGTCCATTCTCGTAGCTGACGATCGCGAATGCATCCGGGGTGTGCTCCGACGGCTGCTCTCCGCACGCAACGATTGGCGGATCTGTGCGGAAGTGGAAGATGGCGTGGAAGCGGTGGCGAAGGCCAAGGCTCTTTCGCCCGACATAGCCATCCTGGACATCTCGATGCCCCGCATGGACGGTTTCGAGGCCGCACGTCAAATTTCCTATGCGTGCCACAGCACAATGGTGCTGAGCATCAGCCTGTACGATCCCAAAAACATAATCGACAAACTGATCATGTCCGGGGTGCGAGGTTTTGTGGCAAAGATGTCGATGTACTCACACCTGCTTCCGGCGATCGATGCACTGCTCAGCGGCAAGACCTACTTCAATCTCGAAGACCCCTTCGAAGAAACACCGCTTTTTATCTGATCCGAACACAATAAAAAAGGCACCGCTATTCGTAGCGTAGGGAGACCATTGGGTCGACACGCGAAGCGCGGCGCGCGGGCATATAGGCGGCGAACCACGAAACCGCGCTCAGCAACACCGCGACGGAAATGAAGACAAGAGGGTCCCACGTCTTCACGCCATAGACTAAACCAGCCATCAGCCGCGTGAGCGCCAACGCCGCGGCGATGCCGACGATCACTCCGATGGACGCGAGGCGCATGCCTTGCATGACGACCATTTTGCGGACGTTCTCAAGAGTTGCGCCCAGAGCCATGCGAATTCCGATCTCGCGAGTGCGTTGAGACACCGAATAGGCAATGACGCCGTAGAGTCCGACGCTGCCCAATAGCAACGCCATGGCGCCGGCGATGCCGAGCATTACCAAGGTGAAGGAAGTCCTCGCCATCGAGCGCTGGTAGTAATAGTCGAGCGTGTGCGGGTTAGCGAGGGGAAGATTGGCATTGACGGACCATACGGCCTGGCGAACTTCGTTCATGAAAGCTTGGGAACCAGCGCGAGGAGTGCGCATAACGAAGGCCACATCGCGACGTACCTGAAGGGAATTGCTTTCGAAGTTCGCGGTCAGGATGGGCCAATACACCGACGTAGGCGCTGGCTGGTCAATGCCGTCGTTGCGAACGTCGCCCACAACGCCGATGATCTCGCGCCAGTCGTCTTTGGTGGACACGCGAATACGCTTACCCAGTGCGTTGGCGGGATCATGCCAATACTGGCGCGCAAAATTCTCGGAAACGAGAGCCACTGGAATCTTGCTGTAGGTATCGGTCCAAGTGAGATTGCGGCCGGCAACCAGTGGGATGCCCATCGTTTTCAAGTATTCGGGCGACATGAATTCAAAACTGCGGAGCGCGGGAAGCTCCCCCTGTGCGTACGCCCGGTCTTGCGCGAAGACGGGATCGTGCCAACCGTTTCCGTCCATGGGGAGACTATTAGAAAAACCCACGGAGGAGATGCCGGGAATGGCAGCGAGCTTTTCGGAAATTTGCTGCTCCATGCGGAGCACCAGCTCGGGCGAAGAGGCTTGGGCATCGGGAATATCAAGACGGAACGTCTGGACTTGGGCGGGGCGAACGAATCCAGGGTTGACTTGAGACAAGGCGCGAAAGGTGCGAATCATGAGCCCGGAGCAGATCAAGAGAACGAAAGCAAGCGCCACCTGCACGGTGACCAGAGTGTTTCGGGCGCGATGCCGCTCGCGGCCCTGACTCAGAGTGCGGCCGCCTTCGCGCAGACCCGTGGCCGCGTGAGCGCGGGCGTATTTGAAAACAGGAACAAGACCGAAAAGCAAACTGGTGAACATCGCGATGGCCAGGGTGAACAACAGCACCGGACCATCGATGCCAATTTCGCCGAGGCGGGGAAGGCCCGTGGGCGCCATCGCAACGAGCAGGCGCAATGCGGCGTAAGCAAGTCCTAGCCCGAGGACGCTGCCCATCAGTCCGACGACCAGGCTTTCGAACAACAACTCTGCGGCGATGCGCGTCTGGCTGGCGCCGAGCGCGGCGCGGATGGCCAGCTCTTGCTGGCGTCCTTCGGTGCGTACGAGAAGCAGATTCGCAACATTCGCGCAGGCGATGAGCAGAACCATGCCGATGCCGCCCATGAGAACCCACAGCAGCTTTCCAACATCCCCGACGACGTCCTGTTTCAGAGGCCGCACGTTAGGTCCAATGCGGGCTTTCTTAAAGAGGTCAAGACTGAAACCCGGGGGTGGCGGAAAACTCCCCATAACCATGGGCAGCATGCGTGCCACATCGGCATTGGCTTCCGCGAGCGTGGTTCCTGGCTTGAGTCGTGCCAGACCTTCGTAACTGAACTGTCCGAGAAAGGTTTTGCCGCGGTCGAGCTGCAAGGGCAGAATCAAGGCCACGTCCGGCTGATCCAGAAACTGAAATTTCTGAGGCAAGACGCCGATGATTTGACGCGCTGTGCCGTCCACCAAAATCGTTCGGCCGATGGTGGATGGCGCAGCGCCGAACTTGCTCCGCCAATAACCATAGGTCACGAGCACAGTCTTGGTTGCGCTCGGAGTATCGTCCAGGCGCGTGAACAGGCGACCCAGCACGGGCGAGACGCCCAGAATTGGTAGAGTGCCGTCGGTGACGTCCAAGGCGCGCACCTGTTCCGGCTGGGCTACACCGGTGACGCTCACTGAGTCGTTCTGGTAGATGCCAATATCCTGAAACGTGCGACTTTGGTCGCGATAGACGAAATAGTTTGAAGGGGACATATTTAGTTCGGCGATGTTGAGACCCGGGGCGTTGTGCCATACGCCGACAAGCTGCTCGGGATGGGGATACGCAAGAGGCTTGAGCAGGATGCCTTCGAGAACGCTGAACACGGCGATGTTCGCTCCGATGCCTGCAGCGAGCGTGAAAAGCGTGATGAATGTAAAGATCGGCGCACGACGCAGCCGGCGAAAAACTTGCTTCAGCTGGCTCGGAAACGAATCCATAGGCCACCCTTATGGGACTCTGGCATTGACTTCTCCCATTCAAGGTACGCTTATGGGAGGCGAAAAGTTCAGGAGTTGGAGCGGTTAGTTCCAGCGCGCGCGTAGGAAACCGCAAAGAAAACGATTTCCACCGGCGAACATCACATCTGGCGTTTTCTCCGTTTTGGTAATTTCCGCGCTGTGCTACGCTTGTGGGTTATCGAAGTGAGGATTTCCGCTGAGCGAATCGTAGGATTGGGTCAGTTTGAATTTTGACTCTTGGTGTCACGATCAAGAAAATTCAAAACCGACCCACTGCCCGAATCGTGGGGAACTTGAGTTGTGTGTAGAATCTGAACGGCTCGGAACACGAACAGCCGTAAGGGTCATAAATAACGGAATCATTCAGATCGTCGGAATCCTGTGATCCTGTCCAAGATCTTCAAAGCGTGTCTGTCCGGCACCGAATCAACCCACGCCAGCTGGGCAAAAGCCGGGAATTATCTTTTGGATCTTTGCGGTTTCGAAGGGAAGATTCTGCGCCTGAAAGATTCGAGACGCGGAGAAATGTTTATCGATAGCGGGGGGCATTGGTCGGGCGCAAAACACGTGTCGTCAGAGGAGTTGTTTTGATGGGCGTTCAAGTTGCGGTTCCCAGGGAAACCCGTGCGGGAGAAAAGCGCGTGGCCATGACGCCACGAGTCGGGGAGCGTCTGGTGAAATTGGGAGCTACGCTGCTGGTGGAATCGGGAGCCGGGGGCGAAAGCGGGATTCCAGATTCGGATTACTCGCGCGTAGCGACCGTGGTGAAGGATCCGGTGCAACTGTTCAGTCAAGCCGATATTGTTCTCGGTGTGCAGGTGCCGGGGCCGGTGCAGATTCGCCTGATGCGTGAAGGAGTGATTCTCGCATGTCTCGTTTATGCGCATCAGCATCCCGAAGAGGCGAGGCTGCTGTGCGATCGCCAGATCACTACTTTTGCGATGGAATTGGTGCCGAGGATCTCGCGCGCGCAGAGCCTGGACGTTCTGTCGTCACAGGCCATGGTGGCTGGCTACAAGGCGGCGCTGATCGGCGCGAACCGGCTCGGGCGATTTTTCCCGATGCTGACCACAGCAGCGGGTACGATTCGGCCGGCAAAGGTGCTGGTGATTGGAGCCGGTGTAGCAGGACTCCAGGCCATGGCCACGGCGCGGCGGCTCGGCGCGCAAGTGGAAGGCTACGACGTGCGAGCCTCCAGCCGCGAGGAAGTGGAATCCCTCGGTGCAAAATTTGTGGCTGCCAACATCCGCGCGGAAGGCGACGGAGGCTATGCGCGGGAATTGACCGAGGAAGAGCGGCGTGCACAACAGGACGCGCTGCTCCGGCATGTCAGCCAGTCTGACGTCGTCATCTGCGCCGCCAATGTTCCCGGACGTCCCGCTCCCAAAATCATTCTGCGGCCCATGGTGGAAGCGATGAAATCCGGCTCGATCATCGTGGATCTTGCCGCAGACGGAGGCGGCAACTGCGAACTTACGCAACCCGGTCAGGAGGTGCGCCACGGCGGCGTGACCATTCTCGGGCTGCTCCAGGTGGCCAGCATGATGGCCGAGGACGCCAGCCAGATGTACGCCAATAATCTCTACAGCCTTCTCAGCCTCTTCGTCAAAGAGGGAAAGACTTCGTTGGATTGGAACGACGAGGTGATCGCCAAGACCGCTCTGACGTTCGCGGGCGAAATCAAGCACGAAGCCACCCGCGAATTTCTTCAAGGAGCTATGAAATGATGACCGGATTCGTGGCGCTCTACATTTTTCTGATGACTGCTATCGCGGGATACGAGATTGTGGCCCGCGTGCCCGTGATTCTTCACACGCCGCTGATGTCCGGCTCGAATTTCGTCCACGGAATTGTTCTGGTGGGCGCGATGGTGGCGTTGGCGGAAGCTCATGGAAACCTGCAAGTCTCCGTCGGTTTCATCGGTGTCGTGATGGCCGCCTCGAACGCCGTCGGCGGCTACGTGTCCACCGAACGGATGCTCGAGATGTTCCACGGCAAGGAGAAGAAATAGTGGGGCACTCGCTGACCAGCTTCCCTCTCCAAGCCAGCTACTTCATTGCGACTCTTCTGCTCGTTCTGGGCCTCAAGCGCATGGGTTCTCCGCGTACGGCGCGCAATGGCATCGTGTGGGCCGGCGTAGGCATGTTGTTGGCAACCGTAGTCACCCTGGCCTATCTGCCGGGAGTTTGGAACTTCGCAGAGAGCGCCTCTTGGCATCGCTTTGTTCTCATCCTGGTCGCGCTGGCGGCAGGAGCCGTTCCGGCGTGGTGGTCAGGCCGGCGCGTTCCGCTGACGGAAATGCCTCAGATGGTGGCGATATACAACGGCCTGGGCGGAGGCGCCGCGGCGGCGATTGCCGCCGTGGAAATCTATAGCGGCCGTGCCTACCTCGGGTCCCTTGCGTTTCCCGTGATTGCGGTAACGGGCGCGCTGATCGGCACAGTGGCCTTCGGCGGCAGCATCGTGGCGTTTCTCAAGCTCCAGGGCTGGATGGGCAGCCCGCGGATTTCTGGCCGGCACGTCATGAATGGAATCCTTTCCGCAGTCGTGCTACTGCTCACGATTGCTAATATCTTTCCTTCGCGGGTTCCTGCGTTCGGATTTCCCGTTTCTTCGCTCGTCGGCATTTTCCTGGTAGCGTCTCTGATTCTGGGCATAATCGTTACCCTTCCGATCGGCGGCGCGGACATGCCTGTGGTCATCTCCACCTATAACGCCTGCATCGGCCTCGCGGTCGGATTCGAGGGATTCGTGGTGCAGAATCCGGCCATGATCATTGCGGGCACGATTGTGGGCGCGGCCGGAACCCTCCTGACCCTCCTGATGGCCAAGGCCATGAATCGCTCATTTATGAACGTCTGGTTCAGCGGGTTTGGCGACGTTGCTGCTGCCGCAGCTAGCGGCGGACCAGCGCGAGTCATGAATTCGATGGACGCCCGCGATGCCGCCGCCACCATGGCGTATTCAGAAGATATTATCGTGGTGCCGGGTTACGGTCTGGCGGTGGCGCAGGCACAGCACAAATTGTGGGAGTTGGTGCAGATGCTGCAGAAGAGAGATGTGAAGGTCCGATTTGCCGTGCATCCTGTCGCCGGGCGCATGCCGGGGCACATGAGCGTGCTCCTGGCCGAAGCGGGCGTTCCCTACGATTTGATTTACGATCTCGAGGAGATCAACAGCGACTTTGCGAATGCGGATATCTCGTTGGTGATCGGAGCGAATGACGTGGTAAACCCGGCGGCTCGGAGCGACAAGAGCAGCCCGATCTATGGCATGCCGATCCTCAATGCCGACCAGGCCAAACAGGTGCTGGTGATTAAACGAGGAACGGGCGCGGGATTTTCCGGAATCCAGAATGAATTATTCTTCGGCGCAAACACGCACATGGTGTTCGGCGACGCGCAGGACGTGATCGCGAAGATGATCAGCGGCCTGAAGGAGCTGTGAAGCGGGCCGAGGCTCCTGGTCGCGAGGCGCGGGGGGCAACGCGCTCGATTTTGAGACGAATCCGTGCTGTGTTAGGCTTGAAATTCCGGGGTTCTCAAGGGAAGGCATTATGTCAGGATATTTCTCATTTATGATCGGCGGGTCGCAAGGAAGCGGCCTGAACGTCAGCGCGGAAATTTTTGCGAAGGCTCTTTGCCGGTCGGGATATTACGTCTTCGGACAGATCGAATACCACTCGAACATTAAGGGCAAGCACAGCGCCTACCGCCTGCGAATTTCCGATGAACCCGTGGCGTCGCACGTCGATCCCGTGCATCTGCTCTGCTCGCTGGATGAAGAGACGCTGATCGGCGACCTCTACCACGAATATCCGGCGCATCGCGGGCACGTGCACGAAGTGGCGGCGGGCGGCGCGATTCTTTACGACGTGGAGCAGAAGAAAGCCGCCGAGCGGATTGAGCGTCGCGACATATATCTCTGGGAGATGCCCTACGCGGAGTTGCTCGACCGCGCGTTGACCGAAGCAGGGAAGCCGGGGCAGGCGCGCGCGTACCGCATCATGACGAACACGCTGGCGCTGGGCGCGTCGGTGGGCGCGCTGGGATTCGATTTTGAGCCAGTGGCGGAGGCGATCCGCGACAGCTTTGGCGGCAAGGCCGGGAAAGTCGCCGAACTGAACGTGAACGCGGCGAAATACGCGTACGAATATGCGCGCGAAAGATTTTCGCACGATTTGAAATTCGCGCTGCCGCCTGCGCCGGCGAAACGCGAGCAAATTATGGTGAAGGGCACACAAGCCGTTGGCATGGCGAAAATTCAAGCGGGTTGTGGTTTGCAGACCTATTACCCGATCAGCCCGGCGACCGACGAGAGCGTGTATTTGGAAGGCTATCAGAGCGAGCACAATTTGGTGGTACTGCAAACCGAGGACGAGGTTTCGGCCATTGACGCGGCGGTGATGGGCGCCCACGGCGGTGTGCGCACTTCGACTTCGACCTCGGGACCGGGATTCGCGCTGATGCCAGAGGGGCTTGGATTTGCCGCGATTACAGAGGCGCCGGGCCCGGTGGTGCTGCTCTATCAACGGGGCGGGCCCTCCACGGGATTGCCGACGCGGCAGGAGCAGGGCGATTTGCTTTTCGCATTGAATGCCGGGCAGGGCGACATTCCGCGCATCGTGATGGCGCCGGGGGATATCGAGGAATGCTTTTACGATACGTTTGACGCGTTCAATTATGCGGATCGGTATCAACTTCCGGTGGTTGTGCTCGTGGATAAGCACATGGCGAGTTGCTATCAGACGTTGCCGCCGTTCAAGACTTCGCACTTGAAGATCGATCGCGGGCTGGTGAAACCAGCGAACACGAATGGCGATTACCAGCGGTATGCGTTCACCAAGGATGGGCTGAGTCCGCGGTCGGTGCCAGGGCAGGCGGGCGGGATTTTCTGGTCGACGTCTGACGAGCACGACCCGCGCGGGCACATCACCGAAGGCATTGGCAACCGACTGGCCATGATGGAAAAGCGCATGGGCAAAGTTGGGATGGCAGCGCGGGAAATTCCGGAAGGGAAGAAGTACAGATTTTTTGGGCCGGCAGCGCCGAAAAAAATCCCAGTGCTGGCGGTTTGTTGGGGTTCGACGAAGGGAGCGATGCACGATGCGCTGCGGCGGTTCGACCCGCAGCACACGACGTATGCGGCCCTGCACATTCGCCTGATGCGGCCGTTCCCGGTGGAGGCGGTTAAGGAAATTCTGGGGCGAGCGGAGCGCGTGGTTTGCCTTGACGGAAATTATTCGGGACAACTGGCGCAAGTGATCCGCACAGAGACGGGAATTTGCGTGCAGCATCAAGTAGTGAAGTACGATGGCCGGCCGTTTTCGGAGGAAGAGATTATCGTGGCTCTGGAGGCCGCGAAAGCGGGAGCAGCGGAACGGCTGGTGATTTCGCAAGGGAAAGTGGTTGTGCCGGGCGACGGAAATCAGGAATTCGACCAGATGCTTGAGCTGCGAGAAACGCATCCGAAGATGCTGGCGCCGATGGTGCCGCTGCCGCCGGGGTACAACCGGTGAGACGCCTGAATTGAAGAAAACCCCACCCTTCGCGCCCATTGTTCCAAACGGGCGCTCCGGATGGGGCACCCGGAAACGCAGGACCCGGTTCCATAAGAAGGTCGGAGAAATTCGAAGATGGGCACAACGACAACGGATCTGAAAACGCTGCAGGCGCAGGATTTCAAGTCGGACATTCATAATGACTGGTGTCCGGGTTGTGGGGACTTCGGCGTAGTCGCGGCCGTGCAAATGGCGCTGGCGAAATTGCAGGTACCGCCGCATCGGGCCGCGATCATCAGCGGAATCGGTTGCGCCGGCAAGACTGCGCATTACATGCAGGCCTATTCGTTTCACACGTTGCACGGGCGGGTGATGCCTTCGGTGACGGCCATGAAACTGGCGAATCACGATTTGACTGTGATTGGCGTGGGCGGCGATGGCGATGCTTACGGAATTGGCGCCGGACATTTTGTCGCGGGCGGACGCCGGAATTTGAATATCACCTACGTGGTGATGAACAACGACGTGTACGCGCTGACGAAGGGGCAAGCCTCTCCGACGATTGCCAAAGGGCAAAAGACGAAGTCGATGTCGGAACCTTCGATCATGGACGCGATCAATCCGGTCCTACTGGCGCTGGCATGCGGATACACGTTTGTGGCGCGAGGATACGCGCTGGACACGAAATATTTGTCGGAGGTGATCGCGCAGGCCATTCAGCATCGCGGCAGCGCGCTCGTCGATGTGCTGCAAACGTGCCCGACGTACAACGACCTGCACACGAAAGGATTTTACGCCGGACAAGTCGAAGGGCAACCGCGGCTCTACCGGCTGGATCAAACCGGGTACGATCCCATCGTGCACAATGCGGATGATCCGGTGGAGATTGCGCAGAAAAAAGCACAGGCGCTGTTGAAGACGCAGGAGCCGGGCGGGCGCATTCCGCTGGGTGTTTATTACAAGCTTGATACGGCGACTTACGAAGATCACCTGAAGGCGAAAATCCCCGGACTTCAGGAAAAACCTCTCGCGGAACTAGATCTGTACCATCGTGACATCGCGGCAAATTTGAAGGAATTGATGTAGCCGCGAGGCCACTTGGCTGGGCCCAGTAGAATCGCGAACCGCGTTTTTCCAGTCCGTAACATCCAACCTCATTACGATTCGGGGCCGAGGGGCAGGAAATACTGTGTGCCTTTTACCGGCTGGCGGAGGCGACGCAGCAGTTCCTGCAAATCCTGGTTGCGCTCGACGAAATCGATGTCCGAAGTGTCCACGACGAGTAAGTTCGAGCCCGAATAGCGGAAGAAAAAATGCTCGTACGCCTGGGCGACGGTCTCCAGATATTCCGGAGAAATATTCGATTCGTTGCGAGCGGCTTTTTTCGAAATGCGCTGGCGCAGAACTTCCGGCTTGGCCTGCAAATAAATCACCAGGTCCGGCGCTGCGACAGACGCAGCCAGCATTTCGTAATATCTTTCATAGATCTTCAGCTCTTCATTTTCGAGGTTGATGTAGGCGAAAATCTTGTCTTTCTCAAAAAGAAAATCGCTGACGACAGGACCCGGTTTCTGCTCGCGGTCAATTTCCATGAGCCGCTGGTGCCGCTCCATCAGGAAGTACATCTGCGCGCGGAACGCGGCTCCGGGCTGCTCGTCGTAAAATTGGCCGAGGAATGGATTGTCCTCGCAATCGAAAACGCGCCGGGCATGCAAACGTTCCGCCAGTATTTTCGCCAGCGTGGATTTGCCTACGCGGATGGGTCCTTCGATGACGAAGTATCTTGGCGGCTTGAATTTTGGTTCGGGCATGGGGCGGCATTATAGCAAAGGCCGCGGGGCGCCCTGTCGTTTGTCGAATGGGATGACCTCTATAACAAACCGAAACAGGCTGCCGGGAGAGTGCGTCCCGTCAGGCTGGCGTCCCAGTACCGAGCGGAAGGGACCGGCAAATCGGGAACGGGTCCACCAGTGTGAGCGCTTTTGACCACAATCTTCCACAGGCTTGACTCGTTTGTTATTGATTATGCGTTATTTAGATGTGCCGGGCGGACTATACTTTAGGGCGATTTTAGGCTATCATGTGCGCATGGCTATAAACGTGCTCCGCATCCCAGGCCTCACCTATGACCGTGTCCACGAATATCGCGTGGGCCCCAGTGGCGCGATCGAACATCGCTGGACTTTGCAAGAGGGCGGCCAGCGCAGTGACGGCACCAGCGAGTGGGTCGTCGCCACCAATGATTTCATTCGCACGGCCGTGTGCCACGCGCAGTCGCATGTGAGGGACTGGTTCCAGGCGCGCGGGATTTCCTGCGAACGCATCTCCGCGCTCATCGAAGAAGAGCGCCGGACGAAAAAGCCGACACGCGGCAAGACGGCGCCGGTGCTGGTAGCGGCAGGCCGCAAGAAGTAAATCCTTCTATAGATTCCTCCCTGTTCCTGTGAACGCCTCAGCGGCGGTAAGCACCGTAGTCCTGTGCGAAGATGCACGGTGCAGAATTTTTTTTAAATTTCTACCAGCTTCGCGCGACGGCGCCGACGATGTGCGCGAGGGCGTCCAAATCGCGCAGGTCAATCACTTCACCGGGTGAGTGTGAATAACGGAGCGGCCAACCGAGTGCAACGTCGATCGAGCCGTACCGCAAAAATGCCGAGCCATCGTTTCCTCCGCCCGTGATTCCATATTGGACGGGAATGTGATTTGCGCGCGCGAGGGCGACGACTTTTTCTTCGCGCCTGCGCGGAACGATGTTCGAATTGTCGATGGCACGCACGACGAATCCTTCGCCGAGCTTCGCGTCGCCGAATCGTTTCGACTCGAGCGGCGAATCCGAGCTGACGAAAGTATCGACGGCGAAAACGTAATCCGGTTCTTTGCCTTCTGCCGCAAGGCGCGCCGCGAGTTTTCCCGCGCCGACGAGCCCCAGTTCTTCGCCCGTTGACCACACGAACGTCACGTCGCGACCCTTCAGATTCGGCCCCAGCGCCCAGACGGCAGAAATCAATGCGGTATCACCCATGCGGTCGTCGAAACTGCGGGCATTCGCGCGGGTCCCGGCGAGCCTGCGATATTTCTTAGGAATGGTGATGAAATCCCCGACGGCAATGCCTAGCTTCGCCACTTCTTGCGGCGAACGCGCGCCCACGTCGACATGCGCCAGTAGTGCGCGCCCGAGCGGCCATTTAAATCCGGGCTCGTCCCATCCGGCGGGAAGTTCCATGATTCCCGGGACGGATGCGCCGCTCTTGGTATGCACGAGTGCCGCGTGCCCCAAAAAGAAATCGGAAATTCCGCCACCGCCGCTCACGGCGAGCGTGCCATTGGGCATCACTTCCTCAACCAGGTAGCCGATCTCGTCCAAGTGGGCGACGACCATGATTTTCGGCGCGGGAGCGCTGGCTGGCGCGGTGGCCAGGTGAAGGATTAAATTGCCGGCGTCGTCCGTTTCGGTTTTCGCCCATTTCGGGAGGAGTTGTTTTACAGCTTCGCGCACAAGGGTTTCGTGGCCGCTCACGCCATAGGTTTCGACGAGCCGCGAAAGGATCTGCTCGTTGGTTGGCGGCGTGTTCCTCGGGGCGGGATCCACTGCCGCGTCGCCGGTATCGGAAACTTCGGACTTTGTAATCGATCCCTGCAAATACGCCTGCAACAAATCCGTCAAATCGTTCAGGTCTTTGGCACTGATCATTTCCGCCGGCGTATCCGGCCAATCGGTGGCAATCGCGAGGTGCACGGCGCGCGCGGGCGTTTTTGGTGTTGGCAAATAACTCCGCGGCATCAGCGCCGCGGAATAATCCTGTTCGATCGGGATCTTATTTTCCTCGGCGATCTTCTTCAGGTCGGCGGTCAATCCCGAAAATTTCGCTTGGGGATCTTGTTCGCCCACCAAGACGCCGCTGCCCATATCGCGGCGGGGCCCGCGATGGAGCGTCGGCTCCGTGGGAACGGGCGGGCTGGCGGTCAGGCGGCCAACGTAAATCAATTCGTCAGGCTGCACGGCATCGAGCATGCGTTCGAGGCCACGAGCGCCGGCCCATTGCTGGGCCACGAATGCCACAACCAGCGTCCCCTTCAATTTCGATAGATCCAATCGCCGCAACAATTCCACGAGCGCGACATCGCCAAACCGGTCGCCCACGGCCGGCGATGCGTAAAAGTTCGAGCCCAAGGTGTAGAACGTGCGATCGATTGCAACCGGGCTCAACAGGTCGGCGCCCACACGCTTCGCTTGAGCCGCCGAGGTTGCGCCCGCGTCCACCCACATATTTTCAACGTCCGCGGGATCAGGTGGATGGAGGCGTCCCGGCAATAGATGCACGGAAAGCCCGGCCACCACGCCGTTGATCCATTTTCCCGAAGACGCCTGAATTTCCACGGGCTGCGCGGAATAAAGTGCGTTGAACAGGGGTAATTCGCCGAATTGAGGCAAGCGTTGAAGCTGAAGGTAGCCGTCGTCGGTGATGTTGCTGACGACGTAGCCGGGCTCGTCCATCGGCGCGACGAGCAAGCGCTTCGGGCTGCCGCTGCCTAGGGTCACGATTACGTCGCCCAGATTGTCTGTCGTTGGCGAGAAAGCCTTCAGCCGCGCGCGGATTTTGGCGGCGAGATCCGCTTCGTAACCTGGAATGGCAGGTGTTTCGACAAATTCTTTCGCGTCCTGGGTCATCGAGCCCGGCACTTTGCTCGTTTGGTTGGAATCGTTCGGCGTTTGAACGCCTGCCTGGGGAAATGTCGGCGATGCGCTCGCGGCAAGAATTAAAATGCAAGCTATCAAAGGCATACGCGTCATCATGGCTGGCTGTCTCTCCTGGTCTGTGTCCCGGTTTTCGCGTTCGTCTTTCTGCGGCGTGCAGACTCGCAGCCGTTACGCACGAAACGAGGCGGCGAATGTAACGCACGGGCGCGTGCGCCGCAACACTTTCAGTTATGTTGCGGCTGTTTTTTGCAGACGTCGCGGGACTTGTAAAAATGCGCGAGCGGTCCATCAGTCGACGTACAATTCGCAGGGAGGCTGCCATGCGAAGAATTTATGCGTTGCTCACGCTCGCGGTTACGTTGCTGGTGACGATGGGGTTGATTGCTCCGGCCGCGTACGGCCAGGGATCGCACGGCAATGTGCCCAATTCGCGGCCGCGTGCGCGCGCCCTTGGCATTCATCCCGGAATTTACGATCCTGGTCCGTTCAATGCAATTACCGATGTGGCCGGCGTGCGCGTGGGACAAGTAACCATCATGCAAGGCGCCGATGTCCGCACCGGCGTCACGGCAATTCTCCCGCACGCGGGGAATATGTTCCGGGACAAGGTGGCTGGGGCTGTTTACGTCTATAACGCGTTCGGCAAACTCGTTGGCTCGACGCAGGTGAACGAACTCGGCCAGATTGAAACGCCCATCCTCCTTACCAATACCCTGAGCGTGTGGGACGCTGCTGCCGCGCTCACCGACTGGATGCTCGCGCTTCCCGGAAATCAAAACGTGCGCTCGATCAATCCCGTGGTGGGAGAAACAAACGACGGATGGCTCAACGACATTCGCGGGCGCCACGTAAAAACGGAAGACGTTCGTCGCGCGCTCGCATCGGCACACGCCGGCCCCGTCGAAGAAGGCGCAGTGGGAGCAGGCACGGGAACCGTGGCCTTCGGATGGAAGGGCGGAATCGGCACAAGCTCGCGTCATCTTCCCGTGGAGGACGGTGATTACACGGTGGGAGTGCTGGTGCAGACAAATTTCGGAGGGAACCTTACGATTTCCGGCGTGCCGGTTTACCGTGAGCTGCAACCGCCGAAACTGGCATCCGCCGGGCGCGAGCGGGAACGCCAATCCGCCGACGGCTCCTGCATGATCATGGTTGCGACGGATGCGCCTCTCGATGCGCGTCAATTGCACCGACTCGCCAAACGGGCGATTCTTGGCTTGGCGCGCGCGGGTTCTTCGGGTAGCAATGGCAGCGGCGATTTCGTGATCGCGTTCTCGACAACCAATCGAGTCGCAGCCGATGCGAAAATCCTGCCGCCCATGCGGTTACTGTCTGAGGAGTCTTTGTCGCCGATCTTTGCAGCCGCGGGCGAAGCCACAGAGGAAGCCATTGACAACTCGCTGCTGCGCGCAACGACGGTGCGCGGGCGTGACGGCCATGTGGTGGAAGCGTTGCCTATCGGCCGGTTAAAGGAGATCCTCGCCGCTCACGGCGTCCATCCGTGACATTCTTCGCCGGCGGGGCCCTATTCCGCGCGACAAAGCTCCGCAGTGAGCGTCTCGCGATGGCTCAGCGCCAGGCGATCCACTTTCGTGAGGCTGAACAGATACACCGCGGCGGCCATAGCGGCGAATGCGAGAAAAATCGGCGTTGCCAAGGCCAGACGATCGAAATGTTTGGTCAGCAAGAAAACGCCCGCGCCCATCCCGATCAGGACGCCTTGCGTGACCATGCCAATCACCATGGTGATGCCGGCCAGTTTCTTTTTCCGGAACGCTCCAAAGGCGAGCTTACGCGGATAGCAGACCGACAAAATATTTCCGACCGCGAAGTTCGCGAGCGTGGCGTACAGAAGTCCGGCAAACGTCGCCGTCACGATCGCCAAAGGAGGAGGAACGAAAATCCAAGCGACAACGGCCCAAACGGCCAGCGCCTCAAACACGGCCGCAACGCCTTGAAATAAATTCTTGCCAGCCATCACGTCGCGGAACCGTACCGGCGCGAAGAACAGGAACTGCATACCCGTCCCCTCAAATGCGAAGCTGTTGAATACCAGATTCATTTGGATCAGAAAGGTATAGGCAATCGCAATGGGGAAAATCATATCCGGCCGACGGGTGAAAAAATCGCCGTTTCTTCCTTGCTGGTGAAACGTGATTCCAAAAAACATTACAAGAATCACGGGAACCACAAAATTCAACAGCATCGGTCCGCTGCGAAACGCGTAACGCACCTCCTTTTCAAATACCGCGCCAGATGCTCCCGAAAGCCAGGGGATCCGCCAAGACAAGCTCGCCGTTCTTGCGCCCGGGCGCACTACTTTTGTGGGAAGTGCAACCGCCCGCGTCTCGCTTAGATTCTCGCCGCGATATTGCGCAACGAGCCTCGTTCGCAGCAACAGGAGAAACGCCGCGCCATACAGGGCCAGGAGAAGGAACCATAGCGCTCCGCCTACAAGGTTGCCGCCGAGCGCGCAGGCGAATGAGCGGCCCGCAACCCCCGGCGGAAGCACACGCGCCACGGGAAGCAGCATCACCACCCAACTGGTTTGCATTCTTGTGTGCTGGTGCTGCAGGTGATTGATGACCGGACCGATGAACTGAAACGACAGCATCACCAAGATGAAAATGAAGCCCAGGACTTCACGTGTTCGGCGCCGCGCAAGCCACTTCTCCGTCCAGAGGAGAATCATGCGCCCGAGCAGCAGATTCATCGCGGCAAATACGAGCAAAATCATGAGTCCCCACGCGAGCATCGCGGGCCGCGCAATTCCCAATCCCACCCAGATGCAAAAAAGCCAGAACAGCGAAGTCACCGCTCCGGGGTCGAAAAGTCCGTAGATCAGGCTGAGGGCAAAAAAACTACTGAAGCGCAGCGGAAAGCGCAGCAAATTCGCAAAATCAAATTGCACGCCGACTGACGCAGCAAAAAGCGGGTACAACTGCCAGAACAGAAAAACAATCCACAGAAGACCCTCAAGCCATGGCCATTCGCCGCGGGACACGAGGTAGTAGGTTGCCATGCCCAGGAATGCGCCGCCGCCAAACACAAGGCCCGCCATGGTCAGACCGATAAAAGCAGTCGATACGGCTTCCAGACGTCCTTTCAGCGTGCGTAGCGAATTGCGGAAAAGCTCCCAGCGCAGACGAGCAACCAGGGCAATTTGCTCGCCCGTTGACGGAATTCGATTTATCCCAGCCACGTCAATTCCTGGTCCGTCTGGCGGGTCCCGCCGACGATATCGAGGAAAATTTGTTCGAGCGTGAGCTTCCCGTCCGCGGCGGCTAGGGACGCCGCGCCTCCGCGCGCTTCCACGCCAGCGCGCAATTCCTCGAGCGATCCCTGCGCGACCAGCTTGCCGCGCGAAATGATGCCGACGTGGCTGCACAATCGCTCGACAATTTCGAGCACGTGCGAGGTCAAAAATATGGTTGCGCCGCGCGCAATCATTCGCTGCAGCATGGACTTCAGCGTGCCGGCCGCGATGGCATCCACTCCTTCAAAGGGCTCATCGAGAAATAAAATTCTGGGTCCATGAATGACCGCGGCGGCCATGGCCAATTTCTTCTGCATGCCGTGGGAATAATCGGTGATCAAAGACTTTGGCCGGTCGGCGAGCTGCATGAACTCGAGGAGCTCTTTCGTGCGTTGCGCCGCTGTCTCGCGGTCGAGACCGTACATGCGTCCCGCAAAATTCAGATACTCGGCGCCGGTAAGCCGTCCAAAAAGCGCGAGACCTTCGGGCACGACTCCAATTTGGCGTTTTACCTCGACGGGATTTTCAGCCAGGTCGACGTTCAAGATCCGCATCGTGCCGGCCGATGGGGCCAGCAATCCCGTCAGCATCTTGATCATCGTGGACTTGCCGGCGCCGTTTGGCCCGAGGAAGCCAAAGAATTGGCCGGCGTCCACGCGCAAGTTGACCTGGTCGACGGCGACCAGATCGCCGAAACGCCGTGTCAAACCTTCGGTCACGATTGCCGGTTCCGCCCACATGGCAGACGAATCTAACACAAGGGCTGAACGGGATGAAGGAGGCGTGCACTGAAAACTGTTCTATCGAGTGCCAACAGGAGTGGTAGCGGCCAATTGCGGGAAGAGCGCGAGCACCGCCGGCAGGATCACGCGGAACGTGCATCCGCCCTCTGCGCGATTGAATCCGAAAATCTGTCCACCATGTTCCTGAACGATGCCATAGCAAATGCTCAACCCGAGGCCCGTTCCTTTTCCCACGGGTTTTGTGGTGTAAAAGGGATCGAATACACGCTCCGGGTCGCGGAGTCCCGGTCCGGAGTCGGAGAAATCAAGAACCACGCTGCCGCGCTCGGTGCGCATGCGCACGCTCAGCACCCCGCCGCCCACCGACTCCATCGCATCAACCGAATTGTTAATCAGGTTGTAGAAGACTTGCAGCAGCTGATTGGGGTCTCCGCGCACGGCCGGAAGGACAGCGGGATTGTCCACATCGATGCGGATCTTTTTGTCACGTAAGTCGAGCTGGCGCAGCTCAATCGCGCTGGTGACGATGGATTTTAAATCGAGCAATTGCTTTTCCGTGGGGACCTGGCGCGCAAAACTGAGCAAGTTGGTCACGAGCACTTTTGTCCGGCGGGCCTGCTCGCGGATTTTTTCACCGAGTGTGCGCGAACGTTCGCTGGCGGTGGCGTCGGTTTGAATCAATTCCGCATAGCCGAGAATCGCCGTGAGCGGATTATTAATCTCATGCGCCGCGCCCGCCGCCAATTGGCCGAGTGAGGCGAGTTTTTCCGCTTGCACGAACTGCATTTGCAATCGCTTCAAGTGCTCCAGCGAATCCTGCAAGCCTTTCATCAGGCTCAATCGTTCGCGGTCCACCAATTGCTGGCGTAAGAAAACAAGACTGGTACCCACGATGATAGTGACGAGGGTCAGCATCAGGCGGAAATTCCTGACCGGCGCGGGCGCGTGGCTGAAAAAGGCGCTCCAAACCGCCATTACCGGCATGGACAGAATACACAGGATGGCGAGCTGCGCGGGCCACTGTGATTCGCGCCGCGGTGAATCCTCGGTCCCTTCCGGTGCCGGCGCAATGCGGTGCGCCATGATCCCTGCCGTGCCGAGCCATACAAACGCGGCAACAATCGGGAGGGTGACCACTCCGCCCAAATCGACCCGGCCTCGCGTGGCTAGAATCACCACGACCACGATGCCCAACACATACGTCGCGGTCGCGCCGAACAGGTTTGCATAAACCTTTCGCCATCCTTGTCGGGTGCGAATGGCGAGGATTCCGGTACCCCCGAGAAACACGAGGTTTGCTAGCGCGTAGATTTGCAGGTCGCGCATGCGATCGAGTCCCGTATGCGCAGGGTCTTGCGACCAAGCGACGGCCATAAATAAATACAGGAAGGTCCACCACACAGCGAGCAGCAGAAGGTCGAGGTAACCATAACGCAGAGTTTCACGCATCTTCCGGGCATGGGGCAGCAGCGCGAGGGCCGCCATCAGCGGGACCGTGTGCAGGAAAAATATGATGTCTACCAAAGAGAGCCGGCCCGAGGCGGTGTGCAGCACCAATCCCTGGTAGGTCGCGATCAACCGGCCAGCAAGCCACAGCGTGCAGCCAAAGGCCAGCAGCATCCAGAAATTGTTTTGCCGCCGGTAAGCGGAAGAAGCGTTCCACAGCAGGCAGGCATTGGCGAAAAGGGGCACGATGCAGAGAACGATGTCCGCGAAGGCTGTGCGCGCGTCGCCCGGGGGCATGACGAGAGACACGGCCGCGAACCCGCCCACGAACACGACCCAAGCCGCAATGATCACCCAAGTGGATTTAGCGAGTTTCATGCCTACCCTGGAAAACTAGCCTATCTCAGACTAGCACGGGCAGGGGCGCTCCTGTGGCTGCAGAAGCCTATGAATTAACAGAATTTCGCACGTCGACACATGGTCTGGTACCCACACCCTCAACGCGCCACGTCTTGGTCGAACGGCTGGCGATAAGAGTCTGGCTGGGGCGCTGCATGCGACTAGGACTTGCGAGACAGCGCGCTTGGCCCGGGGAATTTGGCGCTTGCGCCGAGTTCTTCTTCGATGCGGAGAAGCTGGTTGTATTTTGCGATTCGGTCGGTGCGCGACGCGGAACCCGTCTTGATTTGGCCGGTGCCCATGGCGACGACGAAATCGGCAATGAAGGTGTCTTCCGTTTCGCCGGAGCGGTGCGAGACGATTGATGCGTAGCCGGCCTGGCGCGCCATGGCAATGGCGTCGATGGTTTCCGTGACGCTGCCGATTTGATTCAGCTTGATGAGAATCGCATTGGCGATTTTCTTCTCGATGCCGCGCGCGAAAATTTCCGGATTTGTGACGAAGATATCGTCGCCGACGAGCTGAAGTTTGCTTCCGAGGGTTTTCGTCAGCAACTGCCATCCCTCCCAATCCTGTTCGGCCATGCCGTCCTCGAGTGAGACGATCGGATATTGGCGCACCCAGTGGGCCCAGAATTCGACCATCTGCTCGGAGGTGCGCTGCGACTTATCGGATTTCTTGAAGATATATTTCTTTGTGCCTGGATCGTAGAACTCACTCGCGGCAGGATCGAGGGCGATGGCAATTTGCTCGCCGGGTCTGTAGCCAGCGGCGAGGATGGCTTCGAGGACGCGTTCCAGGGCTTCTTCGTTGGACTTCAGATGGGGAGCGAATCCGCCTTCGTCGCCAACGGCCGTCGAATCGCCATTCTTCTTTAACACGGCCTTTAAGTGGTGAAACACCTCGACGCCCCAGCGCAGCGCTTCGCGAAAATTCGGCGCGCCAATGGGCATGACCATGAATTCCTGCACGTCGACAGAATTGTCCGCGTGCGCGCCGCCGTTGAGGATATTCATCATGGGGACCGGAAGCGTGTTGGCGGATTTGACGCTCGAGAAGCGCGCGAGATATTTGTAGAGTGGCAGGCCGCTTTCGCTCGCAGCGGCGCGCGCGGCGGCCATGGAGACGGCGAGAATAGCGTTTGCGCCAAATTTCGATTTGTTCGGCGTGCCGTCCGCGTCGAGCATCTTGCGGTCGAGCGCTTTCTGGTCGCGCGGGTCCATGCCCGTGACAGCTTTCGCGATAGGACCGTTGATGTTTTCCGCGGCTTTGCGCGTGCCCTTGCCGAGGTAGCGCGATTTGTCGCCGTCACGCAACTCGATGGCTTCCTGCTCGCCGGTAGATGCGCCGGAAGGAACCGCGGCGCGCCCGCGCTGGTTGCTCGCGAGGATCACGTCGGCTTCGACGGTGGGATTGCCGCGTGAGTCGAGAATTTCGCGGCCCACGACGTGGACGATTTTGGCGACGACCCTTTTGTCCTTCGCGTCGAAAATCGAATGGCCGGCGATGCCAGCGGCGGCCTCCACAGCAGCTTTTTTAGTGCGAACCATGAAGCCTCCTGAAGATCACGGAATTGCGATTGTACGCCGCGGGAGCAGAATCTACGAGTGGGGGTGGCATGCCGAGAATGACGATTCAGCACTTCCGCATCAAGATCAGTGTCGGGCTCAGGTCCACAGAAATCATACCGTCTGCAGCTGCCGCGGCAAATCGCGATTCGAAGTCGCTCCAGTACGTTTCAGGATCCGCGAGAGTGCGCGCGTAGGCGCTGCCGTAGGATGTGGAGCGCCAAAATCCGGCGTAGTCACGCGGCGACATCCCGACAACATAGGAAAACTTCGTTTCTTCAGCAAGTTCGAAACCGGGTGCGGCGCGGACCTGATTTTCCCAGATACGGTCACGTTTCAAGCGCGGGTCGCGATGCGGCTTCCATGGGCCGCGCAGCTCTGCGAGAACGATGGCATCGATCGCGGGAGTGCTTTTGGGCAGCGGGCGGTCGTAGACCGCAAGAATTCCGTTGGGACGCAGCCAGCAATGAACGTTAGAGAAAACCCGCGGTGCATCCATCCAGTGCAGAGCGTTGCCGACGGTCGCGAGGTCAACCGATGAAGGTGGCTGCGAGCCATCTTCGGCGGTAACGGTGCGGACGACGGCGGCGGGAATTTCTTCTTTGAGTTTTGCAGCCATGCCGGGGTCGGGCTCGACGGCGATGACTTCGCGGAAGTGCGGAACGAGGGCGCGCGTGGATTTGCCGGTGCCGGCGCCGAGGTCGATAGCGCGTTCGCAGCAACCGGCGGCAACCGCGGCGAGGATGCGCCGAAAAAGCTCGGGCGGATAATCGGGTCGATAGCGTTGGAATTCTTCGGCGGCATGACCGAAACGGGGATGGAAGGTCGAAGACACGGTGAAGTCTGTTACTCCGGCTCTTCGAGCATGGATTCTTGGCGGACGACGACCACGACGCCGTTGTCGCTGATGTGGAAGCGCTTGCGATCTTCGTCCATGTCGTAACCGATCACGGTGTGCTCGGGCAATTTAACGTGACGGTCGATGATCGCGCGGCGAATGCGCGAGTAGCGGCCGACGTTCACGTGATTGTAAATGATGGAATCCTCGATGTCGCAGTAACTATTTACGCGCACGTCGTAGCCGATGACGGAGTGCGCGACGCGGCCTCCGGAGATGATCGAACCAGCGGCGACGATGGAATCAAGGGCAGTTCCGGTGCGGCCGGGGTCGGCGAAGACGAATTTGACGGGCGGATATTGCTGCTCCCAGGTTTTGAGGGGCCAACTTTTGTCGTAGAGGTTGAAAACAGGCGAGACACTTGTCAAGTCCATGTTGGCTTCGTAGTAGGCGTCGATGGTTCCGGCATCGCGCCAGTAGAGGTTTTCCTTTTTATTTTCATCGTAGAAATTGTAGGCGTAGACGCGAAACTTGCCGATGATTTTAGGAAGGAGGTCGTGGCCAAAGTCATGCGAGGAGTTCGGATCCTCGGCGTCAGCCATAAGCGCGGGCAGAAGAAATTGTGTGTTGAAAATGTAGATGCCCATAGAGGCATCGCATTTTCCGGGATGGCGGGGCGAGAGTTTCGGCGCGGCGGGTTTTTCTTCGAAGCCGAGGATGCGGCCTTCCTTGTCGGTTTCGATCACGCCGAATTGGCGCGAGGCTTCGGCGGGATCCATCTCAACGGTGGCGACGGTGACTTCCGCGCCGCTATCCACGTGCTGCTCCAGCATCTTCTGGTAATTCATTTTGTAGATATGGTCGCCGGACAAAATGAAGACGTAGCTCGATTGCTCGCTGCCTATGGAATAGATATTCTGGTAGACAGCGTCCGCCGTGCCTTGGTACCAGTGCGCCGAGACGCGCATCTGCGGAGGAAGAATTTCAATGAAGTCGCCAATGCCCATCAGCGACGACCAGCCCTGGCGAATGTGACGGTTGAGGCTGAGCGCTTTATATTGCGTGAGAACGAAAACGCGGCGCAGATCGCTGTTGAGGCAGTTCGAGAGCGTGATATCGATAATGCGATAGATGCCCCCAAAGGGCACGGCCGGTTTGGCCCGGTCGCGCGTCAGCGGCCAGAGACGTTCGCCCTGGCCTCCCGCCATCAAGACGCCGATCGCGCTTTTCATCAATGACATCGCGAGCCTGCCTCAAGCAAAGGGTCCTATTCTAACAACATCTGTGCCGGGCGACGAAGAAATGCAGGAGCGCAGAAAAAAAGTAGCGCTGCGTCGACACGGAAATCAATCGCCTGCGTTCACAGGCCGCGGCCCGACGGAGGTAGGCAAAGACGGCAAAAGCCGCGGCGAGACGGTTTAGGGGTTGTGCAGCAGTGCACTTAGAAGGGAAATAGACAGCACTGCGGCGGCGAGACTGCCGCGGTGTCTACAAAATATAATACTTGACTTACGGTGAAGGGTTCGCTAGAAACGCCCCATAAGATGTGTCCTGTGGCGGGATTCGTCTAGTAGTACCCACACCAGCATATCGAGCACAATATCCTGAACGGGGGTGAAACTGCGTGGCGGAAGTTGTAATTCAAGAGGGTGAATCTTTGGAGAATGCTCTCCGGCGCTTCAAGAGAAAAGTCCAGGGCGAAGACATCATCAAGGAAATCAAGAAACACAGCTACTACATGAAACCTGGAGAGAAGCGGCGGGCCAAAGAAGCTCTTTCACGCAAGCGTCTCCGTAAGAAGCAGCGTCGGGAACAGGATTAGACTAGGCGGCGAAAAACCTTGGGTGTTTCCTATAAGCTTCGTTCCGTGCTTCAGGTGTTTGAGACGGGGAAAGCAGGGAGTCCCATCGATTTCCAGCGTAATCTGATTCTGGGAGAAGTGTGCCCGAACGTGTCCCAGCTACGACCGGGAGCAACCCATGGAATTCCACGATAAGGTTTTGAAGTGCGCCGAATGCGGTGCGGAATTTGTGTTCACCGCAGGCGAGCAGATGTTTTTTGCCGATAAGGGCTTCAAGAACGAGCCCAAGCGCTGCAAAGCGTGCAAGTCTGTTCGCGCGCAGAGCGGCGGAGGGGCGGCTTCTACGGGAACGCAGCGGGTCGAAACAAAGACCATGTGCTCCCAGTGCGGCAAGGAAACCACCGTGCCGTTCAAACCGACGCAGGGACGTCCGGTGTACTGCCGGGAATGCTTCCAGCAGCGGCGGACGATCGGCGGCGACGCCGTGCAGGCCGCGAGTTAAGTCAGAAGCTGTCCGCCCGAGCGAGAAGAAATCGCTAGAAAAGATCGCCTTCGTTGCGGTGACGCCGCAGCGGAGGCTTTTTTTTCCGACAAGCACGTCCTACGCCGCGGATTTCCGGGCGGTGGGGACGATCTCGCGGAACGCTGCCAAGAAGGTGCGCATTTCCCCGGGCTTGCCTACCGAAACGCGCAAGCACGTGCCCATCGACGGGAATTTCCTGCCAACCATGATTTTTTTGTCGCGGAAGGCCGCAATCACAGGCGTGACGTCCCTGCCGATATCAACCATGAAGAAATTCGCTTCGGAGGGAATCACACGGTGGCCGTCTTTCGTGAGTTCGCCGGTCACCCATTTGCGCGTGTCGTTCAGGCGTTTTTTGTTCACGGGGACGATTTCCGGATCGTCGAGGCTGGCGACAGCTGCGGCCAGCACGGCGGCGTTGCCATTATCGAAAAGCACTTGCGAATGCATTGCTTCGATCGTTTCTTTCTGTGCGACGGCGTAGCCCAGGCGCATGCCCGCCATCCCGTATACTTTTGAAAATGTGCGCGCAACGATCAGGTTGCGATGCTGCGGAATCATGTCCACGACGCTCGAGTAGCGCGGATCTTCGACGAAATGGAAATAGGCTTCGTCGACCAGAACGTATGTGGAGGCGGGAACCTTCCCAAGGAAATCGACGAATTCGTCGCGCGCATTGATCGTGCCCGTGGGATTATTCGGATTGCAGACGTAGACCAGGCCCGTACCGTTTGAGCACGCCGAGGCCATGGCGGGCAAGTCGTGGCGAAAATCGGAGGTGAGAGGGATCTTGACGGTTTTGGCGCGCGAAACTTCCGCGTAGTAGGTGACGGCCTCGAAAGTTGGTTCGGCGACAACGAGGTTTTTGTCCGGGCCGACGAACGCGGCGTCGCAAACGCGCAGAATTTCCGTGGAACCGCAGCCCAAGGCGATATTTTCCGTTTGGACTTTGTGAAGTGTGGCGATGGATTGTTTCGCGCGCGCGTAGAGATCGTCAGGATAGCGGCAGGCGACGCCTTCCGAGCCGGTGATCGCGGCGATAGCATGCGCCGACGGGCCGTAGGGATTCTCATTCGAGTTGATGAGAATGGCGTCAGCGCGCGAAAAGCCTTTAAGACGGCCTCCTGCGACGCCTTGCATTAGTCTCGGCGAAACATAGGCAGCGGCAAGCATGGCGCTAAGTGATTTGCCGAATTGACGGCGTGTTGACTTTGAGTTGGAAGATTCTGCAAACATATCAAGCCTCCTCGAAACTGTAAAATCGCCAAGATCAAAAGGACAAGAAAGCGAAATTCGCAAATCGAAAAAAAGGTGCCGCCGTACTGGGCGGATTATCCGCCTGACGGCCAGGATGCGCAAGCAGGGTGCTAAAATAGAAAGAGTGAAGGGCGGTTTAGGTAGCGGGGTGTGAGTTTGCGCTGCGTTTGACGTGTGTGGTGCGGCGGCCTAAGATATTCGGATGAAACGCGTGAAAAAAAAGAAAAACGTAAAGCGAACGGCGAACGTTAAGCGTGCCGGGGCTGCGGCGACGAAGCGCGGCGTGGATGATAAGGCGCTCCGGGAGCAACTGGTGAAGTTGCTCGAAGGCGGCGGGGCACATGTGGATTTAGAGCACGCGTTTTCGGAGTTCCCGGAAGCGCAGCGCGGCGTTACACCGGCTGCCGCGCCGCATTCGGCTTGGCAGTTGCTCGAGCATTTTCGAATCGCGCAGCGGGATATTCTGGAGTTTTCGCAGAACCCGAAGCATGTTTCGCCGCAATTTCCGGAGGGGTACTGGCCGGCGTCCGACGCGCCACCGAATGCGGAGGCGTGGGATAAGAGTGTTGCAACCGTTGGGCGGGATTTGGCCGCGATGGTAACACTGTTGAGCAATCCGAAAACCGATTTGTTTGCGCCCATCGCCCACGGCCAGGGGCAAACGATTTTGCGCGAAGCGTTGCTGCTGGCCGATCACAATGCGTATCACCTGGGACAGGTGGTTTTGCTGCGGCGCCTGCTGGGAGCGTGGGCTGCGGCGTAAAGTTCGCTTAGGGAATTAGACGGGCAAAGGTCCGGAAACCAGACAAGGAAATCCGAATTGAAAAACAAATCGGCGGTGATTGAAGCAAACGGTGCTTCGAGCGAGAAGCGCGAAGCTGTGTTTGACGCGTTTCGGCGCTGGGGTTATCTCGAAGCGGATCTCGATCCGTTGGGCGATTTCAAGCCACAGCGCGTGCCGGAACTCGAGCAGCTTGCCGGCGAAGCGGCGGATGAGGCGCGTCGGACTTATTGCGGGACCGTAGGCGCCGAATTCATGCACATCCTCGACGGCGAACGGCGACGCTGGATTCAGGAACGGCTAGAAGCGTCCGCGCCGAAAACGGATCGCGCGCGGATTCTGGAGCGGCTGGTGCGCGCGGAGCTGTTCGAACAGGTGGTGCAGAGCCGCTATCTCGGCAACAAGAGATTTTCGCTCGAGGGATTAACCGCGCTGATTCCGCTGCTCGATGAAGCGCTGGAGACGGCGGCGGAAAACGGAGTCGAGGAAATTGTTCTGGGGATGAGCCATCGCGGGCGGCTGAACGTGATGATTCACATCGTGGGGCGGCCCGCGGCGGATATTTTCGCGCGATTCGAGGAAGTCGATGCGCGCAGCGAGCTGGGCGGCGGCGACGTAAAATATCACATCGGCGCAACGGGCGAGTACACGACGCGCAACGGGCGGACGCTGGGAATTCACCTGGTGTCGAATCCGAGCCATTTGGAAGCGGTGGATCCGGTAGCGCTGGGGCGAGCGCGTGCCAAGCAGACGCGACGAGGCGAGGCAGGAATCACGGAAATCTTGCCGATCGTGTTGCACGGCGATGCCGCGTTTGCCGGACAGGGAATCTGGGCCGAGACGCTGAATTTCTTGATGATCGACGGGTTTTCGGTGGGCGGCAGTGTGCACATCATTGTGAATAATTTAATCGGGTTCACCGCCGTGCCGAGCGAGTGCCAGTCATCCAGGTTCGCCTCGGACATCGTGAAGCGGCTGCCCGTTCCGATTTTCCACCTAAACGCCGAAGATCCGGACGCAGTGGTGCGTATCGCGCGGCTCGCGGTGGAGTACCGCTACGCGTTCCAAAGTCCAGTTGTGATTGATTTGATTGGCTATCGGCGCTACGGTCACAGCGAAATTGACGATCCCACCATCACGCAGCCGTTGCGCTACCGAAAGATTCAGGCGCATCCCCCGCTGTGGAAACTGTACGCGGAGAAGACGGGCGCCGATCCGGCGAGCACAGTCGAACAAGTCCGCTCCGAATTCGAGACGGCGCAGAAAAGTGCAGTGAACTTCGAGAAAATTCCGAAGATGTGGCAACTCCCGCCGTACTGGAATCATTTCAAGGGCGGGCGGTATAAACCGGAGTTCGAAGTGGACACGGGAGTGCCAGAGGACAAACTTCGAGAGATTACGGCGAAACTGACCACATATCCGGACGATTTTGCGATCCATCCGAAAATAAAAAAGCTGCTGGAACAACGTGCGGCCATGGGCGCAGGGAAAAGTTTGGTGGATTACGGCATGGCCGAGGCGCTGGCGTTTGGCTCGCTGCTGATGGAAGGCATTCCCGTGCGGCTGAGCGGCGAGGACAGCAAGCGCGGAACATTCAACCAGCGGCACGCGGCGCTCATCGATACGCAAACAGAGGCGGAATTCATTCCGCTGGCGAATCTGTCGAGCGGGCAGGTTCGATTCGAAGTGTATAACACGGCGCTTTCCGAAGCTGGAGCAATGGGGTTCGAGTACGGGTTCAGCCGCGATTTTCCGGAGACGCTAGTGCTGTGGGAGGCGCAGTTCGGAGATTTTGCCAATGGCGCGCAGGTGATTATCGACCAGTTCCTTGCCGCGGGCGAGGACAAATGGAGGCTGCTTTCGGGGCTCGTGCTCCTGCTACCTCACGGTTATGAAGGACAAGGGCCGGAGCATTCGAGCGCACGCATCGAGCGATATTTGCAGCTGGCGGCGCGTGACAATATTCAGGTGTGCCAGCCGTCGAATGCGGCGCAATATTTTCATTTACTGCGACGCCAGGCGCTGCGGCGGTGGCGCAAGCCACTCGTCGTGTTCACTCCGAAGAGCATGTTGCGCAATCCAGCGGCGGCGTCTCCGATCGCCGATTTTTCGCAGCCACGATTCCGGACGGTGCTGCCGGACGCGGAAGTGCAACAACCGGAGCGCGTGTTGTTCTGTACGGGAAAAATCGGGCACGAGTTGGCCGCGGAACGAAAGCGGCGAAACGATGCGCCGACGGCGATCGTGTCTGTCGAGCAAATGTATCCGTTCCCGGAGAAGGAACTGGAGGAAGTTCTCGGCGCATATTCGTCGGCGCAGGATTTTGTGTGGGTGCAGGAAGAGCCGGCGAATATGGGGGCATTGAATTTTGTGATGCCGCGGCTGAAGCGCGTGCTGCGGGGGCACGCACTGCGTTCCGTGAAGCGTTCCGCGAGCGCCAGTCCGGCGACTGGCTCGGCGAAAGCGCACAAGTTGGAGCAGAAGACGCTGTTGGCGCTGGCGTTCGGGACGGGGAAAACGTGAGGCACCGGAACTATATTTTTCTGACGCTCAAGCCAACCCGCCATTCTCCGCGGAGAGTAATATTTTCCTAACGTAAATAAGACTGGTGAATCGCATCCGCATTTCACCATGAAGTGGCCGAGTGGTCGTACCCTCCGAAATACCAGCGTATGCCGATCGTATTGTAAATACCGAGGGGTTCTTTGTTTGGACCCGAGTCGAAAGCGCCCAGACTCTGGTCGAAAGGGCTGAACGACGTGACGCCGTGATTGGTGACGCGCAATTCGAAATGTTTGGGCAGTTGAATGGCGAGGCCCATGGTGCGTTCCCATGCCAGGGGTGCCATGGAATACGTATATTTCACTTGGGGAATGTTATTGCCGAAGAAAAAATTCGGCTGGAAGAAAAAATAGGCGTGTTTGAGTGGCGTGCGGGCAAAGGGTTGAAATTCGATGTAACCGCCGATGATGTAACGCGCAAACGCACTGCAGGTTGGTTGCGGTTGATTGCAACGGCCCAGATCCGGTTCATTGTGCGGCGGCGCGAGTTCGAAATCGCCGTAGCCGCGCAGGAAATTCTTGCCGAAAAGCAAGCGGCCCTGGTTGTAGTCCTTTGAGGAAGAGACCTGTGAAGAATTCTGCGGCGCCGCTTTCGAGGAAAGTTCTACCGTTTGTGCGGGACCTTGTGCGGCAGCAGCGGCGCAGAAGAGGAGACATGCAGCAAGCGAAACTAGAAACGGATGAAATGCACGAAAGCATTCGCGGGGCAAGTGTTGTGAGCTTGACATGGAACTCCTCTTTTCTTTGAAGTGACTTTTTGCGACACCCAGTCTGGTTTCCCAAGGCCCGTGCGTGAATGGCGGCGGAGATCAGTGGAGTCCCACCGAGCCTCGGACCGATTCGATTAATTTGGCCGAATCGTAGCCGACACCATCCTTGAACACGAGTTCCGTCTTCTCGATGTCGCTGATTTTTGTGGACGGATCGCCGGCGACGACGATGAGATCTGCCTGCTTGCCGGGGGCGAGCGTGCCAATGTGGTCATCTTCGCCAAGGAAACGCGCGCCGTTTTCGGTGTAAATGTGAATCGCTTCGGCGGGAGTGAAGCCGGCGTCGACAAGAAGCTCGAGTTCACGCTGGTCGCCGAAGCCAGCGAGATCGCCGCCGTAGCCGGTTGGATCTTCGCCGGCGAGCAGAACGCCGCCGGCCTTTACAAAGTCGCGCTCGAACTGCATTTCTTTTTTCAGCAGCGCGGGCCACGGAGAACTCGCGTCTTCGGCGATATGGGCGCGCGTGTTCAGGTAGGCGATGGCGGCTTCGGGAAGCAGCGCATCCAGAACGCGCTGCTCGAGCGGCGGTTGATTGGGAGCGAACGTCTCAAAAATCACGATCGTGGACGTGACGGCGACGTGATGCGCCAGGAGATCGTGAATCGTGCTCTGCACGGGCGCGCTTTCGATGTCGATGCTGGCCAGAGTTTTTGCGGTGAGCTGCTGCGAAGGGCAAACGTCGGGCGTCTTGCCTGGGTCGAATTCCGTATCAACCATGAGTCCGTGCTCGAGATCGTCGATGCCGAGCGCGGCAGCTTCTTTGAAACCGACGGAGCACAAGTGGCCGGTAATCGTGAGATGGCGTTTGTGTACTTCCGCGATGGCGGCAGCGAGCTCCGCGCGCGTGATGTGCATGTAGGCTTTGAAGGATGTGACGCCTTCGTCGGCCCAGAAGTCGACGGTTTTGCGCGCGTCGTCGGGACCAGTGAGCTCGTGCATTTGCGGAGTAAACGAACCGGCGCCTTCGAGATACGGTCCGGTGACGTGGATTTTCGGCCCGGCGAGCTTGCCCGCATCGATTAACCTTTTCAGCTCCAGGTCGGTAGAGGGCTCGATGCTGCCCGTGGTACGCAGGGACGTGACGCCGTTGGCGAGATAGAGCCGCGGAAAACTGAATCCCATTTCATTGTAGATAGCCACCGCGGTGCGGCCGCCCGAGGGGTAGAACATGTGTTCGTGCATGCCGACAAGGCCGGGCAGGACGGTCTTGTTGGAGAGATCGAGCACCTGGGCACCAGCAGGAACAGATGCGTTTGAAGAGTCGCCGATCGATTGAATTTTATCGCCGGAGATGAGGATGGTTTGGTCGTTGCCCGCTGGCGAGCCTGTGCCGTCAATGACGCGGACATGGGTAAGCGCGATAACGGGAGCACTGACTTTGACGAATTCGCGCACGCCGGGGGCCAGCGATGCGGCCGTGGTTTGCGCGCGCAGTGGGGATGACATGCAGATAAAACAGCAGAATATTGCCGCACCTGCGAATCTCATCATGGCTTGCATCCTTTCGCGAATCCATGGAAAGAAATGTCTGGCATCGAGTGTTGACGGTGAGCAGCCGTTCCCGAACGCGCGCCATTTTGCTCCACCAGGCGCGTGGAGGCAACGGGGAATGCGGGATGACACTCTGAGGAACCCCAGGAGTACAAGTTCGGCCCATCGTGCATATGAGCCTGATGCATCGACAGCCGATTTACATGAGTTGACGCCTGCGGCAGCGCGGCTTAGTCTGGCGTGGTTTTCTGTTCGAGGTGAAGGATGAAGATAGAGGCGTTCGAGCTGGAACGGTGGCAATCGATTTGGGAAAACCGCGTGGAGTTGAACATCGCGGAGAGCGGCGTGGAGCCGTTAACCGTTCGGGAACTCGCGGGCGATGGTGCGGATTTGCAGCGCGTGCTTGATACGCGCCTAGGGTATCCGCAGACAAATGGCAGCGAAGAGCTGCGCGAGCGGATCGCGGCGCTTTATCCGGGTGCGAGGGCGGCGAACGTCCTGGTGACGTGCGGTGGCGCGGAAGCTAATTATTTAGTCACCTGGGGCCTTGTCGAACGCGGCGACGAAGTGATTTTCATGCAGCCGAATTACATGCAAGTGGCGGGGCTGGCGCGCGGTTTTGAGGCGCAGGTGAAACCTTGGTGGCTGCGGGAAAAATTGCAATGGGCGCCAGATGTCGATGAGCTGTCGCGGCTGGTGACGCCGAAAACAAAAATGATCGCGGTTTGCAATCCGAGCAATCCCACGGGCGCGGTGTTGGGCGAAGTCACGATCGAAGCGATTTGCACGGCAGCGCGAAAAGTGGGCGCATGGATTTTGGCCGATGAGGTATATCGCGGAGCGGAGTTCAACGGGGAAACGACGCCCAGTTTTTACGGACGATACGAGCGCGTGCTGTGCACGGCGGGGCTGTCGAAGGCATACGGACTGCCGGGGCTTCGGACCGGGTGGCTTGTGGGGCCCGCCGAGATGGCGGAACGATTGTGGGGCTATCACGACTACACAAGCATCGGGCCGACGATGCTGACGGACCGGATTGCGTCGCTGGCCCTCAAACCCGAGCGGCACGCGCGATTGCTGGAGCGCACGCGAAAGATTTTGCGCGACAATTATCCGGCGATGCGCGACTGGCTGCGCAAGCACGAGGATTTGTTCACGCATGTGGCGCCGCGCGCCGGGGCCATTGCGTGGATTGGCTTGCGCAAGAAATGGAATTCGGCGGACGTTGCTGAGGAATTGCGGGAGAAGAAAGGCGTATTGCTCGTGCCGGGTGAGCCGTTTGCAATGCCAGGATATTTGCGCATCGGCTTTGGCGAAGACGCGGGAAAGTTGCAAAAGGCGCTCGGACGATTTGATGAATGGATCGCCGAGCGGCCGTAGGGATGTAGTCAACAATGCTGCTTCGCATTTGCGCACGTGGCGTTTCGGGGTTCCCCATCGGGCGATTATCTTGACGTCCTGCAAGGTATAGTGATACTGAATCTCACAATATCCGGGATTTGAGCGGGGAACCTGACCTAGCCCATGCCCGGTGGCATCAGCCTCGACTGCGCTTGATTTCCCGTGAGGTGTTGCGGCTCCAAACTGAGCGTCCCGCATCCAGGAGGAGAATTCATGAGATCGGCAAGATGGTTGGCATGTGCGTTGTTGTGCCTGTTCTTAGCGGCCCGCATAGCGCACGGGCAAGGCGTAGGAGCCTCGGGAAATATCAGCGGAACTGTGACCGATCCGTCGGGAGCTGCGATTCCCCACGTGGCGATCACCGCGCTGGAAGCCGATCGGGGAATTCGGTATACGTCCGCGAGCGACGAGGCGGGCCGGTACGAATTCGTAGGGTTGCCTCCGGCTGCATACGATGTGACCGCGCAGGTGTCGGGCTTTCAAACCGTGGTTCAGAAGGGTGTTGTTGTCACTGTCGGCGGCGCGGCCATTGTGGACTTTCAGTTGAAAGTGGCCACTGCGGCGCAAACAGTCGAGGTGAGCGCGCAACCTCCCGTCGTTGAAACAGAGCGAGGCAGCCAGTCGGATACGCTGACGGACCGGTATATCACTGATCTGCCCATCGACCGGCGCGATTACCTCACTTTCACACTCTTGATGCCGGGCGTTTCGAACTCGACGCGCTTGGCGGATGACCAGGATTTTCGAGTCAAGCAGACACCCCAAAGCGGACTCTCGTTTTACGGAAGCAACGGCAGGGGGAACAGCGTCACGGTGGACGGCGGCGAGGCCAATGACGATGCGGGCGGCGTGCGCCTCACTGTGAGCCAGGATGCCGTGCAGGAGTTTCAGGTCAATCGCAGCAACTACGCCGCTGATTTGGGCGGGGCCACGGGCGCGAGTATCAACATCGTGACGAAATCCGGCACCAACGACCTGCATGGCAGTTTGTATGGTTTTTTCCGCAATGATGCGATGGACGCGCGCGACCCATTTGCCTTCAGCCAGGCCTTGCAACCCGGCGGAGCGTTTTCGTTCGCAGCTCAGGGCCAGCCGATTAAGAATTCGTTGAGCCGTTATCAGTACGGCGGAACGCTGGGCGGTCCCATTCAGAAAGACAAGACTTTCCTGTTTGGAGCGTTCGAGGGTCTGCTGCAGAACTCACAGAATGCAGTACCCCTGCTGACGAACAGTTTCATCTTTGCAGGCCCCACCGCGGCAGCCCCGACCACGTTTGCGCCGGGTGATCCGAGAGCCGCGCAGCAAGCGATCGTCAGTGCGCTGGCCAGCGATCCGGGAAACCCACTGGTCCCTTGCATCAACAACCCTAACGGCACAATCACTTCTTTGCCTGCGCAAATTTGCGCTGGGGCGCTGCAGAACGGTTTGACGGTTAGTCCGGTTACGGGCTTGACGCCGATCCAGAACGGGTTGAACAATTTTCTTATAAACCAGTTTGAGACAAACGGCGGGCTCTTCAATTACAACACACGCGAATACCTGGTTTCGGGACGCCTCGATCACCATTTCAACGATTCGAATCAGGTGTCCTTCGATTACCGGTACGGGCATGACTTGGAGCAGTCCCCGGATGTGCAGTCGCTCACCGGTTTCTCGGCCGGCAGTTCAATTCGTACTTATGACAGCACCATGCTCGGTTCGTGGTATCACGAGTTCAGTCCCACGATGCAAAATGAAGCCCGAATACAGTGGGACTATGAAAGCTTTAACGTGATTCCCAACGAGCCGGGAGAAGTAGGACTGCAAATCCCCGGCTTCGCGAACAATCTTGGTACAAACATCTTTTTGCCGAACTTGACCATCCTGCGCCGTTACGAATTCACGGACAACATCACGATGATTCGCGGAAACCACACCATGAAATTCGGCGGGACCGCACTGCTTCGCGGCAACCACACGGAATCGCACACATTTTTCCCGGGGCGCTTTGTCTTTGGCGAGCTTCCCGGCGTTGCGCTCAGTCCTTGCCTGGCAAATCCCAATGGTCCAGTCACGGGTAATCCTCAAACGGCCGGCTGCAATCTGCCTAGCTCGCTGAATCCTGCCGCAATTGATTCTCTCCAGGCGACGTCGCTCGGCGCGCCGCAGATATTCCAGCAGGGTTTCGGGAATCCCGCCTATCCGGGCTATACGCGTCCATTGGCCTCCGTATATTGGCAGGACTCCTGGAAAGTGCGTTCGAATTTCACCTTGAATTATGGGCTGCGGTATCAGGCAGACAAACAATTTCTGCCCTTAAACAGTGAGTATCGCGATTTCGCTCCGCGTATATCGTTCGCCTGGGACCCGTTCAATGACCATAAGACCGTGATCCGCGGAGGGTACGGCATTTTCTACGGTCCAGTGGATGCCCAGATCCCTCAAGTGGACTTGAGCCTGGGAGTTCTGAACAAGAATTACAGCACCGTTGAAAACCAGAACAACACGCAACAGGTTCCCGATCAGGTCAACAACGTGGTCAACACTTGCGGGATCGCGTTTACAGGCTCGCCCTTCACCGGGAACGGCAGCAGCCCCTGCACGCGCTTCATTTCCATTTATATCGATCCACTGACGCCAACTGGCATTCCCGGATTGCAAAACTCAGCGGTCGTTTTCCAGACGCTTTTCGCCACAGGGAAGATCCAGTGCACAACTCCTTCGGCTGGAAACGCAGCGTGCATCGCGCCCACGGATCTGGCTCCCTTTGGGATTCGTGTTGCCAATAGCGGCGCGCTTTCGCCGCTTCAAGTGATTTTCAGCAATCCACCTAATTACAAGACTCCCTATTCGCAGCAAGCTTCGCTGGGCATCGAGCGTGAGATCGGGAATGGGCTCTCCGTATCGATCAGCGGGATCTATTCCCATACCCAGAGGCTCCCCGTGGCGATTGACACGAATCTGCTGCTGGCGCCGACGAGCACGGTGACGCTGGCTAACGGGAAGAGTGTTTCTTACCGGAATTGGAACACGAGTCCGGCCACCGACCCGCTCGGCGGCGCGGAAGGACTGCCGTGTGCTCCGAATCCGTTCGCTTGTTTCGTGAATCCGCTCATCGTCCAAAACAACCAGTACACTTCCGCGGCGTCCGCTCTGTACGAGGGCGGTATTGTGGAGGTCAAGAAACGCTTTGGCAATCACTACACGATTTTTGGGAATTACACCTACAGCAAAGCCTACGACACTTCGACGGATTTCAATTCGGACTATGGCCCGCAGGATCCGACTAACCTCGGTCTCGATCGCGCCCTTTCTGAATTCGACGAGCGTCATAAGGTGGTGATCGCCGGAGTGTTCGATAGTCCTTGGAAGGAAAGTGTACTGTCTGGCTTCCAGCTGTCGCCCATCTTTTCTTACCACAGCGGACATCCATTCAATTTGCTGGCCGGCGGAGAAGTAAATGGCAACAATCACACCACCAATGAACGTCCCATAGGCGCCCCACGCGACTCGGGACTCGGGCCGAATTATATCGACTTCGACATGCGCCTGACCTGGCAGCACAAACTCGGCGAAAAAACCAGCCTGCAACTCACCGCGGAAGGATTCAATCTAGCGAATCACACGAACTTTGCCAGCGTGAACAACGAAGTGGGCCCATTTTTCGGTTTCACGCCGGGATTCAGTACGTTCAACGTGCATGGGAACGCGGCGCTCTCGCCGAGCCAGCCGTTGGCGTTTACCTCGGCGTTTCCAAAACGCGAGATTCAACTCGGTCTTCGGCTCAGCTTCTAACAGGTTGCCCAATTTCAAGGGCTTGCGTCTGCGCACCATTCCTCTCGAGGCGTTGAGAGAAAGCACAGCTATGAGGCTTATCAACCACAAATTTGAACTCGCGGCTCGTCCCGCTGGCCTGCCAAAACGAAGCGATTGGAATTACAAAGAAGAGCCGGTACGGGAATTGGGCGATGGGGAAGTGCTGGTAAAGATTCTCTACATTTCGCTTGATCCAGCCATGCGAGGTTGGATGAATGAGGGAAAGTCATATGTTCCACCCGTGGGCATTGGCGAGGTGATGCGGGCGCTGGCTCTCGGCCAAGTTTTCGCATCGAGGAACGCCAGTTTTGCGGTAGAGGATCACGTCTACGGCCCGTTGGGAGTGCAAGAATTCGCCATCAGTGCCGGCAGCGGCATCGCGAAGGTGGATCCTCGAATCGCACCCCTGCCGGTTTACCTCAGCGTGTTGGGCATGCCGGGAATGACTGCCTATTTTGCGCTGCTGGATATTGGGAAGCCCCAGCCAGGCCAAACCGTAGTTGTGTCTGACGCAGCGGGAGCTGTGGGTAGCGTCGTTGGGCAAATCGCCAAGATTAAGGATTGCCGCGTGGTGGGCATCGCCGGCGGCGCGAGGAAATGCAGCTACGTTCTGAATGAATTCGGCTTCGACGCAGCCATTGATTACAAGGCAGAAGATCTCGCAAAGTCTCTCGAGAAGCATTGTTCACGGGGCATTGACATTTATTTTGACAATGTCGGCGGCGACACACTCAATATAGCACTTGCCCAACTCGCCCGCGGCGCGCGGGTCGTCATCTGTGGCGCTATCTCCCAGTACAACAACACCACTCCGATCAAAGGGCCATCGAACTATCTTTCCTTACTAATTAATCGTGCCAGCATGACCGGTTTTCTGGTTTCTGATTACGCCGTCCGGTACGGCGAAGCGGCGCGTGAAATGGTTGGTTGGATGGCCCAAGGCAAACTCAAATCGCGCGAAGACATCGTCGAGGGCCTGGAGACATTCCCCGAAACGCTCCTCAAGCTTTTCACCGGTGAGAATTTCGGCAAGCTGATGATCAAAGTATAGGGCGGACATTCTTCCAGTCCCCCAATTGCCACAAACGTCGTTCCACCAGACCCATCTTCGGATCAAGAATTTCCTGCGGGCGTCTTCACTTGGGCGATCGCAAGCGAGGCATATCAGGGTTCTGATGCAAAGCAACCCAAGCTTTTTATATTTTACCGAACCGCGAGCGAGCGGAAGCACGACTCAAAAAGCTCGATAAGGACCTTGCGAAGAAAATATGGTATCAAAGCATAGGGGCCCGTAGCTCAAGTGGTTAG
>JBAUEX010000034.1:0-4406 GCA_049678845.1 Candidatus Acidiferrales bacterium
GACTCGGCCTTCGTGTTGTCCGACGTGGTCGCTTGAATCGGCAGCTTGCCTCGTTTCATGTACGCCTTGATTTCGTCCAGGTATTGTTGCGGCACGGAGAAGTCCACGTACAGCGGCGAAATTTCGTTGATGATTACAAGAACGGGAACATCGTTCGCCTTTACCACCGCCCCCGGATAGACGAGCTGGCTGCCCACGCGTCCGCTGATTGGCGCGTAAATCAAGCAGTAGGCAACCTGCAACTTCGCCGTCTCGATTGTGGCTTGGTCCGCCTGCACGGCTGCTTCGCTCGCATCCGAGGTGGCAACATACTGATCGTACTGTTCTTTCGGCACGATTCCTGACTGATAAAGTTTTTCGTACCGCCCCGCTTGCACTTTCGCCAGTGCCGCGCTCGCCTTATCCTTTGCCAAATTCGCCTGCGCGAGCTGCAGATTCGCCACAAAGGGCCGGTTATCCAAGGTGACCAGCAGATCGCCCTTCTTCACGAATTGTCCCTGCTTGTAATGCACCGCGCTCACAATTCCCGCGACTTGCGATTCCACCGAAACAGTTGATGACGCTTCTCCCGTCCCGATGGCGTGCAACTCGATCGGCATCGCTTTCACCTCGGCCTTCGCCGCCATCACCGGCACAACCAGTGTATCGGGAGGAGGAGCAGCGTGTTCCGTGCATCCTGCAACCGCAAGCAACACCAAGCCACAAAAAAGAACGCTGGGTTTTGAGAAGTGCTTCATGTTTCTCCGTGATGTTTTGTATGTAACTAGCGTCCGCCGCAATCAGCCTTTGCTTAACCGATTATCCGCGATCGGCCCATCGAACTGCGCATAGAACAGAAGAACGAAGGCCGCCGCTCTGCCCGACCCAATCAACCCTCTTGGCCCTTGTATATCTGACGTTGGCTCATGCCTCTGCGTTGCAACCCGCCGCCGAACTTTTTTTGTGCGTTGCCGCTCCCTTGTCGTCGCGTGTCTGTGCTACGATTCGGGGTTGCCGACGGCGCTTTCATCGCACTCGAGTCCGCGCGTTGGCATAAAGCACTTATCCCACGAAAGCCTCTTTGAGAGAGGGAGCCCGGATGGAAACCAGCCAGGCCTCGCGGAACGGCAAACCTTATCTCTTGCCCGAGAAACCGCTGCAATCGCTCGACGACTACATCGCCATCGGCGGCCTGAAGGGCCTCGAAAAAGCGCGCTCCATGCCGCGCGACGCGGTGATCGCCGAAGTGAAAAAATCCGGCCTTCGCGGACGCGGCGGCGCCGGTTTCCCCGTCGGAATTAAATGGGCCAGTATCGCGAGCGACCCGTGTCCCACAAAATTCGTCGCCTGCAACGCCACCGAAGGCGAGCCCGGCACCTACAAAGACCGCATGATGATGGGCCGCAATCCCTACCAACTCCTCGAAGGCGTCGCCATCGCCGCGTATACCATGAACGCGCAAAAGGCTTTCATCGCCATGAAAGGCACATTCGAAAACGCCATCGCTTCCACCGCGCGCGCACACGAGGAAATGACCGCGCGCAATGCGCTCGGCGATATTCCCATCGAGTTCGTCTACGGCCCCGAGGATTATTTGCTCGGCGAAGAAAAGGCCATGCTCGAAGTGATCGAAGGCCGCGAAGCGATGCCGCGCGAAATGGATTATCCTCCCTACATTCTCGGACTTTTCGCGGGTTATCCGTCGTGCATCCCTGATCGCACCAATCCGACGCTCGTAAATAATTGCGAATCCATGTCCACCGTCACGCACATCATTCGCAACGGCGCCGATTGGTTTCGCTCCATGGGCACGGCCGATACTCCGGGCCACACGATTTTTACGCTCTCGGGAGATGTGCAGCGCGAGGGCCTTTACGAATTGCCGATGGGCACGACGATGCGCGAACTCATCGAGAAGTGGGGCGGCGGCTTGCGTCCCGGGCAAAAACTCAAAGCGATTTTCTCCGGCGTCGCCAGCGCGGGCCTTTACCCTGAATCCATCGACACGCCGCTCGACTTCGGTTCGATGCGCAACGCGGGCTCGGGGCTCGGCTCAGCCGGCTTCATGGTCTACGACGATTCCAATTGCATGGTGCAGGTCGCCCGCATTTTTTCGAAATTTCTGTGGATCGAATCCTGCGGCCAGTGCCGCTCCTGCAAAGACGGCACGTACGAAGCGACGCGCGGCCTCGAAAAGTTGATCGAAGGCACGGGCAATGAAATCGACGTCGAAGATATTCTTCACGCTTCCATCAACGCGCCGCGCGGCAATCGCTGCTTTTTGCCGACGGAGCATTCGTTGATCATCCCGAGCATCGTGCGCCGATTCCCGCAAGAATTCGCCGAACATTACAACCGGGGCTGCCGCAATTGCCGCGTCCCGATCCTTCCCAAAATGCACGACTACGACGAAGTGAAGCACGAATTCCACTACACGCACGGCCGCCTGACTCCGTAGCCTCTTTCTTAGTTTTGTTGTCGTTCCGAGGAGCCACGCGACGAGCCTGCCTGCCGCAGGCAGGGAATCTGCTTTGGTTCTTCGCGGACACAACTAATAATTCTCACGGCCTCTCGTCTAGATCGCGATCCAACGCAAATTTTAGAATCGCGAGCGAGACGATCGCCGCCGTTTCCGTGCGCAGAATTTCGCGGCCGAGGGACGCATCGCGAAATTGATTTTTCGCCGCTGCCGCGAATTCGCCATCCGTCCAGCCGCCCTCAGGGCCGATCGCGAGACAAGCTTCGCTCGACGAAACGCCTTGCAAGACTTCGCGCAACGGCTTCGCGTCCGCGCGCTCGGACAACATAATTTTCACGGTTTCATTTGCGGCGGCAAATGCGTCTTCCGTCTTCGCAATTTCCGCTAGAATTGGCGGCCTCAATCGCCGCGACTGCTGCGCTGACTCCATCAGAATTTTCCGCCACCGCCCGGCTCGCTTCTTTGACGCCAAAATGAGAGCCTTCTCGCTGCGCGCTGACGCGAGCGGGACAATTTCCGCGACGCCCAGTTCCGTCGCTTTTTCGAGACTCCATTCCATACGATCAAATTTCACGACAGACAGCAGCAGTTTGATTCGCAGCGCCGATTCGCGCGCAGGGATTTGCTCGATGAGCGCGAATTCAATCGCGCCATTCTTTCCGCGTGCATTTTCCTCGACGCGCCCGAGCCACACTTGCTCTCCGTCGCTTAGCTCGTAAACCTGCCCCGGCTGGGCGCGCAGCACGCGTCCCAGATGCTCGGCCGCCTCGCCGCGAAGTTTCGCGCGACCGGCTGCGAATTTTTCAACGAAGAATCGTCGCCGCATCATTCACCCGCAAAACCGAAAGACGAAACTCGAAGATCGATACTCGAAACCCGGAAAACCACTTCGCGCGCGAAGCCTGAACCGTTCGCGCGGGTGATACGCGCGATAGGAAGTATCGCATCAGTCGTGTTTTTCGGCTCGGCGTGAAGCCGTGCCCCTGACAAAAGCCACGGAAGTAAACGCGAAGGCTGCAAAACGAAAGCCGCGGCGAGCGGGAGGTCGAAAAGGGGGCCTGCAATTGCCCGAAAAGCGGGGCCAAAGGGCGAAAAAACGAGGGTCGGAATGCGCAAGTTGCAAAACGAAATTCATTACCGATCAAGAAAATGGAAGTCGCACATTGTAAGCCAGTTACGCCTGCGGGACTGTGCATGTCATTACCGATCAAGCGGCCGCCGTTTGCGGTGGTGCGCGGAGGTTTTTGAGATGCCGGGCGGGCACGCCGCAGGCCCTTGGTTTGGCGGGGAGAAACGCGAAGCGAAGTGTCCGGCAATTTTAAAAACGCGAAAAATTGGCGATTCGAAATGAGGGCGAGCTTTCGTTTTGTGTAACTTGACTCGGTGTCTAATCCTGCACAGTGGATTAGAAATGAGAGACGGTGGGGAGCCGTTTTCGGCGGAAGGTGCGTTCCGGGCCGGTTTCGATTGGGGACTTGGGCCTTCCCCCTCGCATCATGCGCCTGCGCTCCGCGCGCTTGCGTATCTTTCGCCGCGGTCAGGGTAAGCGGGAGAAGATGCGGCGCTGTAAGGATGAAGGAGTCCGGCGAGGAGATTGGTGACGGTCGAAGCGTTTTGCTTGGTCTGTGGTACGCCGCCGCCGCTCGCATGGTCATATTCGCGCTCTAACGAAGTTAGCACGATGCGAGACGCAGCGATAGGGCGGGCGGCTGTGGTGTTTTGGATACTCACTCGCCGACCGGGAAGCAAAAGCTTCGAGCTAGACCGCGAAACAGCAACGCGTATCGCGCTCGGGAAAAGGCCCTGCCCGCTGCACTCCAAAAGAAAGTGCTCACAAAACGAGCAGGGGGCACCCGCAGAAACCAAAACTTAAAACGTGGGCCACCCGTCAGTGCTCCAGCGTGTAACACAATTTTAATATTTGCAGCGGAGGTTTCCGCTACAATGC
>JBAUEX010000035.1:0-11723 GCA_049678845.1 Candidatus Acidiferrales bacterium
CGACCGCCGTCGCCCGTGGCGACTTGTCGCGCAAAATCACCGTGGACGTGAAGGGCGAAATCCTCGAACTCAAAGACACCATCAACACCATGGTCGACCAGCTCAACGCCTTCGCCGGCGAAGTCACACGCGTGGCGCGCGAAGTCGGCACCGAAGGCAAACTGGGCGGTCAGGCCAACGTGCCGGGAGTCGCGGGCACGTGGAAAGATTTGACCGACAACGTCAACTTCATGGCCAGCAACTTGACCGGCCAAGTCCGCAACATCGCTGAAGTAGCCACGGCCATCGCCAACGGAGACCTCTCCAAGAAAATTACGGTGGACGTGCGCGGCGAGATTTTGCGGTTGAAGGAAACGCTAAACACGATGGTTGAGCAGTTGAGATCGTTTGCAGCCGAAGTCACCCGCGTGGCCCGCGAAGTCGGCAGCGAAGGCCGGCTGGGCGGTCAGGCCAACGTGCCGGGCGTGGCGGGTACATGGAAGGACCTGACCGACTCGGTCAACGCCATGGCCGGCAACCTTACTGGCCAAGTGCGCAACATCGCTGAAGTCACGACCGCCGTCGCCCGCGGCGACTTGTCGCGCAAAATCACCGTGGACGTGAAGGGCGAAATCCTCGAACTCAAGAACACGATCAATACCATGGTGGACCAGCTCAACGCCTTCGCCGCGGAAGTCACGCGCGTGGCGCGCGAAGTCGGCACCGACGGCAAACTCGGCGGACAGGCGCAAGTGCCGGGCGTCGCGGGCACGTGGAAAGACCTCACCGACAACGTGAACGTCATGGCCGCGAACCTAACCGAGAAGGTCCGCGGAATCGTCAAGGTCGTAACCGCGGTCGCAAACGGCGAGCTGACGCAAAAACTAACGGTGAACGCCAAGGGCGAAGTCGCGGCGCTCGCTGAAACGATTAACAATATGACTGGCACGCTTGCCACATTCGCCGATCAGGTCACGACCGTGGCCCGCGAAGTAGGTGTGGAAGGGCGCCTCGGCGGCCAGGCCAACGTGCCCGGCGCTGCCGGCACTTGGAAGGACCTCACCGGCAACGTCAACTTGCTCGCCGACAATTTGACGAACCAGGTTCGAGCCATCGCCGAAGTCGCGACTGCCGTGACCAAGGGCGACCTGACCCGTTCGATTCAGGTGGAAGCCAGCGGCGAAGTCGCCGAGCTGAAAGACAACATCAACACCATGATCGACAACCTCCGGTTGACCACGGACCGCAACACCGAGCAAGACTGGCTCAAGACGAACCTCGCGCGCTTCACCAGCATGTTGCAGGGCCAGCGAGATCTCACGACTGTGGGACGCATGCTGTTGTCTGAGTTGGCACCATTGGTCAACGCCCAGCAAGGTGTGATCTATCAAGTAGGAACAGAGGAGTCCGAAGCCATGGTGTTATTGTCGGCGTTTGCCGACGATGGCGAAGACGGCCATCGCCAGCGTCTGCAAGTTGGCGAAGGCCTCGTGGGACAATGCGCCGCAGAAAAGCGGCGCATGCTGATTACCGACTTGCCGAAAGACACCGTGCCGATTCGCTCCGGCTTGTTCGAAGCTGTACCACGGAATGTGATCGTGCTTCCTGTGCTTTTCGAAGATCGCGCCAAAGCGGTAATTGAACTTGCTTCCTTAAACGCTTTCACCGCGTCGCACCTCGCGTTTCTAGAGCAACTAACCGCCAGCATCGGTATCGTGCTCAATAGTATTGAGGCTACGATGCAGACCGAAGGCCTGCTCAAGCAATCTCAGCAACTCGCCACTGAACTTCAAACCCAGCAGAAAGAATTGCAGCAGACCAACGAGCAGTTGGCGCAAAAAGCCCAGCAGCTTGCCGAGCAGAACGTCGAAGTAGAACGCAAGAACCAGGAAATCGAGCAAGCACGCCGAGCGCTCGAAGACAAAGCCAAGGAACTCGCGCTCACTTCGAAATTCAAATCGGAATTTATGGCCAACATGTCCCATGAGCTCCGCACGCCTCTCAACAGCATTTTGGTCCTGGGACAGCAACTCGGCGACAACCCCGAGAAAAATCTGACCCCCAAGCAAGTCGAGTTTGCCCGTACCATCCACGGGGCAGGCACCGACTTGTTAAACCTGATCAGCGATATTCTTGACCTGTCGAAGATCGAATCGGGCACTGTGTCGGTTGACGCCGAAGAGGTCTTCTTCACCAGCCTGCTCGAAACGGTGGCGCGGCCCTTCAAGCACGAGGCAGAAAATCGGCGGCTCACCTTCGAGGTGCAAGCCGATTCGCACCTTCCCCGAAGCCTGGTTACCGACTCCAAGCGTCTTCAACAAGTGCTTAAGAACTTGCTCTCGAACGCCTTCAAATTTACCGAACAAGGAACTGTGCGGCTTTCCGTGTCGGTTCCGGAAAAGGGTTGGAGCGAAGAGCACACCATTCTCAGCGTAGCGGCCTCGGTTGTGGCCTTCGAGGTTTCCGATACCGGTATCGGTATTCCGGTCGAGAAGCAGAGGATCATTTTCGACCCGTTCCAGCAGGCAGACGCAGGCACCAGCCGCAAATACGGTGGAACCGGCCTCGGATTGGCAATCAGCCGCGAGCTTGCCAGTCTGCTTGGAGGCGAAATCCAATTGCGCAGCACGCCAGGAAAAGGCAGCACATTCACACTGTACATACCCCAGACGTACGTGGGTCCTTCGACACACAATATCAATGTGCTCGCCCGTCAACTGGAAGGGAAGGCGATGGCGTCTATCTCGCCTGTCATGTTGTCCAGCATGACGGTGACGGAAATTCCCGTGGAGCGCATCGCCGATGATCGCGACAACTTGCAGCCGGACGATGCCGTCCTGCTGATAGTCGAGGACGATCCGCACTATGCCCGCGTCTTATGCGATCTCTCCCACGATAAGGGCTTTAAAGTCCTGGTTGCCATGCGTGGCGCGGAGGCGCTCGCCCTCGCGCGCGAATTCCATCCCACGGCCATTTCCCTCGACGTTTTTCTTCCAGACATGCTCGGCTGGACAGTGCTTAACCATTTGAAACAGGATCCAGCCACACGCCACATCCCTGTCCAGATGTTGACCCTGGATGAGGATCGACACCATGGTTTGGCACGCGGCGCGTTCGCTTTTGTTACTAAACCAACCACTCCCGAGGGACTTGAGACAGCATTGACTCGCATCAAGGAATACGCGACGTCGCGGCGCAAGCGCCTTCTGATTGTAGAGGACAACCCTGCCGAGCAGCTGAGCATTCGGGAACTGCTCGGATATGACGACATCGACCTTTCCGTCGCGGCCACGGGCGCAGAAGCCCTCGAAATGCTCTCCGATGAGCAATTCGATTGCGTGGTTCTCGACCTTCGTCTCCCAGACATGTCCGGATTCGAGGTTTTGGAGCGGCTCAGCGAAAGGCCGGCGCTGGGCGAATTGCCTGTGGTCGTCTTTACCGGCAAAGAACTATCGCCGGAAGAAGACGCTCGCCTGCATACGCTGGCGCGCAGCGTGGTGGTCAAGGGCGTCGAATCGCCCGAACGATTGCTCGACGAGACTGCGTTGTTCTTGCACCGCGTCGTTGGTGATCTTCCGGCGGAGAAGCAGAAGATGCTCGACCGGCTGCACAGTTCAGACGATGCTCTGGTGGGTAAGAAAGTGCTCGTCGTCGACGACGACGTGCGGAACATCTTCGCGCTCAGTAGCGTCCTGGAGCGTCGCGGCATGACCGTGCTGACTGCTGGCACGGGCCGGGAAGCAATCACCATGCTCGAATCAACGCCCGACACAGCCATTGTCCTGATGGACATCATGATGCCCGAGATGGACGGCTATGAGACCATGCAGGTGATTCGCCAAAACTCTTCTCTGCGCCGCCTGCCCATCATCGCCTTAACCGCAAAGGCCATGAAAGGCGATCGCGAGAAGTGTTTGGAAGCCGGCGCTTCGGAGTATTTGGCGAAACCGGTAAATACGGAGCAACTCCTATCGGCATTGCGGATGTGGCTGCATCGGTAAATCCAACCGCGCGCCTAAAACGCGCTCGAATTCATTGAGGCGGAGGAAGGTGAACTGCATGCAGGAAAAGGCCAACATACTCATGGTGGATGATCAGCCCGCCAAGCTGCTCAGCTATGAAGCCATACTCAATGAATTGGGAGAGAACCTGATTAAGGCAAATTCGGGCAGGGAAGCGTTGGAGCACTTGCTAAAGACGGACATCGCAGTCGTTCTGATGGACGTCAGCATGCCCGAACTCGATGGTTTTGAACTGGCCGAGATGATCCGCCAGCATCCGCGATTTCAGAAGACGGCGATAATCTTTATCTCCGCTGTGCATTTGACGGACCTCGACCGCCTCAAGGGGTACCAGCGCGGAGCGGTTGATTATATTTCCGTTCCCGTCGTCCCCGAGTTGCTGCGTGCCAAGGTCAGCGTCTTTGCGGAACTGCATCGCAAGACGCACCAATTGGAAGTTTTGAATTCGGAGCTGCGCCGGCTCTCCAGCAGCTTGATCGCGACTCAGGATGAGGAGCGGCGGCGAATCGCGCGTGAATTGCATGATGGCTTAGGCCAGGATTTGGTCGCAATTAAGATGATGCTGGATGGCATGCTACAACAGGATAACTCGGCGGCGAAAAAACAAGTGGCCGTCGACGTGAGTACCCTGATTGATCGCACCATCCAACAAGTGCGCAGCATATCTCATCTCTTGCACCCTCCTCTGCTCGATGAAGTGGGCCTGCGAGCCGCGCTGAAATGGTACTTGGAGGGGTTCACAAAACGCAGCGGGATTGAGACGGATCTTGATGTTCAGCCTCCCAGCTTTCCAAGAATCGCGCCCGAGTTGGAGACTGCTGTTTTCCGCATCGTGCAGGAGGCCCTCACCAACGTGTTTCGGCACTCCGGCGCGCGCAAAGGATGGGTGACGATCCTTAAGCAAGACAGCCAGGTTGTCGTCACCGTCCGCGATGATGGCAAGGGCATTTCCGATCACGTTGTCGAGTTTCGGCCAGACAGCATCGGCATCGGTATCGGAGGCATGCGGCAACGGGTTAAGGAATTCGGCGGCGAATTGCAGCTCCGGAACTCGAATCCCGGGACCATCGTTGAGGTGGTTATCCCCATCAAATTGCAGACCGTTTATGACCAGGCGGTACCGGTCGCGGCTAACGTTCCTGGCAATACGGCGCGATCAAACTTTTGATTTTTGACCCGCTGGGGAAGGGCTGGCTAGCGAGTCAGACAGCCATCGCGCCAGCGAATCTGGCAGTGGCCTCATCGATTTCAATCGGCACACCATCCCGAAGCGTAATCGTCTTTCCAGAATTCGCCGCAACCCGGTTGCCGGGAAGTAAAATCCCAACCAGGTTCAAAGGATCCGCTGCGGACACGGTTACAATCTCTCCGCCAGGTTCAGCCTTCCTGATCGCGCGAACCGACTCGACCGCCACGGGCAGCGCAAATTGCTCGCCTAGAAACCCGCTCACAAATCGGCCTCCGCGTACTTCACCTCGATCTTCGAGCCGCCGGAAAGCGATCAACAATTCACGCCAGCGGGGAACGATACTCTCCCGCGCTACAACTTCGCGAAAGACCAGGCCATATCTCTTGAGCAGGATCCAGCAGGTTGCCTCCACTGTGTGGGCCTTGTCGGGCGCTTCGCGCGCATCGAGCAGCGACCACCGTCCGAGGCTGTGGCGCGGGCGCGCATTGTGGCCCCGGCCGTGGCCTGAGCGGCGTTTCGGGTCAATCAGCGCGCGAATATTATCGAAGCCATCGGCCGTCAGCAGCCCCGCCGTCACCAATTCCCAGAGCGCCGCTTCCACTTCGGCCTTTAGTTTGCCGGTTCCGCGCACAATATCCGCAAAAAATGACGCACCTCGCTGGCGCAGGTACATCAAAATGTCCCGCGCGCTGCGGCTCAAGCCTCGTGGTTCGTCGCTGTTGCCGGGGCCGTCAGTCCCGTGCGGCAAAATCATCCACTCCGCGTCGTCGCGCACAAAAAACGCCAGCGGCGCGACGCTGCTCGGAATCACGCGCCGGTTCGTTCCGCTTTGCGCTGCCAAGGTCGCCGGATGCGGAGACAGGCGTCCCCAGCCGACTGCGCCCGTCAAGCAAAGTTGGTCCAGCGCTCTCGGATCGTAGTTCGCGATACGTCGTGCCAAAATTTCCCGTTCCCAGGAATTTGCAGGCGCTTCGAATCCCTGCAACTGCTGCAAGATTTCCAGCGTGCCACGCTCGCCGAAAACTTGCGTACCTGGTGCGGTGTGCTGCCAGCGCAATAACCAGCGCATGAATTGCGCTGCGGTCACCGGTTGAATTTCTTTGCGCAACGCGCCGAGCGTCAGCCGGTGAATGCGCGCGAGCAGCCGGCGGTCGCACCACTCGGTTCGATTGCCCGAAGCGCCGGTGAACTGTCCCCGCAACACCGAGCCGCTCGCTTCCAGGCGCACGACACCCTGTTCAATTTCCTGACTCGCGATTCCGAGCACCTCGCTGAGGATCTCCGCCGTGACGGGACCACTGTGCGCCATCCAGCCCGTGACGCAAGCACCCAGTACCTCTTCGCGTGACAAAGCAGAGGCCTGCGCACAATTTTGGAAATCGTGAAGCACGTCATCGAAGCGCGCCGCAGCGAAGAGCTTTGCGAACATCGATGCCTTTTCCGCCGCTACCCAATAAACCCTGTCACCAACACGCGCGCAGGCAACCCGCCGGTCCCCCCGCAAAGCGGTGAAATAATCCTTCCATTCAAGAATCGACTTGCCGAGCATTTGACCGAGCGCGGACGTGCCATTCGAGGATTCGGGTAGGGCGATGAGCGTCTGCAGCGCGTCGTGAAGTTCATCCGCGTCGCGTACATCGGGCCACGCCTCTTCGCGCACTTCCGCAATGGCGGCGGGGTCCAGGCGGCCAATTTCCGAGAGAACTGCTTCGGGCAACATACGCCGCATTTCGACAGCGCGCGCCCGGCGCTCCTCCAGCGGAGCATCATCGAGGAACGCGTACGGATTCGCGTTCAGAATCTCGTGCGAAAATTGCGACGGCACCGGCGTATCGACGGCAATACAGCGAATTCGTCCGGAAGACATCGCATCCAATACATTTTTGAGTCCGTCGACATCCATCGCCTCGGTCAGCGCGTCTTTCATCGTTTCGCGCACCAGCGGATGATCGGGAATCTCGATCTCGCCCGAGATATTCTCCTGGCATGCCAGCGCTTGCGGGAATACGCCCGCCAGCAAATCATCGGAACGCATGCGCTGGATTTGCGGCGGCACTTTTTTGCCTCCCTGGAAACGCAGCAGCGCCAGCGCCCGCCCGGCTGTCCAGCGCCAGCGCGTGGTGAAGATCGGCGAAGTGAGCACGGCTTGCGAGAGCAAATCCTCGACGGTGGCCGATTGCAGAAAATGGAACACGTCGGCGAGAGGAAAGCTGTGCTGTTCACTTAACGAGATATTCAGGCCGTTGTCGGTCGCCGCAGCCTGCAACTCGAAATTGAACGAACGGCAGAAACGTTTCCGCATGGCCAGCCCCCAGGCTTTGTTGATACGCCCGCCAAATGGGGCGTGGATCACAAGCTGCATACCCCCGCTCTCATCGAAGAAACGCTCTGCGATAACCGTTTGCTGCGTCGGCACGGCGCGCAACACGGCCCGGCCCTCGACGATATATGCCGCCGTCTGTTCCGCGCCCGACCGGTCAAGTCGGCACTCCTGCATCAGCCAGTCGATTGCCGCAGTGGCTTGCGACGCATCTCCGCGGACGGCATTCGGCGAAACATTTTCAGTCAGCGAATTAATTTTCTCCCGTACTTCGGCGACTTGCTCGGAAAGCTCCGCTGTACGCGAAGGCGCTTCACCGCGCCAGAAGGGAACATTGGGCGGCGCGCCGTTCGCGTTTTCCACCAACACCGATCCCGCCTGCACTCGCCGGATCTGCCACGAGGTATTGCCGAGGAGAATGATGTCGCCGCGTAAACTCTCCACCGCGAAATCCTCATCGACCGTGCCGATGGTCACATGCTCCGGCTCCGCGATTACTGTGTAGAGAGCATTATCGGGAATGGCTCCGCCGCTGGTGATAGCCGCCAGCCGGCCTCCACGGCGCGCGCGCAGCCGGTGATTCACGCCGTCGCGGTGCAAATACGCGCTGGATCGGCCCCGGCGCGATGCAATTCCGTCCGCAAGCATCGCGATGATTTCGTCGAATTCTTTTCGCGAGAGGTTGCGGTAGGGATAGGCGCGGGTCACGAGCGCGAACAAATCGTCTTCCTGCCATTCCCGCGCCGCGCACTCGGCCACAATTTGCTGCGCCAACACGTCTAGCGGGCATTCCGGAATCATGATGCGGTCGAGCAAACCGAGCTCTATCGAATGCACGAGCGCCGCGCATTCCAGCAATTCATCGCGCGTGGTCGCAAACAAACGTCCTTTGGGAATCGCTCCACGCCAGTGGCCCGCGCGTCCGATTCGCTGCAAGCCCGTGCCGATCGCTCGTGGCGAGCCGATCTGGCAAACCAGATCCACCGTGCCAATGTCGATTCCCAATTCGAGCGACGCCGTCGCAACCAGCGCGCGGATTTCGCCGGCCTTCAGTTTGCCTTCCACCACCAGCCTTCGCTGCCGCGACAAGCTGCCGTGATGCGACGCGACCGCCTCTTCGCCGAGCAACCTTGCCAGATGGTGCGCCACGCGTTCCGCCAGCCGTCGCGTGTTCACGAAGATCAGCGTGGACCGATGCTGCTGCACCAATTCCGCAATGCGGCCATAAATCTCGTCCCACATTTCGTTCGACGCCACCGGCCCAAGTTCGCTTCCTGGAACTTCGACAGCAAGATCGAACTCGCGCCGCTGGGCGATTTGCACGATCGTCGGCGTGGGCCGACCGTTTCCGGCGAGAAACTGCGCGACCAATTCGATGGGCTGCTGCGTCGCGGAAAGCCCGATGCGCGAAGGCCGCTTCGGCGTGAGCGCGTCGAGCCGCTCGAGTGAAAGCGCAAGATGCGCGCCGCGCTTGTCGTCGGCGACAGCGTGGATTTCGTCAACGATCACGGTACTTACGGTACGCAGCAGCTCGCGGCTCTTCGCTGCCGTCAGCAAAATGTAAAGAGATTCCGGCGTGGTCACCAGAATGTGCGGCGGGCGTTTCTGCATTGCGCGCCGTTCGTGCATCAACGTGTCGCCCGTGCGCACGGCTGCGCGAATCTCCGGCATCAGAAATCCACGCTCGCCGGCGAGCTGCAAAATCTCGCCCAGCGGGATTTCCAGATTTTTTTGTATGTCGTTGCCCAGCGCTTTCAATGGCGAGACGTACAAGACTTCCGTTTCATCCTGAAGATGACCCACCAGCGCTTTGCGCACCAGACGATCAATACAGGCGAGAAAAGCGGCAAGCGTTTTTCCCGATCCTGTGGGTGCGCAAATCAATGTGTCTTTTTGCGCGAGGATGTGCGGCCAGCCCTGCTCTTGCGGTTCCGTGGGCGTGCCGAACTTGTTCTCGAACCACTCGCGAACGAGCGGATGCGCCCATTCAAGCGCAGAGGACGGCGGAAGATTCACAACTGATGAGCTCACGGCGCGACCTGGAGAAGCGATTCCTTATATAAATGGGAACGCCTCTATTGTCCTGAATTTTTCATTCAAAAGCAAAAGCCCGTTAAAAATCGCTCGCGACGAAGGGGCAACGGCACTTCTTGACAACGACCCCCTCCTTGCTCATACTCTCATATAGGCGAAGAAAAAGCGAAACTAATTACTATTTCCCCTCCTCGCCTCAGGATTCCACCATGGCCCAGAACCTCGCCGCCCTTCGCGCCAAAATCGAATTCGATCTTCGCGGGCGCGCTTCCGCGCCTTTTGACTATCGCGAACGCAAATTCGTGGAAACGGCTTCCATCGGCATTCCAGAAATCGATTTTTTGGCCGGCGGTTTGCCTCGCGGCGGCTTCACGGAAATTTGCGGTCCTCCATGTTCCGGCCGCACCAGTTTTCTTCTTTCCGCTTTGGCTTCAAGAACGGCTCATGCCGAAGTGTGCGTCCTGATCGATGGCAGCGATAATTTCGATCCTCATTCCGCCCAGGCGGCTGGCGTGGAACTGAAGCAATTGCTTTGGGTTCGCTGCCGCAACATCGATCAGGCTCTGCGCGCGACGGATTTGCTTTTGCAGGGGCGCGGCTTCAGTTTGATCGCCCTGGATTTGAGTGATATGCCTCCCCAAACCGTGCGTCACGTTCCACTCAATGCTTGGTTTCGTTTTCGACGCAGCGTCGAGGATACGCAAACAATTTTTGTTGTTCTCGACCAGGAACCAAATGCCAAAACGTGCGCTTCGCTGGTTCTACGGCTTGGTTCCGAGGCAGTGCGCTGGTCGACCACGATGGAAGCGCCCGCAGCGGATTCTTTCGCGCATGCGTCTGCTTGGCTGCTCGATGGAGTCGACGTTCGCGCTGAAGTGCGTCGTTCGCGCATTCAGCAGGCCGCCGTGGCAGGTTTTCACCGCGGATTCGCTTCAGCGAGCATCGGTGGCGATACAACGGTTTTCGAAACGAAGGCAATTTGGGATGAACCGAGAAATTTGCTGCTCGAATCGCAATCGAAAGAGTCGAAAAAACGAAAATGAGGATTTGCGCTGTCGCCGTTATCGCAGCCATCCAATTCGCAAATGAATTTATATGGCTTTCGCTTCCATCTACGTCCCCAATTTCCTCGTGCAATCCGTTGTGCGTGCCGAGTCTGCGCTTCGCGAGCGCGTGATTGTGCTTGTCGATGGAACTCCTCCCCTCGAAAAAGTTGTGGCCACGAGCGAAGCCGCCGCGCGTGCAGGAATTCAGTTGAGCATGACGAAATCGCAAGCCACGCAGTTCAGCGGCGTCGAAATCCGCAGCCGCTCGCGAGCGCAGGAGAAGGCCGCGCACGCCGCTTTGCTCGATCTTGGCTGGTCCGTTTCCCCGCGCGTGGAAGATCCGGCGCAAGACACAATCGTCCTCGATCTCGCCGGGCTCGCTTCCATATTCCACGCTGACGAAAATATCGCGAATGAATTGCTGCGGCGCGCCTCGGCCCTCGGCCTGCTCGTCAACGTTGCTATCTCGTCCAACCTCGAAGCAGCCATCCACGCCGCGCGCGGTTTTCCGGGCGTCACAATAATTCCTCCTGGTGAGGAAGCACAGCGCTTGGGCTGCATGCCTATCGGCGTGCTTTCGCCATCCCTCGAAGTTCTCGAAACGCTCGAGCGCTGGGGTGTGCGCACTTGCGCGGCGCTGGCGGTATTGCCGCTTTTGCAGCTTTCCGAACGCCTGGGCCAGGAGGGAGTTCGACTGCACGGATTGGCGCGCGGCGCGAGCCAGCGTTCGCTCGCGCTCATCGAACCATCCGTTGATTTTGAGGAAGAAATGGCGCTCGAGTATGCCGTCGCGGAACTCGAGCCTTTGGCGTTCCTGCTTGGTCGCTTGCTTGATCAATTGTGCGCGCGGCTGACGGCGCGTTCACTCGCCGCCGGCTCCATTCGCTTGCGATTCGATTTGGAGCGCTCTCCAGAAAATGATCCGCGATGCTTGGACGGCAAATCTTCTGGCGAGCCTGCGCCAAACATTTACGAAAAGGTTTTGACTCTTCCTGTGCCCATGCGCGATTCGAAAATGCTTCTGCGATTGCTTCGCCTGCAATTGCAAGCCAATCCTCCGCGGGCATCCATTATAAAAATTCGCCTCGCAGCTGAACCCGCGCGCCAGCGTATCGCACAGGGCGGCCTGTTCC
>JBAUEX010000036.1:0-3002 GCA_049678845.1 Candidatus Acidiferrales bacterium
TATAGTTCACCTGACCCATCGTCCAGAAAAATCGCGGCGGCGTACGATCTCATACTGACCAACAACGGAACTTCTGTCCTAGGGAGCGCTACGCAAACGGCTGGTGCGCACTGGCGAATCGAGAACCCTCAGAGGTTTGTTTGGACTGGACTGCCTGCCGCTGTTCGCTACGTAACCGAGAGGCGCGACAAAGCGACCGATCGGTTAATCAAGAGGAACGCCAGCATCACCCTAATGAAACTTAGGAAATTTCAGCCATAGCTTACAAACCCAAACGAGCGAGACGTCAGTCGGCTTGCCATCCGTGCCGTAAAACTTGGCCCGAAGCCGACGTTACTGAACAACTTGAACAGAGACGCCGATGGGAATCCCAATGGAAGGAGGTGTCGGGGCCATTGAGGGGCCAATAAGGATTCCTTGGTGTTCCTTATTGTTCCTTTTCAATGCCTTAGCGCTCCCTAGCATTTCTTCTAAGTCCTTGAAATCCCCATCGCCATTGTTTTCGATCCCCACCGCCCCTACCAAAAATCCTGTTGAGTCTGTTGCCTTTGCCTCTCGCTACTCTGAATTGGCGTAAGCGTCATCCGGAGGCCGTCTTGAGGAACTGCGTTGACTAAGCTGCGTGAGCTGATTCAGCAGGTCGAGCAGCGGCGAGATTCCACGGTAGAAGTTCCTCGATGCGATTAATCGGATAATCGGCAATGCGCGAAAGTACGTCGCGTAGGTACGTTTCTGGGTCGACGCCATTGAGTTTTGCGGTACCAATTAAGCTGTAGATTGCGGCAGCGCGTTCACCGCCTGTGTCTGATCCCGCGAACAAGTAATTTTTTCGGCCCAGCGCGACCACCCGCAAGGCCCGTTCGGCAGCGTTGTTGTCGATCTCCAGATGACCATCGTCCACGTAGTGCAGCAGGGCTTCCCAGCGTCCCAGGGCATAACGCACGGCTTGAGCGGTGTCCGATTTCTTCGACAGCTTGACCAAAGTTTCTTCCAGCCACTGCTTCAGCGATTCCAGCAGCGGACGGCTGCGCTCACCGCGCACGCGGCGACGTTCTTCCGGCTGCCGTCCGCGAATGTCACCTTCGACCGCGTAGAGTTCACCGATGCGCCGGAGCGCTTCCTGAGCCACCGGAGACTTGTGCGCGACATGCAGATCGTAGAATTTCCTGCGCACGTGGGCCCAGCACGCGGCCTCTCGAATGCACCCGCTCTCGTAAAGGGCGTCGAACCCCGCGTACCCATCGGCCTGCAGCGTGCCGGTGAAGCTGCGCAAGTGCGCTTGCGGATGCTCGCCTTTGCGATCCGGCGAGTAGGCGAACCACACCGCCGGAGGAGTGGCATCTCCGGCAGGCCGGTCGTCACGCACGTAAGTCCACAGCCGCCCCAGTTTCGTTTTTCCCAGACCCGGTGCCAGCACGGGCACCGGCGTGTCATCGGCATGCAGCTTCGTCGCGTTCATCGCGTGACGCCGTAGCGCTTCCACCAGCGGCTGAAGCAGTTCGCTCGCGCCGCCCACCCAATCGGCCAGCGTCGCGCGATCCAGTTCCACGCCTTGGCGCTCGTAAATCTCTTCCTGCCGATACAACGGCAAATGATCGCAATACTTCGACACCAGCACGTGTGCCAACAGCCCCGGTCCCGCTATTCCCCGCGCAATCGGACGGCTCGGCGCTTCCGCCTGCACGATCTTGTCGCAGCGGCAACAGGCTAGCTTCTCGCGCACCTGCCGAAGGACTTTGAAACTCGCCGGAACCCATTCCAGCATCTCCGAAACATCTTCACCGAGATGCTTCAACACGCCACCGCAGTCCGGACACGCCGTGTGCTTTGGCGGAATCTTCCGCGTCTCGCGCGGCAAGTGTTCCGGCAGCGGCTTCCGCGCTGGTTTGGCTCGATGCACGACGGCCGCCGGCGCTGGCGCAGAGGCCGCGTTTTCCGCCTGGCCTGTTTCGAGTTCATCTAGCCGCAACTGCAACTGTTCGATCTGCCGCTCCACTCTCTCCGATTTACGCCCGAACTGCATCCGCCGCAGCTTGGCGATCAGCAGCTTCAACTGCTCGATCTCTGCCTCGCGCGAAGCGAGCTGTTCCTCTTTCGATTGAAGTTGCACACGCTGGAAAAGAATCTGCTCGTGCTGGGAGCGAATGAGGGTTCTCAGGGCGGCGGCATCGAGCGTGTCCAGATCAGGAAGAGCCGCGCGCAGTGTCATCGTGCGCGCAGTATGCCAGAACTTTTTTCGCGTGCAAGAAAAATGCGCACGGAAATTAAAAATCAGCAAAGAAAATTGCGCAAGGGAAAACGGTCCTCGTTCACACCGCCATCTGCGGCGCGTAGCTGCGCACCGGATGACGCCAGTCGATCCCTTCCAACAACATCGAGAGTTGCGCCGGTGTGAGCGAAACCGTTCCGCTCGTCGCTTGCGGCCAGGTGAATCTTCCGCGCTCCAGCCGCTTGGCGAACAAGCACAGCCCGTCGCCATCCCACCAGAGCACTTTGACCAAATCGCCGCGCCGCCCGCGAAATAGAAAGACCTGTCCCGAAAACGGGTTTTCCGCCAGCGCCGTCTGCACCATGCCCGCCAGCCCTACAAAACCGCGCCGCATATCCGTCACGCCCGCCACGATCCAGATGCGCGTTCCTGCGGGCAGCCCGATCATGCCAGCAGCTTCTCCAGCACCACGCGTAGCGCCTCCGCGTCGACGCGACCGGCAATTCGTAGTTGCCCTTTCGGGAGTTCCACGTGAAGCATGCCGCAGGGTGTTCGGCGGTTGGCCGTGCGGGTGCATCGCGCAGCTTGCTTTACCACCGCGCCCGTTACACGAACCGGGAGCAGACTCGGCGTTTGGCTCTCCTTCCGCTCCAGCCGTCCTTGCCGATAGAGCTGACGCCAGCCAAACACTTGGTTCGCGTTCACTCCATGCGCTCGCGCCACGCGCGCGACCGACGCGCCCGGCTGAAGCGTCTCCTCGACGATCCGCCGCTTCTCCTCCACTGTGCGGAAT
>JBAUEX010000037.1:0-2958 GCA_049678845.1 Candidatus Acidiferrales bacterium
ACAGTCTGTTGTGGTATGTTCGGACAAGCGAAGGCCTCACTTTTGGTCTCAAATCTGCTTAGACAACGGATTTGTACCATAGCGAGGCCTTTCGTGCTTCTGAAATCATGAATTTTCCAGGCTAGAGTGCGCAACATTTCACATTCTTACCCCGTATCCGGCGACACCGCTGTTCCGGCAAATGGAGGCCGAGAAGCGTTTGTTACACTGCGATTGGACCTTGTACGACACGGCGCATGCGGTCTTCCGACCGAAACATATGTCTTCCGAAGAACTGGAGCAAGGATACGCCTGGATTTATCAGCGCCTTTTCTCCCACATGTCGATTTGGCGACGCCGGCCCGAGGATTGGCGAGCCGTCGCGCCGTACCTGGCGATGTCGTACCTGTACAAACGTTCCAACCGGTTTTGGCGGCTGCTCATCAAGCACCATTTGGTGCATGCTGCGTGGCGGCCGCTCATCGAATTGACGCGGCTCCGGCATCTATCATATCGCCGGAAATTATCCGCCGCCGAAACGCAATGTCAGCCGGGCGCGAACGTTGTATCCGCCGGCGTCTAGCCCCGCTTACAAGGTGAATGCATCTGCCGGCCCGTTACGACTTTATTCTGGCAATCTTTTTTGCGGCATCCTGAGTCCACGCTGTGGAGACGGAATACTTCGCGCGGGTGAGGCTCGCGAAAGGAATACTGATTTTTTGCGAGACGCTTCGGAGCGGCTGAGCCAAGGATCGCCTCCACGAAACACCAAGATCGAGGCGAGATCCTTCGACTCGGCAGAAGGCGCTCGGGATTGACGCAAAAAGGGAGTCAAGTTTGGGTGACGGAGGTGGGCGCCGGATGTCGCGTCACCCAGGCTATTCGGGCTGCGTCACCGGGGCAGGGAGCTCGGGCTTTTGAGGTTCGACGCCGCGCCAGCCGACGGGGCGGCCGTGGACGGCTTCCTTGAGAGCGCGGAAAAGGACGACGTACATCATCTGGCGGTAATAGAAGCGCTGAATCAGCAAAGGGGCGAGAAGGGACCAGTCTTCGTTTTTTTCAAGGGCGAAGGCGATGACGCAGGTGAGTAAGTCAATGAGCATGAAAGCGGCGAAGAAGATCAGCGAGCGAATGACGTCGTCGCTGGTCCACAGCATCGGGAGATGGGTGATGCGGAATTGCGCGAGTCCCCAGAGAAGAATCGAAAACAAGAAGAGAAAATCGATCACCGGCGAGACAAGCGGCAGCAAAATTTGGAAAAGGAAAACGTTGGGCAAAGTGATCCAGCCGAGCGTGCCATAGCGCGGGCGGCCGATCGCGTCGCGATGCTTCCAGACGGCCTGCAGAGTGCCGAAGGTCCAGCGAAAGCGCTGGCGAATCAGGCTCTCGACCGTGTCGGGGACTTCGGTATGGCCGATGGCGTCTTCGTCATAGAGAATTTTCCAGCCGTGGCGGCGAATGGTGAGAGTGAGATCGGTGTCTTCGGCGACCGTGTCACCCGCGAAGCCTCCGCAGGCGCGCATGACTTTCGCGCGCCAGGCTCCCACCGCGCCGGGAACCACAGGAATGCAATTCAGCAAATCGAAGGCGCGCTTTTCGAGATTTTGGCTGGTGATGTATTCGAGCGCCTGCCAACGCGTAAGCCAGCGATTGCGGTTCATGACTTTGACGTTTCCGGCGACGGCGCCGACGTTCGGATTCGCGAAATGGCGGACCAGGCGGGGCACGGCGTCGGGATCAACGATGGTGTCGGCGTCGATGGTGACGATGACTTCGCCCGAGGCTTCCGAGAGAGCGTGATTGAGCGCGGCGGATTTCCCGTAATTGGCCTGGCGAATCAGGCGCACGCGCGCGTCGCGGCCGAAGGATTCGAGGACGCGGTCGCTGGTCTGGTCGGTCGAGCCGTCGTCAATCACGATGATTTCGAGTTTCGCGTAATGCGAGGCAAGCGCCGAGCCCACTGTGTTTGCAATGACGGCCTCTTCGTTATAGGCGGGTATCAGCACGGTGACGATGGGCTGATACTCAGGATGATCTTCGGGCGCTGCGCGCAATTTTTCCGCGAGCGCGAGCAGGCCGATAAATAGTGCGCGTCCGCTGACAAGCGCGATGCCCGCGACGAAGATGAACGCGATCGAAAGGCGGAGCCAGTGAAATAAATTGAAAATGAATGAATCGGCGCGGGCAAAAAGTTTTTCGTCGTCGCTGAGGGGAGGCATCACCTGCGCGCGCGTCTGATGCAGGAGTTGCGAGACGGTGACGAAAGAGTAGCCCTGCGCCTTGAGCTGTTCGATGATTTGCGGCAGAGCCGCGATGGTGTGGCTGCGGTCGCCACCACCGTCGTGCATGATAATGATGTTGCCGGGAACTTTGTGGACCTGGTCAACGACGCGCTGGACGATAGTGGCCGTGGGAGGCGGAGGCACGCCACCCTCTTCTCCCCAATCGTGCGGGTCAATGTGGCCCGCGACAAGCAAGTAACCCATGGACTGCGGTATGGGAAGATTGGCAACTTCGTCGGCCGTTTCGGGTTCTTCGTCGATGCCGTAAGGCGGGCGAAAAAGAAGCGTCTTGACGCCCAAGTCGCTTTCGAGGAGGCGCTGCGTCAAATTCAACTCAAATTCGATTTGCGCCCTTGAAGCCAGGTCGAAATCCGGATGAGTATAAGTGTGGTTGCCGATTTCATCGCCTGCGGCAAATTCCTGGCGCACGATGGTGGGATATTTATCGACTTCGACACCTATAACAAAAAAAGTGGCGGGAACATTTTCCCGCTTGAGGACTTTCAGAATGTCGGCGGTCCATGGCGTGTCCGGGCCGTCGTCGAAGGTGAGTGCCAGCTCCTTTTTATTCGCGCCGCCCATGCGTTCGATGCGCCAGGAACGAGGATATTTCGTCAACCGTTCGTCGGTGAAGGTGTCGGATGCTTCGTCATAATGGAAAGTGCGCTGGCCGCTCTGCGGGGTGGCGGTGATGCGC
>JBAUEX010000038.1:0-3821 GCA_049678845.1 Candidatus Acidiferrales bacterium
GACCAAAGCCGCCGAAGGTGGTTTGGGACCTGCTCCTGTAAGCCGATCCCGAGGGGCCTACCCTCATCAGTTAAGCAGTTGCGCACTCCAACAGCAGGTTCTGCTGTCTTTGTGCTCGTGGCACACTGTCGTCCGCATAGCGGACCACGATGACTTCCCCCGTGATCCGCTGCGTTCGCCAGTGCTGAGCCCAAAGATCGAAAACGTAGTGTAGGTAAACGTTGCAAAGTAGCGGTGAAATCACTGAGCCTTGCGGCGTCCCCTTCTCCGTCTCCGACCATCTTCCATCCTCAAGTACGCCGGCCCTCAGCCACTTCTTGATTAGGCGGAGGATCCGGCGATCTCCGATACGATGCTGGAGGAACTTGACCATCCATCCGAACGAAAAAGATCCAAAGCAGTCACGGATGTCGGCATCCAGCACCCAATTCACCTTCTTCCTCAGGATTCCCACCGAGAGCGCGTCTAACGCGTCGTGCGCGTTGCGCCCAGGCCGGAACCCATACGAGAAACCCAAAAAGTCCTCCTCGTAAATCTGATTGAGGACTGTTCCCACTGCGTGTTGGACGATTTTGTCCTCTAGGGCTGCTATGCCCAGGGGCCGCTGCCGTCCATCCGGCTTGGGAATATAGGCTCTCTTGGAAGGTAGCGCGCGATACGTACCCCGGTGCACGCGACTGTGTAGTTCCTCCAATCGCTTGTCCAGGTCCGTCTCGTATTCCTGCCACGTCAATCCGTCCACTCCTGGAGCAGCCCCCCGCCTCAAGGCGTAGAAGCTGCCCGTAAGAAGCGCGACCGATACGTGGTGCAGTAGCGCGGTGAATCGTACTCGCTTATCCCTTCTAGCTGCTTGTCGCACACGGCGCAGCCCAGCGAACGCGTTTCCCCAGCTTTGTATCTGGGACGCGGCCAGCTGCCCCGTGTTCTCCTTGGTTGATCGTCTTCCCTCCATGCCCTCCGCCGATGAGAGACTTCCACCTTTGTTCGGGCACTTCGCAGGTAGTACACGATCATCCGACTCCCTACCAGCGTTCATGCCGAGATTTTGGCTCATCACCTTCCTCGACCGGCCCGCTCACAACTTCGTGTCGGGCACTGATAGGGTCTCCCGGTTCTCGCGCGTGGAGGTTCCATGCATGTCGGGGGTCTTTGACCTCGCAGGTCCAGTGGGTGCTCGCGATATCGTGCCCACCGGTGTTGCCTTCCCCATGAATAAACAAGGTCGGCATCCTGATTTCCCGTCATTTCGCGGCTCAATACCCCGCCTACATGTGCCCCTATCAACGCTTCACGCCCAGCCTCGCGACTGGTCGCGCATGACTCGGGGTCGGTGTGGCTCGCTGGGCCTTCACCGTACGGCTCTTTCATCCGCTCCTCCACGCCGGTTTATCCCGGCGCACTTATTCGTAACGCAAGGCGACCATGGGATCGACGCACATGGCTCGGCGCGCCGGGATGCAGCACGCCGCGAAAGCCACCAGCACTAGCAAGACAGCAACGCCGGAGAACGTCAGTGGATCGATTGCGCTGACCTGGAAGAGTAGAGCCGACATAAAGCGCGTGAGCGCGATGGAAACGATGACGCCAAGTATCAGGCCCGCGAAGACGAGCTTCATACCCTGCTGGACGATGAGCCGAAGAATATCGCGCGGATGGGCACCCAGGGCCATGCGGACGCCGATCTCGTGCGTCCTCCGGCTGACACCGAAAGACAGCACTCCATAAATGCCGATGGTGGCGAGGGTCAACGCTAGCGCGGCAAAAATAGAGAGAAGAAACAAATTGAAGCGCTGCGGCGCGACAGAACTGCTCAGCAGCTGATCCATTGTCGCGACCTGGTAGACGGGCACACCATTGTCGAGAGCCGCAACTTGGGCGCGCGCTTCCGAAAGCACGCTGGCTGGCCCCTGGTTGGTGCGCAGTACCAGAAACGTGTACCAGAACCCGCGAATCAGCGTGTACATTTCCGGCTTGGCGTCGGCGTCGAGCCCCGTTCCTTTTGTGTCGGCAACCACGCCGATGACTTCGAGGGGGTTGCGCTGATCGCGGTTGAGAATCTGTTGGCCGATAGGATCGGTCTGAGGCCAGAATTTCTTGGCCATCGCCTCGTTGACGACGATCGCATTCTGGTTTTTCACGTCGGCGAGAGTAAATTCGCGGCCGCGCAGAAGCGGAACACCCAGCGTCCGAAAATAATCCGCGCTGACGCCGCGCCAGCTTGCCGCAGACGCCTTTGTCCAATCCGGAGCTCGGCGGCCCGCAATCAGGAAAGTGCCCCAGTCCGACTCACCGCTGAGCGGCAGTGTGGATGCGGCCGCGACTGATTGCACGCCGGGAAGCGCACGAAGGCGCTCGAGGAGCCGGTCAAGATAAGCGGAGGTCTGCTCGAGCCTCGGATACTCGCCGCTCGGAAGCGCAATTTTCATCGTAAGCAAATGCTCGGTCTGAAAGCCCGGATTCACTTTATTGAGTTGCAGAAAGGTCCTGAGCATCAGTCCGGCGCCACAGAGTAACAGCAGCGCCAGCGCGACTTCGGAGATGACAAGCCAGCTGCGGAGCCGCTGGCTCCGGCGATCAATTGCGCCGCTGCGCTCTCCGTGGCACAGCGAACTCTGCGGATCGTGCCGCGATACTTCCATCGCGGGAACCAAACCTACAAGAAGAGTTGTTGACGCGGCGATAGCCACCAAGAACGCAAGGACAGAGAGGCTCAAATGAAACGATTCCATGCGTGGCAAATGGATCGACGTCAGCGAAACGGCCAGCGCCAACCCCCATTTCGCAAGGACCACGGCGAGGACGACGCTTATACCGACGATCAGGAGACCTTCCGTCAGATTTTGACGCAGCAACCGCGTGCGCCCCGCTCCCAGGACGGCACGGATCGCGAATTCTCGTTCGTGAGCAGAGGCGCGCGCCATCATCAGATTCACCACGTTGGCGCACGCGATCAGTAATATGAATCCCACTGCGCCGAGCAAAACAAGGAGCGATGCGCGCGCGTTGCCAATAATTTCATTCAGCAGCGGCTGCCCGCGCACGTGCCAGTCTGCGTCTGTCTTCGGATAGATTTTTGCGAGGCGCTGTTGGATGCCCTCGATTTGCGCTTCCGCTTGAGTCAGGCTGACTCCGCGCCGCAATCGTCCGAGCACGTGATAGGGATGGGAAACGCGGTCCTGCAAGCCGAATGCGCCGAGCGTGCTCGTAGGGACCCAAACGCCGCACCCTTTAGGAAAATCGAAGCCCGGCGGCATGACGCCGACGAGCGTGAAGTTCTCTCCGTCGAGCACGTAGGTTTTGCCGATTGCACGCGGGTCGCCGCCGAACATGCTGTGCCAAAGCGCATCGCTGGTGAGAAAAACCTTCGCACCGCCGGGAACTTCGTCGGCTGCGGAGAAACCGCGGCCAAGCGCCGGCTGCACGCCGAGGACGGTGAAGAAACTGTTCGTCACAGTCGAATAGCGCGCACGCTCCGTGGAAGAGGGCCCGCCCAGTACGATGTCGTTTGAAGCATTGATCAGAAAGTATGCGGCTGTGTCCCCGAAGACCGCGTTCTGCTGCTTCCAGATAAGGTAATCAGGGCAGGAGACTCCCGCGCTGTCTAACGCTCCAGGCCTGTATTCCGTCAAATCCACAATGCGATCTGCATTCTTGAACGGCAGAGGGTCGAGCAGAACCGTATCGACAATACTGAAGATCGCCGTGTTGGCGCCAATGCCCAGGGCGAGGGTGAGGACGGCGACGGCGGTGAAGCCGGGGGATTTGCGCAGCATGCGAAGCGCATAGCGAATGTCTTGCAGGAGAGTTTCGATGAAGTGAGC
>JBAUEX010000039.1:0-2531 GCA_049678845.1 Candidatus Acidiferrales bacterium
CGTGATTCACCTCGTCGCCTACTTGAATCACGCGAACATGGGCAGTTATCGCGACGCGATCGACGAATTTCTCGCAGGAAAAACGTCGCAGCCCGATATCATTACTACCCGTCGTCAAGGACGTCACAAATACGGCTTCGATTTAAATTTCGAACAGAACTTAACGGATAAATTCCGCGCGTTCGGCCGGTGGGGATGGAATGACGGCCGCAACGAATCATTTGCATATACGGAAGTGGATCGTGCTTTCGAACTTGGCGGGGACTACAGCGGCGACGCTTGGTGCCGCAAAAACGATCGCGCCGGCGCGGCATTTTCGCTCAACGCCATTTCGGGAGACCACGCGCGCTACCTTGCGCTGGGAGGTATCGGTTTTCTTCTGGGCGATGGAGGCTTGAATTACGGACGCGAAAAAATCTTTGAAACTTACTACACCGCGCACATCTGGCGCGGCACGTTCGTTTCTTTCGATCTGCAGCACGTGAACAATCCCGGCTACAACAAAGACCGCGGTCCAGTTCTTGTCCCCGGCCTGCGCATTCACGTGGATTTCTAAGACTCAGTGCCCGCGTTGGACAGGGAAGCCGGCACCAATCCAATCGTGTGCGAAATCCTGCGGAATCAGCAGAACCACTAGATTCGAAAATCCCATCTTGCGCAGTTCGTCATAGGCGGGATGAACGTTCGGGCATTTTTCCCACGGGCAGCAGCCGCAGTAAATCACGACTTCTTTGTCCCGTGAGATCCGCGCCGCCTCGGCCCTGAGCCGCGCGGCTCCTTCTACCGTTGACGCGGGACCGGTAAAAATCGCACCGGGAATATGCGCACCCTGATAGAGAACCTCGAATCCAATTTGCAGCACAACTGGCCGTCCTGCCGGCGGCCCTGAAAGTTTCTTCGTCAATTCCGCCGGAGAAATTTGCCGCGCATCTTTCCATTCCGGCGCGTTCACGGCCGGACTGGCAGCAGACCGGCCCGCAGCGGGAGGATCCGGTGGATCGCCGGGAACCGGAGCGAGCGCACTCGTCACTTCGGGTGGCAGTTTATCGGCTCTCGCGAGCAGCGCGGTCACGTCCCACAGTTGCTGCTCGGAAAGCGACTCATGGAATCCCGGCATGCCCGTCAGCCGGATTCCATTTTTCACTTTCCAGTACGTCACGCCCGCAGGATCGTCCGCTACCATGCCGTGAGGAGAAAACAGTTGCGGCGGAGGTGGAAACATTCCGTCAGCGGCCGCCGATTTTGTGCCGTTGGGCAATCCATGGCAGAACGCGCAATTCGCTTGATATACTTTCGCGCCGGTCGTCAGATCCGCCGTCGTGACCGCCGAAACGTCGCGCTTTGGGGCTTCCTTGTTAATTCGCGCGTGGAGAGCCTTCTTCGCAAAATACGTCTCCATCGGCATCGGCTTGTCTGCCGTCGCCACCGGGGCAAGCCCCAAATCGAAATAAAAAAATACGCCTACAAAGGCAAGCACAAATGCCACTACGATACCGAGGATGAAATTCCTCACGGGCGCAATCTCCTCTCCTAGCCTCTCCGCGTTTGCGTGTTCTGGCGGCCCGTCGCAACTTCAGCGGCAACAACGCCGCCAGTATGATGCTTCTAACGGTGTATCGGACGCCACAAATCTTTCATCGGATTCGATCGCGATCGGGGTAAGCTCTGGCCATCGCGGACGTCAGGAGAATTTATCGATGTTTCAGAGCGATTTACTCAAAGGCAGAACAATTTTGATCACGGGCGGTGGTACGGGACTCGGCCGCTCAATGGCGCTGTGCTTCGCCGGATTGGGCGCGAATTTATTTCTAATCGGCCGACGCGAAGAGCCCCTCGCGACAACTTGCGACGAAATTCGCGCGAAAAAAGCGCGCGCAGCATACGCTTCTTGCGACGTGCGCGATTTCGCGGCAGTCGAAAACGCCATCGCCGCGGCGGAAAAGGAATTTCAACGTGTCGACACGCTGGTCAACAACGCCGCCGGCAATTTCATCGCGCGCACGGAGAGACTTTCGCCGAACGCTTTCAACTCTGTGGTGGGCATTGTCCTGCAAGGCACGTTTCACTGCACGCTCGCGCTAGGCCGAAAATGGATCGCCGCGAAGCAGCCTGGCAACATCCTCAACATCGTCACCACCTACGCCGCCACGAACTCCGGCTCCGGTTTTGTCGTGCCTTCCGCGTGCGCCAAGGCCGGAGTCCTCGCAATGACGCGCTCCCTCGCCGTCGAATGGGCGCGCTACCAAATTCGCATGAACGCCATCGCTCCCGGCCCATTTCCCACCGAAGGCGCGTGGTCGCGTCTTATGCCCGCGAAGGAACTCGAAGAACGTGCGCGGCAAAACCATCCGATGAAACGCTTCGGCCGCCACGAAGAGCTCGCCAATCTCGCGGTTTTTTTGCTCAGCGATATGGCGGAATATATTAACGGCGAATGCGTGGTGATCGATGGAGGCTTGTGGCTGCGAGGTGCGGGCGAATTCAACGACTTCGTCGATTTCCCCGACGCCGCCTGGGACATGCTCGAATCC
>JBAUEX010000040.1:0-1884 GCA_049678845.1 Candidatus Acidiferrales bacterium
GCTTTGGTGTTGCGCTCGCTTTGGTGCTCGTGCCATTGACTCTGGCGTCGCAGGAATCTCAGCGGACCTCGCAGATTCACGTAGCCACCCGGCTGGTCGAAGTCGGCGTCATTGTTCGCGACAAAAACGGCCCAGTCGCCAACTTAACAAAAGACGATTTCACGGTACTGGATCAGGGCAAGCCGCAGAAAATTAGCATTTTCTCCGCCGCTGCTGCCGCCTCCGCACAACAACCACCCCGACAGCCACCGCCGCACAACACGTTCTCCGATTTGCCGCAGTATGGCGTGACCGCGCCCAGAAGCATTACCGTCGTTCTCCTCGACAACTTGAACACCCTTTACGGGTCCGCTCCGCAATCGAGGTATGAGAAGACGCCCTACTGGGTCGAGGATCTTGCGCTTCGGAACGCGAAATCGCACCTGATTGAATTCATAAAGCAGCTCCAGCCGCAGGATCGCGTTGCCATCTACGGCCTCAGTGATTCCCTGCGCGTACTATGCGATTTCACGAGCAATCGTGACCAACTCCTCGCGATTTTGCAAAACTACGACACCGGATCGATTACGAATCGCGCGGTTGTCGAGCCCGGCAGCACCGTCATGGTCCTCGGTGGACACACCCATCGCGCTATTTTTGGGCAGGGAGATGGATTCGAGAACGGAGCATCGGGGCGTCTCGCCGGGGCGGCCAATCAGGATCGCGGTGCACAAACGATGGCCGCGTTGCAGGCCATTGCCGCGCACGTCGCCAACATTCCGGGACGCAAGAATCTTGTCTGGCTCACAGCGAACCTTCCTTTTTCGGGCGCCGCCATGGCCCGCATGCTTAGCCCAGCGAATATCGCCGTTTACCCGGTTGATGCGCGCGGTCTGCTCGCGCAATCGCCGACGGTAGCGGCCGGCGCTTGGGGCACAGCCGATTTCGACGATGTTTCGGGAGCGAGCGGTAAACTTGACAATATGCCCGCGCAGTCGTCGCAGCCCATCGGCATTACGACGATGCAGAAGCTCGCTGACGAAACCGGCGGCCAGGCTTTTACCAATACGAACGACATCACCGGCGCGATTCGCAAAGCCGTTGAAGATTCAGAGGTGACTTACACGCTGGGCTTTTATATAAACGGCGACTCGCTGGATGGAAAATTTCACGAGTTGAAAGTAGAGTCCAAACGCAAGGGTCTGACCATACGCTATCCGAAGGGTTATTTCGCATTTCCGGATACCGCGGCGACGAAGACCGAAGATGAGTTTAGGCTCGTCAGCGCCGTTCAGAGTCCTATCGAATCTTCGTCAATTCCGCTAACGGCCACAGTGGATCGGGTGGATCAGCCCCCGCATTCGCTCAGAGTTTTATGCACCATCGATGCTCACAATCTTCGTCTGGTGCAGAGCGGTGGCCTGCGGAAAGGTTCCGTCGAGGTCTACATCGTCGAACAGGATCAAACGGGGAGAGTGGTTTTGCAGTCTGGCAAGACCTTCACTCTGCAGTTCCCGGAGAAACAATACGACGCCCTTCTGAAATCGGGCATCCTGTTTCACGAATTTGTGCAGCCTCGGGCTGGCGTGACTACGTTGCGGGTGCTCGTGGAGGACCCGAGCACCACTGAACTTGGCAGCGTGATCATTCCGTTGTCGCAGGTCGACTGAAACGAACTCGTGATTGCGTCAACTCTGCGGCGAATTAATGCGGCTTCGGGTCGGAGGCACGACCAAAAATCCAGCGATTCCAGCTCTTTGGCGCGATGTGAAGTTTGGCGGCAAACCACGCGAGACGATGAAAGCGGAAGGCAAAGTAGGCGACGAGAGCCATGGCAATGACGAGGGGATTCATGGTTTTGTCGAGGTTCGTCATTTTGGGTTCACCTCAAAGCCACTCCAGTAC
>JBAUEX010000041.1:0-18406 GCA_049678845.1 Candidatus Acidiferrales bacterium
CGGATGGGCCCTTCAACGATTTCCCGCCGACGATGGGGCAAATTGCGACGACATTCTTTCTTCTCTTGCGCAGCGCATCGCGAATTCCGGGAACCGCGAGTATCGGACCGATGCTGATCAGTGGATTGCTGGGGCAAATGACGATCGCGGCTGCATCTTCGAGCGACTCAAGCACGGCACGAGCAGGACGCGCTTGCTCAATTCGTTCGAACGAAATTCCTAAAACGACAGGCTCCCCGCGCCGCTGCACCAGATATTCCTGAAAGTTAAGCCGCCCCTCTGGCGTTTCAATCATCGTTGGGACGGGCTGATCGCACATCGGCAAGATGTTGGCCTCAACGCCGAGCGCTTGCCGAATCGATTCTGCCGCTTCCGAAAGAGTCGCGCCCGAGCGCATCATCGCTGTGCGGTGAATGTGCGTTGCGAGGTCGCGATCGCCAAGATGAAACCAACTCGGACCTCCAAACCGCGCCAATTGCTCAAGCGCGTGGAAGGTCTCGTCAGTAAAGCCCCAGCCCGTTTCGGAATTGACGGCGCCCGCCAATGTGTACGTCACAATGTCCAGGTCCGGCGAGATCGCCAGCCCATGCAGTACGATGTCGTCGCCCGTGTTGACGACAATCGTGAGTTCGCGCGGATCAATGATGCGGCTAAGTCCCAAGAGGAACTTCGACGCTCCCACTCCGCCGGCCAATGCCACGATTTCCATTCTTAATTCCAATCGAACCACGATCTACGACCCACACCCAACGCTAAAAAGTATAACAATCTACCGGAACGCGCAAAGTTGCATCATCGTGATTCTCAAACAACTGCCTGGAGTCGCCATTGCGAGCCACGATAACCGCCGCCGACGTGGTAGGGTAAAGGACTGCGCAATGCGCGCCCGGCTCCTATGAAAAGCAAAACGAGCAACAACGCCAAAACGATCACCGGCAAATTGCCATCCATCGTCATTGTCGGACGGCCCAACGTGGGCAAGTCCACACTCTTCAATCGCCTGACCGGCACGCGCCGCTCGATCGTCACCGACGAGCCCGGCATCACGCGCGACCGCATCTACGGCACCGCGGAATGGGAAGGCCGGCCCTTCGAGGTCGTCGATACGGGCGGGATTGTGCCCGAAGACAAAGCCGGCATCCCCGGAGAAATCCTTCGCCAGGCGCACATGGCAATCAAAAATGCGACGCACGTAATTCTGGTGACCGACGCGCGCACGGGTCCCGTACCGCTGGATTTCGAATTGGCGCAACTTCTTCGCCGCGCGGGTAAGCCGCCGGTAATCGTCGCCAATAAAGTGGACACGCCAAAACACATTGCGCTGGCCGCATCCTTTTACGAATTGGGCGCGCAGGTCTTCCCGGTTTCTTGCGAGCACGGCCTTGGCATCGACGATCTTCTCGATTCGCTGACTGCAACTTTCTCCGCTGGCGCTGCGCCTGAGGCTCCGCCGGAAATCAATATCGCCATTGTCGGACGACCGAACGTTGGAAAGTCGACGCTGCTCAATCGCATGGTCGGCGAAGATCGCTCGATTGTTTCCGCCGAGCCGGGCACCACGCGCGATGCTGTTGATACCGTTGTCGATCAGAACGGCAAAATGTACCGCTTTCTCGACACGGCAGGCATCCGCCGCAAAGGCAAAACGCGTCTGGTTGCTGAAAAACTGAGCGTGGTAATGGCGCGGCGCCATCTCGAACGCGCGGACGTTGCGCTGCTCGTCGTCGATGGCGCGCTGGGCGTCACTTCGCACGACGCCACCATCGCCAGCTACTCGCAGCAATCCGGCAGCGCGCTGATCGTGGTCATCAATAAATGGGACCTCGCACTCGAAGCCGCGCAACACCGGGCCGCCGCCGAGAAAAAGGCAAAGCCCGAGAAGGGCGCTTTCAATCCTATGAAGCTGATGGGTGACTACGAAAAACTCATTCGCGAAAAGCTGAAGTTCCTCGATTATGCCCCTATCATTTTTCTCTCCGCGCTCACCGGTGAACGCACGGGGGGTCTTTTTGCGCTGATCGATAAAGTCATGGCCTCGCGCGAGCGCCGCGTCTCCACCGGCGAGCTGAATCGCTGGCTCGCTGCCGTTGATCTCGACCGCGGCACTTCTCCATCCGGCCGCAAAATCAAAATTTATTACCTCACGCAAGCCTCCGTGGCTCCGCCGACTTTCGTGCTTTTCACCAATCAAATTCGTCGCCTGCATTTCAGTTACGAACGCTTCCTCGAAAACCAGCTCCGCAAGAAATTTGACTTTACCGGAACGCCCATCCGTTTCCAGCAACGCGTCAAACAACGCACGCGCCGCGCGCCTCCGCGCGACAACTGAATTCACCAGTGAAATCCGCCGAACGTTCGCTTACAATCGCCCCGTTGAAAAACTCAACTGGCCAACTTCGCATCCCATTGCCGCGGAGGGTCCGCAACTTTTATTCAAGAACAGGAGCCACACACCTTGTCCCCAAAACATGACAAACACGCTGCCTCCGAACTGAGCCGCAGAAGATTTCTCGGGTCCGCAGCAGTGCTGGGCGCGACCTCGCTCGCCTCGCCGACTTTCGCGCGACCACGATTCCGAGAATCGCCGGCCGACGTGAAGCCCTTCGATCTCGACGAAATCACGGTTACGGAACTTCAAGGCGGCATGAACTCGGGAAAGCTTACGGCCCGCTCGATGGCGCAAAAATATCTCGACCGCATCGCGGAAATTGACAAGCAAGGCCCGGCCATAAATTCCATCATCGAATTAAATCCGGATGCGCTCTCCATTGCCGATGCACTCGATGCGGAGCGCAAAACCAAGGGCCCCCGCGGCCCCATGCATGGCATTCCTGTCCTCATCAAGGACAATATCGGAACTGCCGACCGCATGATGACCTCGGCTGGCTCTCTTGCTCTCAGCGGATTCACTCCGGCCAAGGATTCCGGCGTCGCGCGCCGATTGCGCGAATCCGGTGCCGTAATTTTAGGCAAGACCAACCTGAGCGAGTGGGCGAATTTCCGTTCGAGCCATTCGTCCAGCGGATGGAGCGGCCGCGGCGGACAAACCAAGAATCCTTACGCGACCGACCGAAATCCCTGCGGCTCGAGTTCCGGCTCCGGCGCCGCCACTTCCGCCAACCTGTGTGCGGTCTCGGTGGGGACCGAGACCAATGGTTCGATCGTGTGCCCGTCCTCGCTCAACGGCCTTGTTGGCATCAAGCCAACCGTCGGACTCGTCAGCCGCGCGGGTATCATTCCTATTTCACACACCCAGGACACCGCGGGCCCAATGTGCCGGACTGTTTCTGATGCCGCGATTTTGCTCGGCGCGATGGCAGGTGTCGATCCGGCCGATGCCGCCACCGAAGCGTCACGCGGTAAAGCGGCCGAGGATTACACGAAATTTCTTGACCGCGACGGCCTGCGCGGCGCTCGCCTCGGCGTGCTCAGGAAATTTTTCGACTCGGAAAAAGTTGATCCGCTCATCAACGCCGCGCTCGACGTTCTGAAGCGCGAAGGGGCGATTCTGATTGACCCCGTCGAACTCGAGGGCATGGACAAATTGAATGGCTCTGAATTTCAGGTACTCCTCTACGAATTCAAACACGATTTGAACGAATATCTGGCGCAATACGGCTCAAACGCGCCCGTGCATTCCTTGAAGGACATCATCGCTTTCAATGAAGCGCATCGCGATAAAGAAATGCCCTACTTCGGCCAGGACATCATGTTGCAAGCCGAGAAGAAAGGCCCGCTGACCGAAAAGGCATATTGGGACGCACTCGAAAAGAATCGCCGCCTCACGCGCCAGGATGGAATCGACGCGGTAATGGACAAGAATCATCTCGACGCGCTTGTCGCCCCCGGCGCCGGTCCCGCCTGGCTCACCGACCTTGTCGATGGCGATCATGATACGGGTGGAAGCTCGTCTCCCGCCGCCATCGCGGGATATCCGAATATCAGTGTCCCGGCTGGATTCGTTTTCGGTCTGCCCGTCGGCATTTCATTCTTCGGGCGGGCCTGGAGCGAGCCGACATTGATCAAGATTGCCTACGGCTTCGAACAGGCGACTCGCGTCCGCAAGCCGCCGCGCTTTTTGCGTACCGTAAATCTTGAACCACAATCGTGAGCATCTCGCAAAGCTCTACCGCGTGCGGCCGGGGGTTGACACCCCGCGAAATCGGCCTACCATAACCTTTAGAAGCTGGCAAAAAGAGGAACGAAACAGCTATGTCATCGGCAGCGCTAACGACGGCCATCCCGGACAAGAGCCTTTTCCGCATTGGCGAAGTCAGCCGGTTGACCGCCACAAAAGCGTTCGTCCTGCGCTACTGGGAAACCGAATTCCCCACGCTGCAGCCCGTGAAGAGCTCAAGCGGGCATCGCATGTACCGCCGCGAAGACATCGAAACCGTCTTCGAAATCAAGCGCCTGCTCTACGATGAAGGTTTCACAATCGCCGGAGCGCGCCGCCACTTGGCTGAGCAGAGTGGGATCGCCGACCCCGGCGTCGAGCCAGCTCCCGTACCGCCTCCCGCTCGCGACCGCGACCATGAACTTTCCCGCGCGCAGCGCAAACACTTGCTCGATCTTCGCGAAGAGCTTCTCGCCGCCTTGACCCTCCTCGAACCCCGGTGATACGCTATTTTTTGCTTCCAGTCGGACGCAGGATATGTTTCGCTGTTCGCTGGCAGGAAGCTTCTGCAACGGTCGGGACGTGGCGCAGCCTGGTAGCGCGCACGCTTGGGGTGCGTGAGGTCGCTGGTTCGAATCCAGTCGTCCCGACCATTTTCTCAGCTAGCGCACGCCTCATCGGCAAATCCCTCTGGCTGCTCGATAATTGATCTATAATTTGTTGGCTCGCTCTTCATGCCGAACATTTTAGTCACGAACGATGACGGTATTTCCGCGCCAGGCTTGCGCGCCCTCGCGCAAGGGCTTGCGAATATCGGCAGCGTCACCGTTGTCGCTCCCTCGAGCGAACGCAGCGCCGCCGCGCAATCGCTCACCCTTCGCAAACCGATTTTCTGCGAGCAAATTGCCGACCGCGAATGGGCCGTCGACGGAACGCCCGCGGATGCCATGATCCTCGCGTTTCATTCACTGCTGGGGGAGCGCCCCGATCTGGTCGTCTCGGGCATCAATCCCGGCGGCAACCTGGGAGAAAACGTCTACTATTCGGGCACCGTGGGCGCGGCGATGGAAGCGGCGATCAACCACGTTCCTGCGATCGCCGTCTCTATCGTGTACCGGGGAAAGACTTTCGATTACCAACCGGCGGTCCGGTTCCTCGCACGCCTCGCGCCGCTCATCTTGAAGGAAGGTTTGCCTCCGGGCGTGTTGCTCAACGTCAACATCCCGCATCCGTGGAAAGGCGGCGTGCGCTTCACGCGTCAGTCGTCCAAAATCACGCGCAACGTTCTTGAACGCCGCGAAGATCCGCGCGGCCGCACATATTACTGGCTGCATGAACAAAAATTGCTGGAAGGAATTGACCCGGACACCGATTACGCCGCGATTATGGATGGCGCGATTTCGATCACGCCGCTTGTGCTTGACCACACGCACACACCTTCTCTGAATCATCTGTCCCACTGGAAATCACTCCTCGAAGAAAAATAAAATTACGCGCTCGCGTCCGATTTCTTCATCAAGCGCCCGCGCAACGCTGCGTTACCTGCCATTTCAATCGCGGACCACGCCATCGCCAGCGCACCGTCGAGCACTGCCTTATCCGCCTCTTCCGTGATGCAGTGCGCCGTAAATTCGGGCTGATGATTCGCCGCGGGCAGCGAATTGATTCCAATCATCGGGTGAATGGACGGAATCGCGTAGGAAACATTGCCCATGTCGGTCGATGCGGCCATGCGCGCCATTTGCGGACTCAGCTCGGGAAATTTTCGCCCCAGTGCCTCGGCGTTTCGCTTGTAGATCAAACTGATTTCATGGTCGTACTTTACGTCGGCGTATGGTTTGTCGCCACCGCGAATTTCAAGCTTCGCGCCCGTGGCAATCGCGCCCGCTTCAAAGCAGCGATGAACTTTCATGCGCACGTCGTCCAGTTCCTTGATGCTTTCAGCTCGCACCATATATTTCGCGGAAGTATGCGCCGGGACAACGTTAGGCGCATCCCCGCCGTGCGTAATGATTCCATGCACGCGATCGGTCGGCCGCAAGTGTTGCCGCAATAGACCAATTGACGTTTGCGCGACAGTGAGCGCATCGGCTGCATTGATCCCCATTTCCGGAAATGCCGACGAGTGCGCTTCCTTGCCCGTGTAATACACGTCAAAAATCGACGCCGCAATCAGATGCGCTTCCAGCATTTCGATCGGCGCGGGATGCACCATCATCGCGGCATGAATTCCGGCAAACCCGCCGCGTTCGAGCATCACGATTTTCCCGCTCGCGTTGCCCACCTCTTCCGCCGGCGTGCCGATCACGCTCACCGTCAATCCCGCGTCGTCCGCCACTTTCGCTGCGGCGATTCCCGCGCCCGCGGCCATCGCCGCGATCAGGTTGTGGCCGCACGCGTGCCCAATTTCCGGAAGGCAGTCGTACTCCGCGCAAATCGCAATGTGTAATGGCCCGTGGCCGGCGCGCGCGATGAACGCCGTCGGCACATCGCAAACCCCACGTTGCACGTCGAATCCCGCACCCGCCAGTTCGTCCGCAAGCCACCCGCACGCCTTCTCTTCCTCGAAACCAAGCTCAGGATTGGCGTGGATTCGGTGGCTCAGATTCAGTAAGTTCTTCCGCACATCGCGGAATCTTTCCTGCGCACCTGCTTTGGCATCCATTGTCCTTTTCGCCTCCGCTTTTTTACTTTTCTCAAGTTTGCCCGCAATCACCGGTTGTGCGAGCCAAACCCGCCTGCAGATCCGCGTGCAGCAGCCGATGAAATAAATGCTCGCCCGCTTCGCGCCGCACGGAAAGGCGTCCCGCCACATAGGCGCGCGAATGCAACCCCCGCTGCACCGCTTCGCATATCCCAACATCTTCTTCCTGCACGCGATGGCTAACAGCGACGCTTTGCTGATTGTATTCCCTCGCGGCGTCTCCGCTGCCCGCAAAATAAAAATCGAAAATCACGCGGCAGCGGTCGATCGAAAGCGGCAGTACAAGATTCGTGTCGAGATAACCTGCATACCAGTTCAACATGAAATTCGGGTACTGCCAGAAATAGAACGCGCGATTCCCTTGTCGCGTCGCCACCGCATCAGCATCGGCATTCGCGCTCGACGTCTCCACGGGACTCGATTGCAGGCAAAAACGATCTTCGTTTTCGATTGTATAATTCGCATAATCCAGCACGCTGTTCAGACCCTTGTGCAGATACGGAACGTGATACCCACCGTCGAGGAAATTATCAACGTACACTTTCCAGTTACAGTTCAGTTCGTATGTACGCCGCTCGAAAAAGTGAAGGGATACGAGACGCAGCGGCGCGACGCGCTTGACGAGACTCCCCAGGAAGGTTTCAAGCGGCCCGGATTGCCCGTCCAGATTGACGAAAACAAATTTCTCCCATGTCGCCACGCGAACGGGCACCAAACCATTTTTGCCACGATCGAAATTACACACGCCGTCGAAATCGGGCGTGCCTTTCAATGTTCCGTCGGTGCCGTACGTCCACCCATGATATGGGCAGCGAAAATTCGCCGCGTGGCCTTCGGCCTCTGCAACCACGGCCGCGGCGTGGTGGCGGCACACATTGTAGAAAGCGCGCAACTCGTGATCGGCGCTTCGCACAACGACGATGCGCTCTCCGGCAACGTCTGCGGTGAAAAATTGCCCGGGCTCAGCGGCCTGACTGGCACGCCCGACCGCTTGCCAATTCCGCCCAAACACGGCTTCGCTTTCGAGTTGCTCAACGCGCGGATCCACGTACCACGAAGACGGAATCGTATGCGCTTCGGCAAGGGGCGAACTTGCGTTGTACCCGGTGATGATGTCGCTCAACTTTCTGCCCATTTGCCCGCCCATTATGGCTTGAAATCGCAGTGCGCGGAAGTCCCGTGAACCCGCTTCCATGGATCCTCGTGTAGTGTCACGAATGTCCGCGATGAGTAGCGATTACGAACCACAGGAGCGACGTAGCCCCGGCTTGCGCATCTTAATTGTCGGGGGTACGCGATTTGCAACCAAAAATCACCGGCTGTTCGTTTTTTCGCACCAGAATTACCTGGCAGTCGGTGTGCCGGGTGCTGTGCTTTGTCGCCTGCGTTCTGATTCCACTCACACTGAGGGCGCAAACGCAGCCCGCTCCCAGCGATCAAAAAGCTCCCGTGAGAGTGCAGATGCGCAACGTGCTCTATCACTTTTCAGACTCTGTCGTTGTCCACATTGAAACGCTGAACGGCGACGTCGTCCCCACCGGCGAATACAAATTCCCGATATTCGACGACAACAAATCCTTCAATATCGAAATCAGCTCCGGAAAAATCGCGATCGATACTGTTTCGCTCGCGAACGTATTCAATTCCTATGTTTTCGCAAGCGCGAATGCGCCGTTGAAGGATATTTCGGTCACGATGGAGAACAACCGCCTGAAGATAAAAGGTAAGCTGCATGCGAAAGGCGACATCCCGTTTGAAACCGATGGAGTTTTGACTCCTACTCGCGACGGAAAGATCCGCCTGCACACGGAAAAAATCAAGGCGCTGCACGTTTCGGTGAAGGGTTTGATGGACCTCTTCAATGTCCAGATCGCCGATTTCGTTAAGACGGGCAAGATTCCAGGTGTCGCGACCGATCAGAACGATTTGATTCTGGATCTTTCGGAAATTTTGCCCGCACCACATATCCGCGGCAAGGTCGCGGCCATTCGACTTGAAGGCAATACCCTGGTGCAAACTTTCGGGAGTGACGACGCCAAATCCGTCAAGTATCTGCGCGTCGGAAATTACATGTCATACCACGGAAATACGCTGCGCTTCGGCAAGCTAACGATGGACGACGCCGACCTGATTCTGATCGACATGGACCCCGGTGATCCATTCGATTTCTTTTTGGACCACTACAAGGAACAAATTTCGGCAGGCTATACAAAAATCACACCGAGTTTCGGCCTCCGCGTGTTCGTGAAAGACTTCAACAAACTGCACCAGCGCCGACGCGCCAACGACGCTGAGAAAAAGTAAAGACTGTTCGAATCTGCACGAATGAAATTTCCTTCACCCTGGGCAAAATGCGGCTAGGGTGAAGGAATCAAAGCGTGGGTATTTCCTCGGAATCGCGGGCTAATTTTCCATCTGCGCTTGCAGCACTTCCCCGGGCAGACGATCCATCCTGTATATCGGAGCAGATACGCCACGCTCGCTGCTGCTCGAAGCACTGATCCTTGACGACTGCATCGCGCGATGAGTGGTTGGACGGCTTTGACTACGATCCGCCTTAGCGAAGTGGCTGCCGTCGTCCAGCATTCTCTCAATTTGAATGCCGAGCGTTCGTTCCAATTGAAATAACTCCGCGCGCTGCTCGCGTGCGAAGAGAGTCGAAGCCACTCCGCGCCCGCCCGCGCGGCCCGTACGGCCAACACGATGAATGAAATTCTCGGCGATCTCGGGAAGATCATAGTTGATGACGTGCGCGATGTCCTGCACGTGAATCCCGCGGGATGCAAGATCAGTCGCCACTAAAATTCTGTAGCGGCCCTGTTGAAATCCTGTGAGCGCCGCCGTGCGCTGCGATTGCGAGCGCCCACCATGAATCATGGCCGCCGCAAAGCCTTCACGGTTCAGATTTTTCGCCAGGCGTTCCGCGCCGCGTTTCGTGCGCGCGAAAATCAAGCAGCGGCCCGTCTCTTTGGCGAGCAACCGCTGCAAAAGATCCTGTTTGCCATCGGCGGAAACTTCGAATGCCTGCACCCGCACATTCTCCGAAGGTTTGAGCGTCGAGCCGAACGCCAGTCGCACGGGATGGCGCATGTAATCATGCACCAGGTGCGCGACCGAAGCCTCGAGCGTCGCCGAAAAGCACATCGTCTGGCGCTCTTTCGGCAGCACTCCCACGATCCTGCGAATCGCTGGAAGGAATCCCATGTCGAGCATGCGATCTGCCTCATCGAGGATCAAAATCTGCAATGTCCGGAAGTGAACCAATTTGCGGTCCAGAAAATCTTCTAATCGCCCGGGAGTGGCGACGACAAGCCGCGCTCCTTTGCGCAGCGCGGTGAGCTGCGAACCTTCGGCCAAGCCTCCAACGACAAGCGCCGCAGGCGACAGTTTCACGCCTCTCAGCGCGTTGTATTGATCGACTACCTGCATCGCAAGTTCGCGCGTCGGTACAAGAACGAGCGCCGCTATTCCTGGCGCGTTTTGCTGCAGTAATCGCTCCATTACGGGAATCAAAAACGCGAGCGTCTTGCCTGTTCCCGTCTGCGCGGTCGCAAGCACATCTTTGCCATCCAAAGCCTGCGGGATTGCCGCGGCTTGCACCGGGGTCGGAATCGAAAAATGATTCAACGCGATGCGGTCCTTCGTGTAACTGGAAATCGGTAGTTCTGTGAAGCTATCCATCTTGTGTATTGCCTTCTCTACTGGTGCAATCGATTCTGTGCGCACAACCGTTCACACACGCACGGTAATCCTGATTACCAGTGTTGGTTTGAAATTACGCTGAAGACATCGGAGAGAACTGAAGGCGGGGAATCTCAGGTATTACGTATCCGGAGCAGCCGCACAACACAACCGCGGTATTAAGCGCAGCACCACTATAACACATCCCCGGCCCGTCGCCGTTTATTTCTCCGGAGTTTCCATCAGTGGGTCATCTCGGCCGGCAAATCGCGGTGGCGCTTGCAGTCCTGCCACGAACCATCGAGCTAGTCTGCGCCCGCACCGCAATGAACATTGTTAATGAGGCAGCAAATGGACTCAGATCGGACCCAAGTCCGTATTTTCTGTAGTGGTTATATACAACCACATTTGTGGTACAATTCAACTACGATGCTGCTCGACATGCGCTCTGAGGCACGCCAAAGACTCTTGGCCTATTTTTTCACCAATCCGACGGCCCGTCTCCATCCCTGTCTTCTTTCTTAGACCTCTCTCCTGGGCCCATCTGTGACTCGTATCACATACCCGCGTGACATCCCTCATATGGCTCGACACAGAACGCTAGTACTCTCTGTTGGGTGAGCGAATCGTCCAACAGGAACGTTTCGCCATCAGAAACGCCAGAGCGAGGGGAATATGCAAACTCTAGACCCATTGACGTTTGTTCGGTTACCGCAACCCGTACTGACCATCTACCTCGATACAAATCCAGCCGAACGCGACAACCAAAGGAAGGCTCCAGGCTACCTGACATGGCTTAAAGATGAGGCGAAATCTGTCGGAGCCGATGTGCCGGTTCGGGAAAGAAGGCTGTTTCGAGAACAATTGAGCAGAGTCGAACACTTCCTGCGCGATCAGACTTCGCATCAGAGGGGCCTGTTAATCTTTGCCGGCCCTGCAACCTGGGAGACGGTTAATCTCGAAATACCTGTGAGGAACGAACTACATTGGGGAAAGCCGTGTGTATCGCAACTCCTCGGCATCATGGATGAACAAAAGCCTTGCTGCATCGTTGCCGTGGATCAAGCCGGCGCACGGTTCTTTCGATTTCATCTTGGAGAAATGGCCGAATTTCCCGAGCTGAAGTTTCGCATCGATGTTTCCCAGTGGAAGGAAAAGGATCACGCCCATATGGCGCAGCGCAGAACACGAATGCCACACGGACCCCAGCGCGACGCCTTCAAGTCGCGTGTAAATGACGAGTTTCGGCACTTCTTTGTTAAAGTTGCAGAAAAGACGAGAAACTTATGCGCGAAAGAAGGCCTCTGTTCCATCTTTCTCATTGGTTCTGCACGCCTGACGGAACCCATTGAATTCCAACTGCCACGTCAGCTCCGAGACAGAGTCGCATGTATTAACGAAGACCTGGCTCGCGTCACCATCTCCGATCTAAACGCTCATTTGACGCCCCTGATTGAAGCACGAGAGAAAGAACTCATAAAACAACGGGTTGACGATTTGTTGGACGGACGTCACGGGACCGTCGTCGGGCTCGATGAGACGCTTGCTCAGCTTCAGAATGGGACAGTCAGCACGCTGATGCTTGTCCGAGGTCTCGACGCAAGGCTTCGCCAATGCGTGAAGTGTGGTCTTGCGAGCCGCTCCGCCGACCCAGTTTGCGTCTCGTGTGGCGGAGCGAGAGAACGCGCAATGCTGAGTGAAGCTCTCCCCGAACTAGCTCGTGCGAATCGAGCCGAAATCGAAGTGGTCAACACAGAAGCGGCTGCGAAACTCATCACATCGGGCGGAATCGGAGGGTGGCTACGTCAGCGGAGGCAAACTCGTGAAACTTCGCATACTCACGTTGGACCATGACGGTACCATTTGTCCAGGATGGGGTTTGAATTCCCAAGTCAAAACTGCCGTCGTCGCCAGGAATCTTGAGTCACAGATTCATCAATTCTTCGCATCTTGACGTAAATTCAGCGGCTATGCCTGCATCCGCCCGACACGAATCATCTGCTTCCATTAGTCCGTGGCGGCCTCTCCACACCGCGATTTTTCGAAACCTGCTCATCGCAGACCTCGTATCGGATATTGGGACCTTCATGCAGTCCGTTGGTGCCGCGTGGCTGATGACATCGCTCTCCAGCCGTCCTGTCTATGTTGCGCTGATCCAAACTGCTTCTGCTTTGCCGTTTTTCTTGTTGGCCTTGCCTGCGGGTTCCATCGGAGACATTGTAAACCGCCGCAAGCTCATCCTGGGGACAGAGATATGGATGTTCGCCGTCGCGACGATCCTTACTGCCTCCACCTTTATGGGGATAATGACGCCGTGGCTTCTGTTACTACTCACATTAGCGATCTCGCTCGGCGATGCCATAGAAGCTCCGACGTGGCGCGCGATATGGGCCCCGGACTCGCCGGGCTGATCATCGCGATTGCGGGCGTTGCGACCGCATTCCTGTGGGATACGCTTTCGTTTCTGGGAGTGATCTTCGTCATCTTCACTTGGAAGCGTCGGGTTCGGAAAAGCAATTTGCCGGCCGAGACGCTGAGTGGAGCGAGTTGGGCGGCGATTCGCTACGTGCGTTACTCGCCCGGAATTCGGGCGGTTTTGGTACGGGCGGGGATCGTTATCTTCTTTGCAAGCTCATTTTGGGCCCTCTTGCCGACTATCGCGAGAGAGCTGAACAAGAGCGCGCTCGGGTACGGGGTTTTGCTTGGCTTCTTCGGAGTCGGCGCGGTGCTTGGAGCCATTGTCCTACAGCACGTCCAGTCCAAACTCTCGACGGAAACAGTTCTTTCAATCGCAACGGGGGTATTCGGCGTGATTCTTTTGAGTACGGCGACATTGAAGAGTCTCGCACTTTTGTCCGTCCTGATGCTCTTCGGCGGCGCAGCGTGGACCGTTTTTATGTCCCTGTTCAACACCATGGTTCAGAACCTGGCACCTGACTGGGTCCGCGCGCGAGTGCTGGCAGCGTATCTTTTTGTCTTTCAAGGTAGCATAGCCGTTGGCAGTGCGGTGTGGGGTTCGCGGCAGAGCACACGAATGTCCGCCTAGCGCTCCTCTTTTCGGCCATTGGAATCGGAACATCCCTGCTTCTGCAGTTCCCGATTCCTGTTCCGAGCATGACGATTGACCTGAGCACGTGGAACCATTGGGGCGACCCGAGCATGTTCTAAGAACACGCGTCTGATCTTGGTCCGGTACTGGTTACAGAAACCTATGTCATTGATCCCATGAAAGCGTCAGATTTCCTGAATGAGATCTATCGGTATCAGCGCGTTCGCCGTCGCGATGGTGCTTCGCGGTGGGGCATCTTCTACGACACGAAATCCCCCAATGTCTATCTGGAGACATTTCTGGTGGACTCTTGGGCCGAGCATCAAAGGCAACATGACCGCTTTACCGTGGCAGATCGCGAGCTCGAAAACACAGTGCTCAGCTTTGTGATCGAACCCACGACCGTGAAGCATTACATCCACGCGAAGAGAACGAAAACTTCGTAAGCGGACCTTATGCACGACACGCTGTGCGGATGGTCGAGAGTAGGTGGCGACTCCGCAACTCCGCCGTCCGCGTCCTAATCATTCGCGCGCAGAAAGATTGGGCAATCGCCAGAGATTGCTGGCAACTTGCTTCTCATCGCTGACCGCAAACCCTAAATCAAGCGGCAACCTTGGCAAGAAGAGGTTTTTTGTCTGCGCCGGTTTTGCCCAACTTGATCTCGAGCACACCGCCATGCGCTCTTAGCCTTACCGAGGATGGCTCGATTTCGTCTGCCAAAGGAAGCACTCGATAAATCGCCGCGTCACCAGTCGTCGGATTCGAGTCTTTGTGCGCCAGAACGATCAGGCGATGCGGTTCGACGCAAACCTCAATATCCTTCGCACTAAGCGACGAACTGCACATTGAGACGTTGACGCCATTTTGCGATTTCAGAACTCCACAGCTAAGAGGTTTGAGGATTTCATTCTCGGCCAGAGACCAGTTTTTGCGATCACAGCCTGGCTGGCGCCCCGAGCGTTCATAAATTTCGTACGCACGCTTTGCTACTGCGTCCGAAATGGCTTTACGACACTCCGTTGCATCTCCAATTCTCACATTGGTGGCTCCCACTTCGCCGAATTCCGTAATTAGTGGCTTGTTCGTCATCTTCTTTCCCCTTTATCCCGCCAAGAGCATCATTCAAGCCATTTGTAGCAGCAGGGCTGCCGGACCGTGATGACCTGCGTCACCGGTGACTGTGACGTGCGTCACGGGACACAAATGATTGGTTGCCGGCCTTTGTGGTTCTACACAACTACATTTGTGGTATAATTTAACCACGATGCTGCTTGATATGCGCTCCGGGGCACGCCAAAAACTCTTGGCCTATTTTTTCACCAATCCGACGGCCCGTCTCCATCTGCGAGACCTAGCAGAACGACTGAGCATCGACCCCTCCAACCTATCGAAAGAGCTGCGGCGTTTGGAGCGGGAGGGTCTATTTCGGTCAGAAGTGAGCGGTCGCCAGAAGTATTTTCAACTCAACCGCGAGTATCCCCTTTTCGACGAGGTGCGTAGCATCGTGGCGAAGACCATCGGCGCGGCTCCATGGCTCGCGCAATCCCTCAAGAAAATTGAAGGAATAGAGGAAGCCTACTTGTATGGTTCGTTTGCGCGAAACCAACAGGACGCCGCAAGCGACATTGACGTTCTCGTGATCGGCAAGCCGAAGAGCTATGTTCTGGCCGACGTAGTGCAAAAGCTAGAACGACAGCTCGGACGCGAAATCAACTATACGGTTCTAACCAGGAAGGAGTTGGAATCACGACGTAATCGCAAAGACGCTTTTCTAGAAAGCGTCTGGCACAATAAGCGCGTGCCGCTTGTCGGTGCTGCATGAAGAAACTTAAGCCTCACAGAATTGACTGGGCAGAGATCGTGCGCGTCCTTGCAAGCGCCGACAAGAAGCTCGCCTCAGCCCATAAGATTCGGCGAAAAACCGCACCCTTAAACATCAAAGGGCGCGACATCCGCCCCCAAATTAAGCCCCTAGCCTGGGACGCCCGCTTACTCGGCAACTGAAAGACCTCAGAACCAATGCGCCACTCTTCGCTCTCTTCCATACGCTAATGAGGCCAGGTGCTGTAGTCGCGCCGTAGAATCGATCAGCTCCCTGCTCTACGAGCAGGTTCAGAGGGACTGTGGAGATCGAAATATTCGCCTCGTAAGCGCCCGACCTCACTGGGAGAGGTGAGCGCTGGTCCAAGAACGAGCTGAAATCCTTTCACGGGTAAGTTAGGTTGAAAATCCGTTGCTCATATCGGCCACCAGGAGACACGCACAGACAGCACCTCCGTCGAAACTTTTGTCTTACCTCCCGTTGCCAGTTCACAAGCTCGTCAGTCTCTCCGATTTGTCCGGAAGATTTGAAGTAGGCCTTGCTCTCACATTTCAAGAATGCATCGAAAATTTCGGCTGTGATAATGCGGGAACTCATTGTTTGCCTCCTGGACGCGTGTTCCGACGCACCTGAGCCGGAACTCGCGTGTAATGTAGTTTGCCCAGCCGGGTTTGACCTTCTCTAGCTAACGAAAGGAAAAGGCTATATAATTTCGTTAGCTAATTTCTAACGAAACGATGGTTTTGTGATGGCAACACCAACCAAACCCAATAACCGTCTCGGGACTTATGTCGTCAAGACCTTCAAGGACGAGTCCTTCAAGGCCTATGTGCCACCACCGTTGCCGCCAGACCCACCGCTCGCCCTCCAACCGCTCTTGCCATTGCTTGAGCAGGCAAACCAAGCACTCGGCCGCCTGGACGGACTCGCGTCCATTCTGCCCGATCCCTCGCTCTTCATTTACCTCTACGTTCGGAAGGAAGCGGTGCTCTCTTCGCAGATCGAGGGCACACAGTCCTCGTTTTCTGACCTGATGCTATTCGAAAGCGCCGAAGCCCCCAGTGTCCCGTTGGAAGACGTTCAGGAAGTTTCAAATTATGTGGCAGCGATGAATCACGGACTTCGCCGGCTCCGGGGGGATTTTCCGCTCTCTCTGAGGTTGATACGAGAAATTCACAAGATTCTCTTGTCCAAAGGACGCGGAAGTCAGAAGCGTCCGGGTGAATTCCGTGAAAGCCAAAACTGGATCGGAGGCACGCGGCCCGGGAACGCAGCATTTGTTCCCCCGCCACCTGAGAAGATGACGGAATGCTTGGATGCCCTCGAAAAGTTCCTGCATCGCGAGAAGGAAGACCTGCCCATATTGGTGAAAGCGGCGCTCGTGCACGTGCAATTCGAAACCATCCATCCATTTCTAGACGGAAATGGGAGATTGGGCCGATTGCTAATTACATTTCTTCTGTGTGTAGCTGGTGCGATCCGAGAGCCCATTCTTTATATCAGCCTCTATTTCAAGACCAACAGGCAGAAATACTATGAACTGCTTGACCGTGTCCGCACCCACGGAGATTGGGAGACTTGGCTCGAATTTTTCCTAACAGGCGTCAAAGAAACCGCCCAGCAGGCAGCCGATACATCGAAGGAGATACTCACCCTCATCGAAGAAGACCGCCGGAAGATCGAGGAGATTGGCCGACCAGCTGCCTCAGTTCTGCGCGTTCACCAGCACCTTCAGCGCAAACCGATCATCACGATCCCGGCGACAGCCGAGCACCTTTCCCTCTCCGCGCCCACTGTGGCGAAGGCTTTGCAGCACATGGTGAAGCTCGGCATGGTTCGCGAAACAACTGGCAGGCAACGCCATCGGCTCTTCACGTATCAACGCTACCTGGAAATTCTCAACCGAGGTACGGAGCTGCCAAAAGCAAGCCACTGACACATAGTTTGTTCCTGTGGAAACACACTCATAATTAGTTTCGAGCGCTTCAAATATCGATGTATATGCGACATTGATTGAGTAAATTTTGTGAAGGTAATCTCACAACAGCTCCGATTGTCTGCCACGGACCTCTCGAATCACTTGGCCTGCCACCACCTTTCAGTCCTCGATCTGTCTGTCGCGAGGGGAGCGCGAAAGTCTCCAGAATGGAAATCACCGGATCTGGAGATCATTCGACAGCTTGGGATGGAACATGAGCTGGCCTACCTGCGCTATCTTGAGAAACTGGGCTTCAAGGTTTGGGAGGAGAAATAATGGTCGGGGCGAAAGGATTTGAACCTTCGACCTCCTGGTCCCGAACCAGAACGAGAAACACTATCTTATTGGCCCGTTTGGCTTTGTTCTGCGTCGAACATGCTCGTTTGGGCTGGTATTCGGCAGCAAATGGACTCAGATCGGACCCAAGTCCGTATTTTCCGTCGTGGTTATATACAACCACATTTGTGGTACAATTCAACTACGATGCTGCTTGACATGCACTCTGAGGCACGCCAAAGACTCTTGGCCTATTTTTTCACCAATCCTACGGCCCGTCACCATCTGCGAGACCTAGCAGAACGACTGAGCATCGATCCCTCCAACCTATCGAAAGAGCTGCGCCGTCTGGAGCGCGAGGGGTTGTTTCGGTCAGAAGTGAACGGTCGCCAGAAGTATTTTGAACTCAACCGTGAGTATCCCCTTTTCGACGAGGTGCGCAGCATCGTGGCGAAGACCATCGGCGCGGCTCCATTGCTCGCGCGAGCCCTCAAGAAAATCGAGGGAATAGAGGAAGCCTACTTGTATGGTTCTTTTGCGCGAAACCAACAGGGTGCCGCAAGCGACATTGACGTTCTCGTGATCGGCAAACCGAAGAGCGATGCTCTAGCCGACGTAGTGCAAAAGCTAGAACGGCAGCTCGGACGCGAAATCAATTATACGGTTCTAACGAGGAAGGAACTGAAGTCGCGGCGCGGCCGCAAAGATTCCTTTTTAGAAAGCGTCTGGCACAATAAGCGCGTGTCGCTTGTCGGTGCTGCATGAAGAAACTCAAG
>JBAUEX010000042.1:0-11894 GCA_049678845.1 Candidatus Acidiferrales bacterium
GCCAGGTCCACGCCATCCGGCAGATGGGTCACGTCCGAATCCTCCACGGCCACCAACTCGGCATAGGTCGCGTTGGTTAGTGCAAGAACGCGGTCGCCAGTCTTGAAGTGCTTCACATTTGCGCCCACCGCCCGTACGACGCCACTCACATCGCGGCCCAGAATTGCAGGAAATGACAACGGAAAATCCTTCTGCCACATCCCTGAACGCAGTTTCCAGTCAATCGGATTCACGCTCGCAGCGGCCGCCGCGATCAGTACTGTACTTCCGCTCATCTGCGGCTCGGGAACGTTGTCTTCAAATTTCAGTTTCTCGGGACCGCCGTATTCATGCAGCACCACTGCCCTCATCGCGTATCCCCCACCCGCAGAGCTTCAGGCATCGATCTGGAGATCATACCGCCTCAGGCGGGCCTCACCGTACCCGATGGCCCCGGTGCGGCGCTCAAGACGACGTGCTAGATCCAAACGGATCTTCGAGTGACGGGCTGGCCGGAGTCAACAGCTCGGCACCATCCTCGGTCACGTGCAGGTCGTCTTCGAGCCGAATTCCGAATTCGCCCGGAATATAGATGCCCGGTTCGTCGCTGGTCGTCATGTTCGCTTGCAGCACCGGGTGCAAGGGTGAACCCCACATGTTGTTGTCGACCAAGTACGGCCATTCATGCATATCCATGCCCAAGCCATGACCGACGCGATGGGTGAAGTACTTGAAGCCTGGGCCGTAGCCGGCGTCAACGATGACTTTGCGGGCGGCGGCGTCGACGGCTCCCGCCACTACGCCTGGCTTTGCGGTTTTCAAAGCAGCTTGCTGCGCTTCGTGGACGATATTGAAGACCTCCACCATCTTGTCGGTCGGTTTGCCCAGCACAAACGTCCGAGTGATATCCGAAGTAAACCCTTCCACCTTGCAGCCATCGTCGAGCATGATGATCGTGCCTTCGCGGATGGTTTGCGGCGTTCTTGATCCGTGAGGCGAAGCGGTGTATTCGCCGATATTCATGCTCGCCTCTCCCACGAATCCCACCTGGGCGTAGGCGGCGTGGACCAGAGCCTGCACGTCTGTTCCCGTCATCCCCACTTTCAGGGACTTGTAGACCGCTTCGTACACACTGAGCGTAGCCTGTGCCGCTATCCGGATGCAGTCGACCTCGTGATCGCTCTTGATCATGCGGCACCCGGCCGTGACCGGTGTCGCGCTGACTGCCTCGATTGCGTGCGCACCCGCTTTGGCGAGACCATTCGAGAAGACGTATTTGACCATCTCTTCAATTCCCAGGCGGCCCGTGGCGATGCCATGATCTTTGAGGCTCTTGATGAGCAGGGCAAATGGGTTCTCGTCCTCTTGCCATACTCGGATGTCAGCGGCGGACCCGAACGGGCTATTTGCCAGGATCTCTTTCGCGCGTCCCGCCTCGAAGGCCGGACATATGATGAACGGGTTGGCTTTGGCGGGAATCACGACCGCCCAGAGACGCTCGCCCCCGCCGATCTGGGCGTTGGCGAAATAGAGGGTCGAGGTGCCTCCACACAGGGCGATGGCGTCGATCTTATTTGCCGCCATCAGGCTCTTGGCCTTCTCGACGCGCGCCATGCGCTCGTCGCTCGTGATCGGACGCACACGAGCCGTCATCGACGGCAGCGCCGCAATTGGTGGCGGAAGCGGTCCGCGCACGGCTTCTTGGGGCTGCCGGCTTTGCGCCGAAGCGCCCATCGTGAACTTGGTAGCGGCGGCTGTCGCGACACCTGCCGACGACAACTGTAGAAATGAGCGTCTTGACAACATCGCATCCTCCTCAATCCGAAGATGTCTTCTCCGCTCCATCAATGCGGCTTGCCTCGCCGAGATGGTCCGTGGATCGTACGCGTCTTCTGCCACCGACACAACAAATCTGAACTATCAGGGAACGTTCCACGCGCCCCTGGTGTGAAAAACCCCTCAAATGGAATCACAGTTGGAAGCGAAGGCGCGATGGAGCAAACCGCGCCCTCGGCACCACTTCAATTGATGGCAATCTCGCTCGGTTGTAGCTCCCCTCATCTGGCAAATACCCTGTGATGGCCTGGCATGATGGTGTGACGGCCGATACAGACCTGCGGCGGCCCGTGCAGTATCCTTGAAGCGGAATGATTTAGCCGACTGCTCCGACGTGAAGCTGTCGGGAAGGAGCGTCGAGATGCGAAAATTCGAAGAGTTCGATGCCGAGAAATGCTTGGAAGACTGCCCGCGCTGCAACCGCTGTGTCCACACATCGCCGCGGCGCATGCATATGGAAGGACTGATCCGGCAATACGAGCTGCAGAATCTGCGTTACGAGGCGGACCGTTTGCCGCTGGCACCGCCAACTGCCGCAGAATGGCACATACTGGCGATGCAAGCGATAAACAGTTAGCCGGGCAAGCTGGCGCAATATCGTCGAGCTACAAACCGACAAGAGAGTTGTTCCTCGGACCCTAAAGCCAATCAATTTTGCTATCTTCGCCCATCGAGCATTCCCGGCAAAGAAACGTAAACTCATGGTTCGCCTTCATCCGCCACAGTCGACAAGAGGCACGCCGCGCGCCGTATAATTTGGCATCTCTCTTGACATTACCGGCGGCGTGCTAAATCCTGATTGTCGGCTGGCGGGAGGCAAGTCGATTCATGGCGAGCGGCGACAAGATCGGAGTCCTGACGGGTGGCGGGGACGTGCCCGGACTGAACTCGGTGATCAAGTCGGTGGTCTATCGCGCGAGCGAGATGGACCGCTCGGTGCTGGGCATTCGGAGGGGGTGGGAAGGACTGACGCACCTCGATTCCTCTCAGGAATCCGATCCGCGCTACGTCCGGCCGCTGACGCGCGACAACACGCGCGCCATCGACCGCAGCGGAGGAACCGTGCTTCACACGTCGCGGACCAATCCACTGCGCATCAAAAAAAACAATCTGCCAAAACATCTCTCACCATCGGAGTTGGAGCGCCTTTCCAACGACGGGCAGACTTTCAATTTCACGCCGATCGTTCTTAGCAATCTCGAGCGCTTGGGGATTGGCTGTTTGGTCGTGATCGGCGGCGACGACACTCTGGGTTTTGCCGCCACGCTGCACCGCGCCGGCTTTCCGTTGATCGCCATTCCCAAGACGATGGACAACGACGTGCGCGGCACGGAGTACTGCGTAGGATTTTCGACGGCCATCACGCGCGCGAAGGAACTGGTGTCGCGGCAGCGAACCACACTGGGTTCGCACGAGCGCATCGGCATATTCCGCATCTTCGGACGCGATGCCGGCTTCACGGCGCTGTATACGGCTTACGTTACTTCCGCCCGTTGCGTGATTCCGGAATATCCTTTCGATCTGGACGTGCTGGTGCGGCTGCTGGTGGAAGACAAGCGCGGCAACCCCAGCAACTATTCGTTCGTGATCGCCTCGGAAGGCGCGGTGTGGACAGGACACAGCGTGGAAGACTTCGGCGAGGCCGACGCGTATGGACATCGCAAAAAAGTTGATATCGGCCAGGCCCTCGCGGAAATTCTCCACCAGCGAACGGGCGAAGAAACTATGACGAGCGATCTGACTTACGACCTGCGCAGCGGCGATCCGGACGCCGTGGATCAGGTGGTGGCCACCACGTTCGCGAATCTCGCTCTCGATCTCTTCGCGGCAAACGCATTCGGCAAAATGGTCGCGGTGCGCGAAGGGCGTTACGCGCATGCTCCGTTGCCCGATCCAGCTCTGGGCCCGCGCACGGTGGACGTTGAGAAACTTTACAACACGCAGCGCTACCGCCCGCGTTACACCGGCAAGCTCGGCGACCCTCTCTTCCTCATCTCCGCGTGACTCACATAGGCCATCGAAAGTGAGCGACAACTCAGTGAACAGAAAAAACAAATTTTCCTACATGTGTGGCTGCGGCCTGTTCGTTGTAATTCTTCTGTTTCCGCGGTTCGCTTTTTCGCAGGCTTCGGCGGTCGCAACGCCTGTTCAGGATCAGAAGCCGGCAGCGTCGGCGCCGGCAGCGCAACGATTGACTCCAGGTCAAATATCGCAGCTCGAGCGCGCACTCAATGACTGGCCGTTCCTTGCGAGATACCATGACGCCGATAAGGAGTTGCCGCCGTCGGCTCCTGGTGAAACGCGCGTCGTCTTCATGGGAGATTCCATCACGGAAGGCTGGGGACACCAGGAATCGGCAACGTCTCCGGACCGCGCTGAGTTTTTCCCCGGCAAGCCGTATATCAACCGCGGCATCTCGGGGCAGACCACGCCGCAGATGTTAGTGCGTTTTCGTCAGGACGTCATCGATTTGCAACCGAAAGTAGTCGTCCTGCTTGCGGGCACAAACGATATTGCCGAGAACACGGGAAAGACAACTCTGCGCGACGTCGAGAACAATCTCGCATCCATGAGCGATCTGGCCCGAGCGAATGGAATTCGACTCGTGTTGTGTTCCGTATTGCCGGCGAGCGATTTTCCGTGGCGCCGAGGGCTTGAGCCTGCCCCCAAGATTAGAGCTCTGAACGCTTGGATCAAAGATTACGCCGCGACAAATGGTTTCGCTTACGTGGACTACTATTCCCGCATGGCCACGAGCGACGGCGACCTCAAACCGGAGCTGAGTCTGGACGGCGTGCACCCGAACGAAGCCGGATACGAAATCATGGCGCCACTCGCCGAGGCTGGCATCGAGGAAGCCTTAAAAAAGCCGCTCCCTTGACTCTCCCGCAACAAATTATCGCGACTAGCTCACCGCTTTCTTCGCTTGCGCTTTCACTCTTGCCCAGCGCTTCTTAGCGGCCTTGGAAATCTTGGCTCGTCCGGAGGCGGACAATACATGCTTCTTGACGTTGGTTAGTTCGCGGTCCGCCGAGCGCCCCAGCGCCTTCGCTGCGGCTCTGACCCCGTCCAGTTCGTGCTGCAACTTGCCCAACTGTTTTTCAATTTTGCGCTCTTCGCGTTTGATGGCCGCTAGAATATTCATTCGGTGCCTCCGTATTTTAATCCGTCAAAGTGAAAGCAAGCATTTCCCCACTTGGCCTATTTCCCCGCTGACGTTCCGACTGGCGCCGTCACCTTCGCCGCGAGACCTTCCGGCGACCACGTGTTCACAATGACCTGCGCGAGCCGCCCAATCAAAATTTCAGCCTTATTTTCCGGAGTCCAGGATTTATCCGCATTGTCATACGTGAAAATGGAAATAATGACGGGGCCGCGTTGCGTGTAGACCAACGCGACATCGTTGCGCACATCGTCGAGCGCGCCGATCTTGTCCGCAATCGCCGATAGGTCTTCACTGGCGTCGGCTCTTTCCAGATAGCGCGGAAGCATGTCGCGATATTGCTGGTTGCGCATGATCGTTATCATCTGCAGACACAGTCCACGGTCGCCCATGTCGCAGCGGTAGATGCTCTCCATCACCTTCGCCATTTCCTCCGCGGTTGTCTTGCCCAAACCGAACTGCTTCTGGTCGGGCGGCATGGGGCCTTCGGAAGGCTTGAACACTTTCTTGTAGAAATAAGTGTTGTGCAGCCCCATGCGAGCCAGCATTTCATTGGTCGGGCGGAGGCCGACGACGTCGATCACCATGTTCGTGGCCGTGTTGTCGCTCAGCGTCATCATCAGCGTGATCGTGTCTTTCAACGTCAGCGTCAGCCCGGGGTCCATCAGGTTGAGGATGCCGGAGCCGGGAACCTGGTTACCGTTCGTCAGCACCACGGGCTCCGAGAGCTTCAACTTCCCCGCCTTCACCTGTTCGAAGGCCTGCAGCATCAGCGGCAGCTTGATAACCGAAGCCGTCTGCACCGGACGCGCCGGATCAAGCGAAACTGTCTCGCCGGTCGTCAGATTTTTCGCGTACAGCGCTACGTGACCCTGATACGACGCCGCCAGTGCCTCGATTTTTTTTTGGAGATCGGATGCCTTCGCCGGCACCGCCATCAGCAAAATCGCGCAGCCCAACCACAGTTTCTTCATGAAATCATCGACCCCAAATTCGATTCATTAAGCATCGTCACCGTGCGTTGCTTCTCGTTGTTATAGCATGACCCACCTAACTGCACCTCGGTGCACTCCGCGGAAGAGGAGGAAGCCTAGCTTCCGGGATGGTAGGTTCGTTCCGTGTGCCCTTGGAGCTGCGCGCGGTAGAAGTACACTTCGCGCAGATTGCCCGTGGCGTACCGTTCAGCCTCATCGTCAAAATGAGGAGACGCTGGATTGCCGCTTTCGCCGCCCGCAGTCACGGCCCGGGCGCGCACGGTTCTCCCGAATTCAACCACGGCGACAAAACTGTTTCCGCTGGTCCCGTACCATTTCTTCGTGTTCGGGTATGGGCGCGCGCCGAAAGACGCGAGCGAACCCCACTCCGACGAAGTGAACTCGACGGGGATGCTCGGCTTGGAGTCGTCGAAGTGCGTAAAGATGTCGTCGTCGAGGCGCTGAAAACGGTTGATGCTGCCCCACGGAGTTTTCCAACTCCCGAAATCTGCCGTCAACCGATCAGACGCGGCGGCGAGCGATTGCAGTAATTGCTCCGCGGGCACTTTGCTGCCGACGTAATCGTACACCGGAATGCCCGCGGTTCGCGCTTCGCGGCCCGTGTGACGCACGATATCTTCACCCCAAAAAACCGCGAGCGACGTGGGAATTGAATCCACGCCCCAGCGGAAATCCCATTTGCGCAGAACTGCGATTTGTTCCGCCAATTTTGCTTTCAGCGGATCCGAGTCGGCGTCCTGATCCCAGGCCTTTATCAGCGCGGGCATCGCCTTGTCAAACCACGGAAGATAGCTATCAAACGCCGCGCCAATCAGCGAATCGAGCGTGAAATCCTTCTTGTTCCCGAGAACCCTCACGGCGTGGATCCCGCGCGCTGATTCCCCGCCCTTCTCCACGTACGCGGGAAAATCTGCTTTCTTCAAGCTGCCCGGCCCGGCCGCATTCCACGGCGCGTCGTTCGAGTTGTAAATCCAGCCGCTGTTGGGATTCAGCAAGTGCGGAGTTTCGTCAAGCGGCAACAGCCCGTGCCAATCCGTCGCTGGATTGCTGCCATCCACCGGCTTCGTAAAATCGAAATGGTTATCGCGTTTGGGAATGAAGTTGGCTTGGTAATACGCGATGTCGCCATCGGAATCGGCGAAGATAGTGTTGTTCGATGAGTCGGCCCGCAGTTCCATCGTTTGCAGAAATGATTTGAAGTTCGTAGCCTTGGTGCGCGTGTAAGACTGAATGAGCGCCTTGATCGGCTCCTGCATCAGCCGGATGGTCACCCACTTTCCGTTCTGCGCGCCGCCCGTTTCCTCGCTGCCGGCTTCCTCACCAATCACCGGCCCGTGCTCGGTGTAATACGCCGTGAATTTCTTTTCGGCCATGCCGTGATCGGTGATGTACGGCACCGTGATTTGTTTCACGATGACGGGAAGTTCCTTGTTCCCGTACTTGTAATAATAGCGGCCTTTTTTCTTCTCGACCGTTTCCAGATATTCGTCGACGGCATCCACGCCGCTCGAGGTGTGCATCCAGCCGACGTGCGGATTGAATCCCTGGTAAATGAAAAATTGCCCCCAGGTAACGGCGCCGTAGGCATCGAGGCCTTGGTCGCTGACCATTTGCAGCTCGGATCGGAAATAAAATGACGTATGCGGATTGATCAGCAGCAGCGCGTGGTGGTCGACTGTGTTCGAAGGCGCGATGGCCATGCCGTTCGACCCCGTCGGTTCAGGAATCGCATCCGGGTCTGCCGGTATCGCTTGGACAACCAGTTCGTGGCCATAGAACGCCGCGAGATGCGTGATGTTTACGCGTTCGATGTCGCCCCCGATGCTACCTTCCGTGAAGCTCAGCGCCATCCATGGCTCGAATCTCTTGATAACCTTCGGTTTCACCTCCGGATGCTTGTAAAGGTAGTAGTTCAAGCCGTCAGCAAACGCGTTCATCAGCGTTTTCAGCCACGCCGGACTCTCGGCGTACTGCTTCTTCAACGTTTCCGGGTCGATGAAGAGCTTCATCCGCAGATCCTGGTAAATGGCGGACTTCCCTTCCGTCTCGGCCAAACGTCCCATTGCGTTGATGTAATTCGTCTCCACGCGATTGAAGTCGTCCTCCGCCTGCGCGTATTCCATGCCAAAGACGGCGTCCGCGTCCGTTTTCCCGTAGACGTGCGCGATCCCCCAGTTATCGCGGATGATGGTGACGTTCTGGGCCTCGTGTTCCCAGCGCGCGATGTCCGCGTTCTGCGCTCCCCACGCGGGAAAAGAAATGCATGCAACAGCAAAAATCAGAACCAACTTCTTCATGAGTTCCACCCTTGGTCGGCCCATGCACACAAGTTCAGCAATCGGTGCGGGCACCTAATAAAACTGCGAATTGAACTTGCGGAGCGAAACGTTACGCTCTACATAATCAATTTTCAAGTGAAGCTTGCAAGCCAACACCTCCGCCGGTCGTGCGCAAAAGAAAACGGCCCGGGACGCCTACTGTCCCGAGCCATTTTTGGGCTTTCCGAATCTCATGCAGCGATTTGCTTGGAAATTGGCACAACTTTGATTTCCACCTTGCGCGGCATCGCCGCCGCGGCTACCGGCGCAGTGATTTCCAGCATTCCGTTGTGATATTCGGCAGTAAGCTTGTCGGCTACAACGCCCTCGGGAAGCGTGAGCGTGCGCTCGAACTTGCCATACATGATCTCATCATCCATGACTTCCTTGGACGTGCGGACAAGCTTCCTCTCACCCTTGATGGTCAGCAGGTTGTCTTTGGTATGGATTTCCACGTCCTTCGCGTCAATGCCCGGAAGCGAAACGCGGCAGACGAATTTCTTGGCGTCCTTGTCGAGGTACGACTCCACTGACGGGAGAAAGTCAAACATCTTGTTGGGAATGAATTGTTCCCCGAGCAGTGGCTTGCCAAGAACAATACGATTGAAGATCTGATCGAAATCCCGCCGGAAATCGAAGAGATCCTGGAAGAAAGTGTCTTGCGGAATTAGATTCGCCATTATAAGTCTCCTTTTGAAATTCTATCGACCATGGAAATGATCTTTTCCCCTTGCTTGAACGTCCCAAAACTTTTGTCCGAGCCGGCGGTGCTTTGCGAACAGCGTCCGGCCCTGGAGGGCCGGTGCGTCGAACAACCAGGCGCTTCAGTCTGGCTTCGCGCACCGTCGCCGGCTCAGAGAGAAGTGGCAGAGATTTCTGCAACAGTCATACCCAAAGATCGCCCACCCCCTGCAACGTGCTTTGGGCGCAGACCGCAGGTTGGCCTCGTACTTTCGGGCCTCTCGCCTTTTTGGCTGCTTCCCATTTGCAGTCTCCCTCTTCACGGCGCATTGATACATCATCGCGCACGAGCGAAGCAGTGATTGGCGGCACGGTTCGGAGTGATAGCGGTCACGCTGGCAGTCCACAGTCGAAATTTAAAACAGGCAACGCAATTCATCTAGTCCCGCGGGCAGGCTTGGTTTTGAGCGCAAACTGTCTCGCGAACTATCTAATGTCCCCAGTGGTGGTGGGCGGCAAAAGAATATTTGCGTCCCACGTACTCGCGGAAAATGAGCAGTCGCTGGGCTAAAGCGGCGTGCGCGCGTAACGCGCCTTGCATCCTGAGGACTAAAACTTGGCCGAACCAATCGAGCAGGACAAGCGCAAAGCAAGAGAATGCAACGGCGGCGAACACAAGACCAAACAAGCACAGCGCGGCGAGCAGCTCCTGAACAATATAAACTTGCAGAACTAGGAAAACGCTTAATCCCGCGACAAGCACCGCGATTCCTCCGGGCACGTATTTTCGAGTCATAAAGCCCCCCCAACTACCGGCCGCCGCATATTCCACAATTGGCCTTTTCGCGCCTCGCGCCCCGCCAACCGGGAATTAAACGTACCTCGTGCGCGGCTCGGCGCAAGCGACAGGCATCACTGCTCGGCGTGATGTGCGTCACAGCGTACAAGAACGACGAGGAGCCAAACTGGCATCGCTGTTGGGGGTAAATCATGAAACCGATCTGCGCGAGCTCTCAGATTCAGCTCAAGAATATCCTCTTCGCCACTGACTTTTCGGACGCCGCGAAAGCCGCGGCTCCCTATGCTGCCGCGCTGGCCAAGCGCTACGGTGCGAAACTCTACGCGTTGCATGTGCGGCCACCAATTGCCAACACCGCAACACTGCCGGAAAACTGGAGAGCCTTGGAAAACGTTGCTGAAATTGACGCCGAGCGGGAGAAGTTTGCGCTGATCCACACATTCGAAGGCATGCACCCGGAAATCTTGATTAACGAGGGAGATCTTTGGCCCAACATTAAGGCCGCGATTCAGGAACACGAAATCGACATGATCGTGATGGGGACCCGCGGGCGCTCTGGAATCGGAAAATTCCTGCTGGGCTCCGCAGCCGAAGAGATTTTTCGGCAGGCGCCGTGCCCCGTGCTGACTGTCGGGCCGCACTCCCTCACCGGAGGGCTCGGCGGTGACATCACGCGAATTCTGCTGGCTACGGATTTTGGTCCTGAATCACAGGCGGCCGTTTCCTATGCCATTTCGCTCGCGCAGGAATGCCAGGCATACTTGACTCTATTGCATGTGATTGACGCGCCAAAAATGGGCGACTTGGTTCACCCCGCCGAACTGTCGTCATCGTCCGACAGGATGTTGCGGAATCTGGTTCCGCTGGAAGCTGAACTCTGGTGCGTGCCGGACTATCTTGTCGAACAGGGTACGCCGAGCGAAAAGATCTTGGAGGTTGCGGCCCAGCGCAAAGCGGAGCTAATTGTTCTGGGCGTGCACAAGGCGGGAGGCTTACAAGGCGCGGCCACGCACTTGCCGATGGCCATCGCGCACAAAGTGGTTTCGCTGGCACCATGCCCCGTGCTCACCGTGCGTGGCTGAATCGTTCGATAGGATTCACTGGAAAGTTTCATGTTGATCCAGGAAATGACTCGCAAGGCGAGTCTAGACCTGCTGGCTCGAACCCATCTGGGTAGATTAGCGTGCACGCAAGGTCCACAGGCGTATATCGTCCCCATTTATTTTGTCTACGACGCGCACTACATTTACAGCTTCTCTACTGTTGGACAGAAGATCGACTGGATGCGCGTCAACCCGCTGGTATGCGTAGAAGCGGATGAGATAGTGAGCTCAACGCAGTGGCAGAGTGTCATCGTCCTCGGCCGTTATCAGGAACTTCCCGATACGCCTGAATGGCATGACGCGCAGGCATTTGCATACAAACTATTGCATCAGAAAGCTATGTGGTGGGAACCCGGCTACGCGAAAACCATCCTCAATGGTGCGGAGCGCCCCTTGGTTCCGGTCTTCTACCGCATTTTCGTCGAACAGATCACCGGCCACTCCGCGAGTCCTGAGCCTGGACGCAGAGTCTGAGGTAAGTTTTCGAACCCGCCAGTAAAACAAATCCGCCATCCAATGAAATCGTCTTGCTCGTTCATGTTTTCGCAACAGATCATCTCTAGCAGGGCTTGCTCGGCCTTCCTTCAGCAGGCTGGAAGAACCATGTCCTCAAAATCGTAGCAGCTGTAGGATAATGCCCGGGCAGCAAACGACAGCGAAAAATGCTCGTCAGACAGAATTTCAGCCGTCGTGCAGTCTAAGGCGGAGCCTTTTCACGGCGACCGCCCTTGAACTTTCGCCTTGCGCTCGCATCGCGAGTGCCCAAACGATGTCCCCGACTCGCGGGTAGACAAATGGACGGATTCCACACTCGCCTGCGCTCTGCGGGCATGAGCGCCGCCGAAGCGGCCCAAAAAGCGGCGTTGTTGGAAAAGTTAAGCGCTGAGCTCCGCGGCTTGCGCCCTACGGCGCTCGATCGGTCCAGCGCATTTTTCGTTCCCGGGCGCCTGGAAGTTCTCGGCAAACATACGGATTACGCTGTCGGCCGCGGCATTGTCTGCGCGATTGAGTATGGTCTTG
>JBAUEX010000043.1:0-5483 GCA_049678845.1 Candidatus Acidiferrales bacterium
TCGCGCAAATCCATGCCCTTGCGCCGGTGATAATCCTCGACTTGTTCGCGATCGATCTTTCCCACCGCAAAATACCTCGCCTGGGGATGCGAAAAATAAAGGCCACAAACCGAGGCGGCCGGATACATCGCGAAATTCTCGGTCAACTGAATGCCGGTATTTTTTTGCGCCTCGAGGAGCTCGAACAATTGCTGCTTTTCCGTATGATCCGGCGAAGCTGGATACCCCGGCGCGGGACGGATTCCGCGATAGCGCTCGCGCAGCAAATCTTCAGGCCTTAGTTTTTCATCCTTGCCAAAGCCCCATTCATCGCGCGCCCGCTTGTGCGTAAGCTCGGCGAGCGCCTCAGCCAGACGGTCCGCAAGCGCCTTCGTCATCAAGGCGTTGTAATCGTCGTTTGCCTTCTCGAATCCCGCCACAACTGGCTCGATGTTAATCCCCGTCGTCACGGCAAACGCGCCCAAGTAGTCCGGCAACCCGGTCTGTTTCGGAGCCACAAAATCCGCCAGCGCATATTCCGATTCACCGGCCGGTTTCTCCATCTGTTGACGCAGCGTGTGCAACGTCGCGAGAATCCGCGAACGCGTTTCATCCGTGTAGATTTCGATATCCTCGAGCACGCTGTTCGCCGGGAAAAAACCGAACACGGCACGGGCAACGAGAAGCTTTTCGCCTACAATTCGGCCTAGCAGATTTTGCGCATCATCAAAAAGTTCCTTCGCTTTGGGCCCCACGCTTTCTTGTTCGAAAATCCGCGGATAGATTCCACGCAATTCCCAGGCGTGAAAAAACGGCGTCCAATCAATATACGGAACGATTTCCACGAGAGAAACGCATGGGTGGGCGCGGATTCCCGTAAAGGAAGGCCGCGGAGGCTGATACCCGGACCACTCGAAAACAGGCTTCCTCCTTCGCGCCTCGGAGAAAGAAAGAAGATTCTGCGTCTTCGGCCCGCGATGCTTCTCCCGCGTTTTTTCCTGTTCCGCGCCGTTTTCCGCCACGAAACCGCTCTTCAGATCCGCACTCAGCAAACTGGCGACCACTCCCACGGCCCGCGACGCGTCCTGCACATGCACGACTGGCTGTTGATACATGGGCGCAATTTTCACCGCTGTGTGCACGCGGCTGGTCGTCGCTCCGCCTATGAGCAGAGGAAGCGTGAATCCTTCGCGCTGCATTTCCTTGGCAACGTGCGACATCTCTTCGAGCGAGGGCGTGATCAGCCCGCTCAATCCGACCATGTCCGCACATGTCTCGCGAGCCGCGCTCAATATTTTATCGGTTGGGACCATCACTCCCAGGTCAATCACTTCATAATTGTTGCAGCCAAGTACCACCCCAACGATATTCTTGCCGATATCGTGCACGTCGCCTTTCACCGTCGCCAGCAGCACTTTTCCTTTGGCCTTCGCGATGCCGCTCGAGAGTTTCTCCGCTTCCATGAACGGCTGCAGGTAGGCGACGGACTTTTTCATCACGCGCGCGCTCTTGACCACCTGCGGTAGAAACATCCTCCCCGAGCCAAACAGATCTCCGACGACGTTCATGGCATCCATCAGCGGCCCTTCGATCACTGCGATCGGCTTGCCGTATTTCTGGCGCGCCTCTTCCGTGTCGGGTTCAATGAAATCGACGATGCCCTTGAGCAAAGCGTGCTTCAGCCGTTCTTCCACCGGCCCGTGCCGCCAGGCGCTTTCCTCGACCGGCGCCTTGCCTTTTTGCTTTACGGAATCGGCAAAGGCGAGCAAGCGTTCGGTCGCGTCCGGACGGCGATTGAGCAGCACGTCTTCCACCAGTTCCAAAAGGTCTTTGGGAATCTCCGCATAAATGCCCAGTTGACCCGCATTCACGATACCCATATCCATGCCCGCGCGAATCGCATAATAAAGAAAAGCCGAATGCATCGCTTCGCGCACAGCGTTATTGCCGCGGAACGAAAAGGAGATATTGCTTACGCCGCCGCTGACCTTCACATAAGGAAGCGTCGCTTTGATTTGCCGCGTGGCTTCGATGAAATCGACGGCATAGTTGTTGTGTTCTTCCATCCCTGTCGCAATGGTCAGGATATTGGGATCGAAAATAATGTCTTCCGGCGGTATGCCCACTTCCCCGGTGGCAATTTTGTACGAGCGCGTGCAGATTTCGAGCTTGCGCGCCACGGTGTCGGCTTGTCCCTTCTCGTCAAAGGCCATGATGACCATGCCCGCGCCATAACGCCGAATCAGCCGGATGCGCTGCTTGAACGCCTCTTCGCCTTCCTTCAAGCTCACGGAATTTACGATTCCTTTTCCCTGAATGCACTTGAGTCCGGCTTCGATCACGCTCCATTTCGAACTGTCGATCATGATCGGAACGCGGGAGATTTCCGGCTCCGAAGCGATGTAGTGCAGAAACGTCGTCATCGCTTGTTCGGAATCGAGCATGGCTTCGTCCATATTGATATCGATGATCTGCGCGCCGCCTTCCACCTGCTGGCGCGCGATGGCGAGGGCTTCTTCGAGTTTGCCGTTCAGAATTAATTTCGAAAACTTCGGCGAGCCAGTCACGTTCGTGCGTTCGCCGATATTGACGAAGTTCGTGTCCGGCCGAATCACGAGCGGCTCGAGCCCGCTGAAGCGCGTAAAGCGCGCCGGCTTCGACAACGTGTGCGGCTCGAGGTTCTTCACGGCTTCCGCAATGGCACGGATGTGCGCGGGAGTTGTCCCGCAGCAGCCGCCGACTATATTCAGCCATCCATTGGCCGCAAAATCCTCGAGGTCCGTCGCCATCGATTCGGGCGTTTCATCGAATCCGCCAAACGCATTCGGCAAGCCCGCATTCGGGTAGCAACTGATGTAAATGGGCGCAACACGCGAGAGGTCTTCAATGTATGGCCGCATTTGTTTTGCGCCGAGCGCACAGTTGATTCCCACGCTCAGCAGATTCATGTGCGAGACGGAAATCCAGAACGCTTCGACGGTCTGTCCCGAGAGCGTCCTCCCGCTCTGGTCCGTGATCGTCACCGAAGCCATCACCGGGACGCGTCGGCCCGATTCCTCAAAATGTTGGTCGATCGCAAAGAGAGCGGCCTTGGCGTTCAGCGTGTCGAATATGGTTTCCACCAGCAACAAATCCACGCCGCCGTCGAGGAGCCCGCGCGCTTGCTCCTGATAAGCGGCGCGCAATTGATCGAAGGTCGCCGCTCGTGACGCGGGGCTGTTTACATCCTGTGACATTGAAGCCGTACGGCTCGTTGGGCCGAGCGAGCCTGCGACGAATCGGGCGCTTCCCGGATTTTTCGCTGTGAAGTCCTCGACGGAGCGTCGCGCCACCTGGGCCCCAGCTTTATTCAGGTCGTAGATTCGGTCTTGCAGGCCGTATTCCGTCATGGAGATGGCGTTCGAGTTGAATGTGTTTGTCTCGATGATGTCCGCGCCAGCTTCGAGGTATTGGCGATGGATGGATTCGATCATCTGGGGCTGCGCGATATTCAAAACATCATTATTCAACCGCAAGTCCTTCGGATGACCGCGAAATTCCTTGCCACGATAGTCTTCCTCAACAAGCCCCAGGGCCTGAATCATGGTGCCCATGGCGCCATCCAGTATGACAATCCGCTTGTTCAGAATTTCCCGTATATCCACGAGGTTGCTTTCTCTGCGACCCAAGGCAAGATCTTCCTGCTTCAAAAGGATAGCATGTTAGATTCCGTAATTCGTGGCCGGGACGCCGAGTGGCTCCCGGCCTGCCTCGAAGGGGCCTTCTACATCATTTAACGGCAGTTAGGCACGGTGCCATCCGGGTTCGCGCGAGCAATATCGAAGTTCATCGCCCTCGCGATGAAATGCCCGGCGGCATCGAACAGGCGCCCACGGACAATATGGAAACACTGCTGGCCGCCACCGCCGCCCAAGTGGATGGTTTGCGTAAATGCACCCTCGGGCGCGCCCGGGAAAATCCTCCCGCCCTGGCGATACCAGTGGTTGGTAAAAACATCCACCAACACGTAGTCGCCCCTCGCAATGCCTTTCACTGTCCCGGAAAGGGTCGCCGCATCACCATCGGTGCGCACTAAAGCTCCTTCCGCGGGCGCACGAATCACAATTTGCGGGCCATTCAGAGCGGGCACTGTCGCCGGGGGATTCGTCCGCTCATAAATTTCGATCGTGTGGCCTGTGACCGGATCCGGTGTGCTGACGCGAAGACTGTACCGGCCAGCCCGATTGGGTCGTATGGCAGCCTGCATTTCTTGCGCGTCCTCGCCAATGCCACCATCCAGCACAATATAGTCAAACGAACCGTCGCGCACCGCGGCAGCATAAGCAGGAAGTCCTGTCTCCGTCCCGTAACGGAAGTAAAACGGATCGACCATTTGCCACTGGCGCAACGGCGGCGAGAAGTAATATCGGAACACGGTGTCGTCGATCAGGATGCGATCGTCAGCCACCAAGTGGCCGTCAAAGTAGGCAACCGCCGGTTCGACGTTTGGCCAGAAAACAAATCGATCAATCCTCCACGCGTTGCCCGTCCAACCAAGCCCCACCGCGAGACAGCCGGCCATGACGGTGGCCGGAATCGAATAAGACACGGGCGCGATCCGCCGCAGAATGACGACGAGTCCCTGCATCGCGAGCGGAACCAGAAAAAGAAATGAATAATTAACGTGTTTCCAGTAGTCGTAATCCGCCCGCGAAATTGCCTGGAAAGCCGGCAGAATTGCGACGCCGCCGAAGAGCCACGCCACCTTCCGCCATGAAGCTTTGCCATCCGGCACCCATGCCAGCAGCGCGAGTGCGAACAAAATCCAGAAATCGAGCCGGTCGGTAAAGTAAATGTGCCAGGCGATGGCCGCCGGTGCTTTGAGCGACCCGTATGCCCGTCCATATTGCACGAGCGCGATCAGCGACTCCCTGAAATAGACGGCATAGGCACCGCACAGAATCGTGAGCGATAGGCCAAATGCCAAAATCGCGCGGCGGCCTTTCCACAAACTGAGAATCACAAGAAATGGAAAATAGATTGCGATCAGGTATTTGCACAAAAACGAGGCAAAAAGGCTCAGCGCCGCCGCCAGCCACGTTGGCCAGTCTTGCTCCTGCCAGGCTCGAACGAATAACCACAGGCCGACCGCGAGAAAGAAGATCGAGCCAACATCGCGCGTCGCGATTCGCGACGCAAGAACCGTGGAGCCGAGCAGTGCAAAGACCAGTGCGGCCGCCACGCCCACGGCTCGCGAAAAAACACGCTTTGAAAAGCCATAGACCGCCCAGACCGTCAGCGCGCCCATCGCCGCGCCCAATTCGCGCACGCCGACGAGTCCGCGAATCCTATCGGCCCACGCCGCCAGAATGGGCCACAGATACCATCCAAAACTGGAATTGAGCGGGTTATTGAGCGGCGCTTCGAAATGCCGTGTCAGTAACATCCTTCCAAAGAGAACGTAAATCGTCTCGTCCATGTACGCGCTGGCGAAATGCGGATCGCGTGCACGCAGGTACCATGCG
>JBAUEX010000044.1:0-21370 GCA_049678845.1 Candidatus Acidiferrales bacterium
GCATGACACTATGGTTTTCAAAACGTGAGCACCCAATTACAGAAGCGATTGACTCCAAATTTGGCTTCCCGGGCTAGATTCGGACTAGCACCCTTCGGTTAACGGTTGCGGCGAAGGCTTCGGTGACAGGTCCGCGAAACCGGGCACCCAACCCGCAAACCGTTTGCTATTATGCTCGCCTCGTTTGTTGCCGCACGGCGTGTGGACACGCGAGGAGAACATGGCGCTACGCTGGCGCATCGCAATTCTGATCAGTATGGCCATCGCCATCAGCTATCTGGACCGGCAAACGCTGCCGGTGGCGATCAAGGCCATCAGCAAAGACATCCCGCTCTCGAACGAGCAGTTTTCCGATTTGCAGTCGGCGTTTTTGCTGTCGTACGCCTTCCTGTACGCGGGCGGCGGGAAGCTCGTTGATGCACTCGGGACGCGGCTGGGATTTACGCTGATCATGGTGTTCTGGTCACTTGCGTGTGTCAGCCATTCGCTGGCGGCAACGTTCGCGATGTTGATGGCAAGCCGGTTCCTGCTGGGCGTGGGAGAAGGCGGCGGTTTTCCGGCGGCCACGCGCGCCGTGTCCGAATGGTTCCCGCCGCAGGAAAGCGCCACGGCAATGGGGATCATCAATGGCGGCACGGCAGTGGGAGCTGTTGCCGCGCCGCCGTTGATCGCGCTGGTGCTGAGCTTCCTCGACTGGCGCTGGATTTTCGTGATCACCGGAGCGCTGGGAATTGCCTGGACGGTCTGGTGGCGGCTCGCGTATTTTCCGCCGGTCGAGCATCCGCGGATCAGCGCGCGCGAGCGTGAAGAAATCCGGCTCGTGACGGAATCGGCCGCAGGCGCGCGGAAATACAAGTGGCTGGAACTGCTGCGCATCCGCGAAGCCTGGGGATTGGTCATTGCGAAATTCCTGAGCGATTCAGCATGGTACTTTTATCTTTTCTGGCTGCCGAAGTATTTATATGACGCCAGGGGCTTCGACATCAAAGCAGTTGGGACCTTCGCGTGGATTCCGTACGCAGCATCGGGGATCGGTTGCCTTGTAGGCGGCTGGTTTTCGAGTTATTTGGTGCGAAAGAGATTCTCTGTGAACGTCGCCCGGAAAGTGGCGCTGGGCCTGAGCGCCGCCGTGATGCCGAGCATTTTGTTCGTACCGCACGTTGCCGTGTCGTGGGCGATCGCGATTTTCAGTCTGGCATATTTCGGGCAGCAATCGTGGTCCACGTTGGTGATGATCGTGCCGGCCGATTTGTTTCCGACCAACGCGGTGGGAGCGGTTGCCGGACTGGTAGGGTTCGGCGGGGCGATGGGCGGGATTGCGTTCGGCGAAGTTGTGGGATACCTGCTGGATCACGGATTCGGCTACGGCGTTGTGTTCACCATGGCCGGAATGCTGCACGTGGTTGCATTCCTGGTGATCCTCGGGATGGTCCCCGTGATCCGGCCCTTGGCGCAAGGGCGCAAACTCGAATTCGAAGGAGCACGATGAAGATCAAAGATATCCGCACGCGAGTGGTCCGTTGGCGGGGGAAGACGGTTCCGCTGCCGCCGCACTTCTGCACGAATCCCATGGATCTGCTGTCGATGCCCGAGGCTTCGATGAGCACGTTTACGTTTCACGGATGGTTGATCGTCGAGGTGTTCACCGACGATGGCCTCGTGGGAATCGGCAACGCCGCGCTTGCCCCTCCGGTGACCAAGCAGGTGATTGACCTTTATCTGAAGCCACTCCTGATCGGCGCCAGTCCGTGGGACATCGAATTTCTGTGGCAGCACATGTACCGCAAGACCATGGCGTTCGGGCGGAAGGGAATCGGCATGGCGGCAATCAGCGCTGTGGATATCGCCCTGTGGGACATTCTGGGCAAGTCGGCAAAGCAGCCTGTCTACCGGCTGCTCGGCGGGCGGACCAAGCCGCGCATTCCCGTGTATGCGAGCCGGTTGTACAGCGTGCCGCTCGGCGAGCTGGCGGCCGAGGCGAAGCGGTACAAGGACGAGGGGTATCAGGCGATGAAGCTGCGTTTCGGCTGGGGTCCAAGCGACGGCGCGGCAGGAATGCAGCGGAATCTTGATCTGGTACGCACGGTGCGCGAAGCGGTGGGCGATGGAATTGACGTGATGGCGGACGCCTACATGGGCTGGACGCTTGATTACGCGAAACGCATGTTACCGCTGCTCGAACCGTTTCATTTGCGGTGGCTGGAAGAGCCGGTGATTCCGGACGATATCGGAGGCTATGCAGAGTTGAAGTCGTACGGCAGAATTCCCATCGCGGGCGGCGAGCACGAGCACACCCAATACGGCTTCCGGGATTTGCTGGAGGCGCGCGCCGTGGACTATATTCAATTCGACACGAATCGTGTGGGAGGAATCACGCAAGCGCGCAAAATCGCGGCGCTCGCCGAATCGTACTCGGTGCCGGTAATCCCGCATGCCGGGCAGATGCACAACTACCATGTTGTCATGGCAAGCCTGAACTCGCCGATGGCCGAATACTTTCCGATTGTGGACGTAGAAGTGGGCAACGAACTTTTCTGGTACATCTTCGAGGGCGAGCCGAAGGCGCAGAACGGCTTTGTGGACCTCGATGAAACTACACCGGGGCTTGGATTGCGCGTGAATGAAAAGGCGCTCGCAAACTTCGAGGTCATCGAGTGAGGCGAAGGGCGTAATGCGGTTCGTGCAGATTCGAAAGGGAAATACCCGGCGCGTGGGAATTGTTGAGGAGCCGAGGTTGCATCTGCTCGATGATTGCGAATCGGTTTATGCGCTCGTGGAAGAAGCGATTGCCACAGGCGCGACACTCGGCGCGCGCGCGCAACGAAAGACCACAGAGGAGTTCCTCGATTACGATTCGATCTATCGCGGGGCTTCGGAATGGCGATTGCTCGTGCCGGTGGATCATCCTCGGGAACCGGCGCGGTGCCTTGTGTCCGGCACCGGCCTGACGCATCTCGGCAGCGCGCGCGAGCGGCAGGCCATGCATGTGAAAAACGAGGACCTGACCGACAGCATGAAGATGTTTCGTTGGGGAATCGAGGGAGGGCGTCCGGCGGCGGGGCAGATTGGCGCGGCGCCAGAATGGTTTTACAAAGGAACGGGCACAATTCTGCGCGCGCATGGAGAAGCTCTCGAAACTCCGGCGTATGCAGAGGATGGCGGCGAAGAGGCCGAAATCGCCAGTATCTATCTTGTGGATGCGCGTGGCGTGCCACGGCGGGTGGGCATGACTGTCGGAAACGAGTTTTCCGATCACAAGTTCGAAAAGAAAAATTACCTGAACCTGGCGAGTTCGAAGATTCGCACCTGCGCGATCGGACCGGAACTGGTACTCAACGCCGATTTTCAATCGGTCTCGGGTGAGGTGGCCATCGAGCGTGGCACAAGCGTGCTGTGGTCCAAACCAATTCGCACCGGCGAAGCGGAAATGTGCCACAGCCTGCGGAATATCGAGCACCACCACTTCAAGTTCGATACGCACCGCAGGCCCGGGGACGTGCACGTGCACTTCCTCGGCGCCGATTGCTTGAGCTTTGGAGAAGGCATCGAGCTTCGCGACGGCGACGTCATGCAGGTGCGATTCGAACGGTTCGGGCGGGCGCTCCGCAACCCCGTGCGCGTGACGCGAGACGTAGCGAAGCCGGTAGACGTTGTTACCATAGGATGAAGAAAACGATGTCGAAACCGAGAGTGGCGATTCTGGGATTAGGACTGATGGGCACGGGCATGGCCAAGCGCCTGCTCTCGGAGAGCTTTCCGGTAGTGGTCTATAACCGCGGTCGTGAAAAGGCCGAAGCGCTGGCGGCGGACGGCGCGACAGTGGCCGGCTCGCCCCGCGAGGCTGCGGCAAAGGTGCGCGTCGTGATCAGCATGGTTGCCGATGATGCCGCTTCGCGCGCAGTCTGGCTCGGAGAGAATGGCGCGCTAGCGGGTGCGGCGTCGGGAACGCTGCTCATCGAATCGAGCACGCTTACATCCGCTTGGGTGCGCGAACTGGCCGCGGCAGCATCGCGGCAGAACTGCGAATTCCTCGACGCCCCAGTGACCGGGACGAAGCCGCACGCCGCGTCGGGCCAACTCCTGTTCCTCGTGGGGGGATCGGCGGAGGCATTGGAGGCAGCCAGACCCGTTCTGGCAGCCCTGGGCCGCGACATTGTTCATCTGGGGCCAACCGGCAGCGGCACCGCGATGAAGCTCGTGAACAATTTTCTTTGCGGCGTGCAAGCGGCATCGTTTGCCGAGGCGATGGCACTTGTCGAAGCAAGCGGACTCGATGCGGAGCAGGCGGCGAAAATTCTAGGGAATGGTGCGCCCGGGAGTCCTCTCATTAAAACCATTTGGACGCGCTCCGCGAAAGGCGATTTCACGCCGAACTTCGCTCTGCGGTCGATGGTCAAGGACTTGAAGTACTCACGAGAGGAAGCAAAGCAGCGCGGGCTGACACTGAAGACCGCTGTCCCGGCCATCGAAGTGTTTGAAGATGCAGTCAAGCAGGGATACGGTGATCAGGATTTCGCGGCAGTGATCGAGGCGCAGAGGCGGCATTAGACCCGTCGCCGATGCGGAGCACGGCCAGGTGTTTACGGATCTGCGCGACGGGGGAAGGCTCGATGGGTCGATGTGAATGCGGATAATTGCGCGCCGTGATTCAGGGAACGACAAGTTCCACCACCAAGCTGAAGTTTGCAAAACGAAATCGGCGAATCGGCAAAGATTCAAGAGCTTGTGGATTTTGAAGCCTTCTGGCCCCGCATCTGCAATCCAAACAAAATCGAATTCACCGGCTTGCAATATCACAGGATTCCCTGCGGCCAGTTGCACAAAACTGCATGGGCAGCCAGGGTAACCGGCAATGCGCATTTTGAAAACCGTGCAGGCCTACTATCCGTTTCAAGAAAAAGGCGGGCCCGTCGTTAAAGTGCGCGCGATTGCCCTGGGACTTGCCCATCGTGGTCATAGTGTCACCGTTCTCACCGCCGATTTTGGATTCCAGCCATCTTTAGCGCCCGCTATGACAGCGGAGAAGTGCCGTTGGGGATGGTGCGCGGAAGAACAAGGCGTCCAAGCGATTTTCCTTCGCAGTCGCGGGCGCTATCGAGCGCTGACGTTTAATCCGGACGTCATAAAGTACTGCTCGGCATCACTCGCCAAGCACGATGTCGTGCATATTTATGGCTTGTATGATCTGTTTGGACCCGCGGTGGCATTTTTCTGCCGTAGGCATCCTATTCCCTACGTGGTCGAACCCATGGGCATGTTCCGCCCTATTGTTCGAAATTTTCGGATGAAGAAGCTTTATCACGTCCTGCTCGGGAATCGCCTTTTGCGCGGCGCGCATCGCGTGATTGCCACGTCCGAACAGGAAAAACAGGAACTGGTGACTGGCGGAATCGATTCTTCTCGCGTTGTGGTCCGGCGAAATGGAATCGACGTCCCAGTTTCCTTGCCGCCGGTTGGTACGTTCCGCGAAAAGTGGACGATTTCACCACACGCACGAATCGTTCTTTTTCTTGGGCGTCTCGTCACTAAGAAGAGTCCCGATTTATTGCTCGAAGCGTTTGCCCTGTGGCGTCGTGACACTCTGCACGCCGCCGACTCGGTCCTCGTTTTGGCTGGTCCCGAGGACGGCGAGGGATACGTGGCGCGTCTGAAATCCCTTGCAGCGGCATCGGGGATTGCCGACAATGTCTTGTTTACGGGACCGCTCTATGACGATGCAAAGTGGGCCGCATACCAGGATGCCGACGTCTTCGTTTTGCCTTCGCAAAACGAAAATTTCGGCAATTCCGCCGCCGAAGCCATGGCTTGCGGCACGCCCGTGATCGTCACTGACCAGTGCGGCATTGCGCCTATCGTCGATGGACGAGCTGGCTTGGTTGTTCCGCACGATGCTCGTGCAATTGCCGCCGCGTTGAAGAAGTTGCTCAATGACGACGCTCTCGCGGGCCGGTTCCGCGATGCATGTCCGGGCGTCGTGCGGGATCTTTCGTGGGAGCAGCCACTGGCCCAAATGGAAGCAATTTATAGGGACGTTTCCGGATAACTGCCTCGGTATGAAATGAGTTCGGGTCAAGGATCACTCGTATCATGGCTGCAAATCCTGCATTATTCTTGGAGGGATCGACCTATGGGCCGTGTCTTCCGCTTTACGCAATCAGGCGTTTTCTGCGTCGGTACGCTGTTGATGCTGACGGGCATACTGCACGCGCAAGATGCGCTCCCAATTCCCGCGCCGTCCACGACGTCTGTTGGTATCCCGGAGGATTGGAGCACCCACCACGTCATCTACACGCGTAACGGCTCGGCTGACGACATGGTGAAGGTCCGGGATGATCCACGTTTCCTGAATAATGTTCTTCTGCATTACATGAGGGAGCGCCGCAGCCAGAATCAGCCACCGGCAAGCGCCGGGTGGAACGAATCTGGGGAGGAGGAGAATGGTTTGAGCGAGGACAGGTCCGACACTGACAAGCAAGATTTGCAGCCGCTGTCCCTGTGGGAGCGGCTCAAACCCCGCCCCACACCGCCCCCAAGAAACAAGCACTCCAAAGTCGACTGGGCCGTCTCCCTCGGCGGAGGAGGTGGAATCAGCGGCACGGCGGTCGCAGAAAGCCCGGCAAAGTACACCTTTAGTACGAGTGGAACGCCCAGTTGCAGCGACTTTGTCGTGTACCTGACGGCCGCGAATAACGTGAAGGTGGGCACGCAGGCCGATCTGGTTGGCTTGACGAATCTTTACACGGACAGCGCCGGCGACGGATATTGCCCTGGCACTGGTCCCACGTTTCTATTTTCTTACGCGATCGTCGGGACGACCGGCTTCGGGAAGTACGGCTCGTCCCTTTCGCCCGTACTTTCGCTCGATGGGACAAAGGTCGCCTGGATCCAGGGGGGTGGCACGAATGCCGCCACTCTCCACGTCACCACGTGGGCCACCGGATCTGGACAAGGCACCAACGCCACAACCGGCTCCGTCGCAGTCAACGGTGCCAGCAGCGATATTGTCCTCGCCTATACCGCGACCAGCGGATGCACGGGGACTTTAAAGACCGACAGCGATTCCGACATGTACGTTGACTATTCCAGCGATACCGCCTTCGTGAGCGCCGACAACGGAATTCTTTACGATATCTCAGGCATCTTTCACGGTACTCCCACCGTCAAGTTCTGCATCACTGTAAATGCTTCTGCCGGCTCACATATGGGTGGCGCGGTCTACGATTCTCTGCTCAACGAGGTTTTCGTCTCCGATTCCAGTACCGTCTACGCCTATACCGTAGGGGGGACAAGCTTCACGCTCGCAGCGTCGCGCAAATACGCCGCCAGCGCGCAAAGCTACGCCGCATCAGCGCCGGTACTGGACGCTTTCAACGGTTTTATCTACATGTTCACCACTTACGATAACGAGGCGACCGCCCATACTTCCGTGGCGCAGTTGCCCACCAGCCTGGCTTCTGTTGTCTATGTTCCTCTCGGCCCGGTGGGTACAACTCCAAGTGTGGAGCTGAATCACGGTGCCTTCGATAATAGCTATTACAATTTTGGGCTGGCCAACGCTGCATCCACCCTCTACAGTTGCGGTACTGACTCGACGACGAGTTCCGCGCAGGATCTCTTCGCGATTAAATTCAACTCCGTGACCGGCGTAATAAACCCCACACCCGCTATGGCCGCTAACAGACACGTAAACCCCGGCGGGAACGCCGGAATCTGCTCGCCGATTACCGAGTTCTTTGATGGGACCACCGACCGAATCTTCGTCGGCATGGGCGACTTCTTCGCCGACGGAGCCAACGTCGTCCAGATGTGGAACGTCACCAGCCGACTCACCAGCACCGCCGAAACGTACACGGCCGAAGCTGCGGGCTACCAAGGCGGCACATCTGGCTTCACCGTTGACAACAATGCCAGTCCCACCACCTACCCTCAAGCGGAGAGCGTTTACTTCTATACCCTTGCGGAGAGCACCTCTGCCGCCACCTGCGGAGCCAGCCTCTATTGCGCCGTAAAGCTGACGCAGAGCCTCCTTCATTAGAAAAGCGTAGGCGGGTCCGGCTCCGGGATCGGCTTCGAACGGGAAGCCTCGCGTTTCTGAAGCAGCCGAATTCGCCTCGCGCAACAGGAAAACATGTCCGGTGTTGAATCTTCCAGATATGGCCTGTTTGGTCGTACAGTAGCAGAGGATGAAGTCTTAAAGTAGAAACCGGCAAACCTTATGTGTGGAATCTGTGGCGTCATCGGCTGGGAAGACCAGGATCAGGCCGCCTCACCCCTCGAGCGCATGATGGGTGCCATGGAGCATCGCGGCCCTGATGGCAACGGCGCGTTCATCGCTCCTGGCGCCGCCATCGGTATGCGGCGCCTCAGCATCATCGACCTTCCCGGTGGCGATCAGCCAATCTGGAACGAAAACTCCACACTCGCGGTCGTCTTCAATGGCGAGATTTATAACTTTCACGAACTGCGACACTCGCTCCAGGCCGCCGGTCACGTTTTCCGCACGCAATCCGACACGGAAGTCATTGTTCACGCCTACGAAACCTGGGGTGAGAATTGCCCGCGGCATTTGCGCGGCATGTTTGCGTTTGCGATTCTTGAAATGCCCGAAGGCAGAGCCGGACGCCCTCGGCGCATTTTCCTCGCGCGCGACCGCCTGGGAATCAAACCCCTCTATTACGCCACGGCAGAGAACAAATTCTTTTTCGCCTCCGAAGTGCGTGCGCTTCTGGCCAGCAATTGCATCCCGCGCCGTCTCTCCACCGAGGCGCTGTCGAGCTACCTGCTTTTCGGTTCGGTCGGCGAACCCATGACGCTCGTCGATGGAATTTATTCCCTCCCGCCTGCCCACTGCGGCTACGTTTCGTGCGATCAGCCGTCCGCATCATTTCGGCCCAACGCGTATTGGGGCGCCGCCGATGCCGCCAAATCGGACGATCCCGGGCCAAGGGGAACTTCCCCAATCGCGCGGGTGCGAGCGGCGCTCGAAGATTCCGTCCGGTGCCATTTGCTTGCGGATGTGCCTTTGGGAATTTTCTTGAGTAGCGGTATTGACTCGACGGCGCTCGCCGTCCTGGCCAGTCGCCAGCGTTCCGGCATAAAAACATTCACCGTAGTCTTTCCTGAGCAAGAGTTCAGCGAAGCCGCGCTCGCGCGCCGTACCGCCGATCTTCTCGGAACCGACCATTCCGAGTTGCTTCTGAGCGGCGATGAAATGCAGTTGCGTCTCGACGATGCCGTTGCCGCTTTCGATCAACCGAGCGTCGACGGCATAAATACTTATTTCGTATCCTGGGCGGCGCGCCAAGCCGGACTCAAAGTCGCGCTCTCCGGCCTGGGCAGCGACGAAATCTTCGGCGGCTACTCCACGTTCAGCTCCACTCCACGGGTGGCGCGTATGATGGCGTTCTCGCGATTGCTCCCATCCCCGTTGCGCACGGCCGGAAACGCCCCTTTTCGTGCGTGGGCCGCATGCACGTCGCATCCCGATTCCATTCTCAAACTCGCCGGTGCGTTTTCGGGTCCGGCCGATTTCCCGCACCCATATTTCTTCACGCGAACGCTCTTCCCGCCACAAACCGTGTCGCAGCTTCTTCGCGCCAATCGCACGGGCTGGGAAGCTTCATTGTGGTCCGCCTGGATGACCGCCGCGGCCGCCGAAGCCGCGCCACTTGACCCGTTCACTGCAGTTTCCTGGCTGGAAATTCGCTCGTATCTGGTCAACATGCTCCTTCGAGACACCGATACCATGAGCATGCGCCATTCGCTCGAGGTTCGCGTTCCATTCCTGGATCATCCGCTCATCGAATTGACGCTGGGCCTTCCGGCAACGGTGAAAAATAAGAATGGCGTGCGCAAAGCTCTGCTCATTGAGGCACTTGGAGACCTCTTGCCGAAGGAGATTGCGTCTCAGACCAAGCGCACATTCACTTTGCCTTGGGAACACTGGTTGCGCGGCCCGCTGCGAGACCGCGTCGAGTCTGGCCTCACAAATTGTGACCAAACCCTCTGCGATATCATCGACCAGAAGGAAGTTAGGAGTGTCTGGCAGAACTTCCTGGCCGGGCGCACCCGCTGGTCACGGCCTTGGAGTTTGTTCGTGCTCAATCAATGGGTCCGCCGAACTTTGTCCGGCGTCGCCGAATGCCCGATCGATAAGGACAAGAAGGCCGCTTCCGCGCTATCCTAATCTGGGCAACCAACAGGCATTCCGCACTCGAGCAAGAGGGAACTAATGGGCGCATGATTATCTTGGGAATTAACGCCTACCACGCGAATGCGTCGGCGGCCATTGTCGCCGATGGCCGTCTTGTTGCGGCCGTCGAAGAAGAGCGCCTGAATCGCGTGAAGTATGCCGCAGGATTGCCGGTTCAGGCCGTCCAATACTGCCTGGAGGCCGCCGGAGTAAAGCTTTCTCAGGTCGATCACATCGCAATTCCACGCAATCCGTGGGCGCGCCTCGGCACAAAGTTGCGTTTCGCCTTGCGTATGCCCCGCTTCGCCCTCGAACGCGTGAAAGTTCTATCGCGCTTCGCCGGAATGAAGGAAGAGCTAGCCTCGGCATTCGAACTGGACCCGCAAAGCATTCGTGCGCAATTTCATCGCATTGAACACCACCAGGCGCATCTGGCCAGCACATTTTTTGTCTCCCCTTTCGATCGCGCCGCCGTGCTCTCTGCCGACGGTTTGGGCGATTTCGCCAGCACCATGTGGGGAGTCGGTGAAGGCTCGGCAATTCGCGTTGATGGCTCCATCGCATTTCCTCATTCGCTCGGAATGTTCTACACCGCGATGACGCAATATTTGGGCTTCCGGAAGTTCGGGGATGAATACAAGGTAATGGGCCTCGCCGCGTATGGCTCGCCCGCGTATCTTGAGCAGCTCCGCGACGTCGTTCGCGCCGAAGCTCCCATCGGTTTCCGCCTCAACCTTCGTTATTTCACGCATCATAAGAGCGGCCCGGAAATGACTTGGAAGAAGGCGAATGAAACGCCGGTGCTCGGCCGCCTGTTTTCGCCGCTTCTCGAGGAACGCCTTGGCCATACTCGCGCGCCGGAGCAGCCCCTCGAGCAGCGCCACAAGGATTTGGCCGCGTCCATGCAGGCGCATCTCGAAGAGATCTTATTGGCCAACGTGAATGCCCTCCATGCGCGAACCAAGGCGAAAACGCTGTGCTTGGCCGGTGGCGTCGCTTTCAACTGCGTGGCGAATGGGAAGATTCTCGAACGCACGCCTTTCGAGCGCGTCTATGTTCAGCCTGCGGCTGGCGATGGCGGCCTCTCTCTTGGCGCGGCGTTTGCCGTGTGCCATCAAATTCTCGGGCAACCGCGCAGCTTTGAGATGAATCATGCCTTTTGGGGTCCCGGGTTTTCGCCTGAGGAGATTCGCAAAGCCGTATCAAGCCGCGACCCAGGTTCCGAAGATGTTCACGTCGCAGAACTCCAGGAAGACGCCCTCGTGCACGCAACGGCCAAACACATCGCCCAGGGAAAAATTGTCGGCTGGTACCAGGGACGCGCGGAGTGGGGTCCGCGTGCTTTGGGGAACCGCAGCATCCTCGCCGATCCCCGCCGCGCTCAAATGAAGGAGATACTCAACCGTCGCATCAAGCATCGCGAAACCTTCCGGCCCTTTGCGCCTTCGATTCTCGAGGAAGCCACGGGAGAATATTTCGAACGCTCCCATCCGTCGCCGTTCATGACCTTCGCGTATCCCGTGCGCCCATCGAAGCGCGCCGTAATTCCTGCGCCAACGCATGTCGATGGCACCGCGCGCCTGCAGACCGTCAGCCGCGAAACTCATCCGCTCTATTGGCGGCTGATCCGCGCGTTTGGTGACTTCACCGGCGTTCCTGTTTTGCTGAACACGTCGTTTAACGACAACGAGCCGATCGTCTGCCGGCCTGAAGAAGCCTTGGCCTGTTTCGATCGCACCAAAATGGACGTTTTGGTCTTGGGGAATTTTCTGCTGGAGAAGAAATCGCAGGAGATCACGCGCGAAGAATCTTCTGCCGCTATTTTGGATACGAAGTCGTGAACACACCGATTCATAACGTGACCTCAGTGCACCTAAACGGTAACGCGGAACTGCTGTGAACATTTTATTGCTCAACGAATATTTTCCTCCGGATACATCCGCGACGGCTAAAATCGCCGCAGTGGTCGCCGATGCCTTGTCCCAGCGCCACCAAGTTACCGTTCTGGCTGGGCGCCCGTCCTACGATCCGGATGAGCGCTATCCTTTCTCCTTCCTTCGCCGCCGCGTCGCGGGCAATCTCACCGTCGAGCGCGTTGGCTCCTCGACCTATCCTCGTCATCAAATGCGCCGCCGCGTAGCCAACTATCTTTCCTACGCCGCACTGGCTATTCCTCGCGCCATGCGTATCAAGGCCGACCTCGTTCTTGCCATGACCGACCCGCCCTTTAACGGAATCGTCGGCGCGATGATCGCTCGAATGAAGGGCCTTCCTTTTGTCTATAACATCCGCGATCTTTACCCGGATATGGCTTTGGGCGGCGACATTGTCCGTCCGCGAAGTTGGGTTGCCCTTTGGGAACGCCTCCACCGCGCTGCTTTGCGCCAAGCCGCGCGAGTCATCGTTTTGGGCGACGACATGCGCGACCGCATCCTGGCAAAGGGCGTGGATCCCGCGCGTGTGGTCGTCGTTCGCGACGGCACTTTGCTTCCCGCGGTTCCTGCGCCCCTCGACCATCCCGCAATCGGCGAGATCCGTGGCGCCGCCGATTTTGTGGTGCTTCACGCGGGCAACCTCGGATTTTACGGCGCATGGGATACCCTGCTCGAAGCCTCCAAGCTGCTTCCCGTGAATGGCACGCGCATGATTTTCGTGGGCGATGGAGCCAGCCGCGCGCGTCTCGAAGAATCGAGCCGCGGCTCCGCAACGGTACGTTTCTTGCCGTTTCGGCCGCCCGAGGAGATTCCCTGCGTCATGGCCGCCGGAGATGTGCACATCATCACGATACGGCGGGGGCTTGGCGGCGTCGTCGTTCCCAGTAAGCTCTATTCGATTCTCGCGGCAGGCCGTCCAATCCTCGCCGTTGCTCCGGAAGATACTGATGTTGCACGGATTGTGCGCGCGACAGGCTGCGGGCTGGTGGCCGACCCCGACAAACCAGCGGAGGTCGCTGACGCGATCGGCATCCTCAAAAGCGATCCGGCCCGCCTGGCTGCGATGGGCGAACGCGCCCATATGGCAGCGGAAAACTATGCTAGAGTAAAAGAGTTACAAAAATTCGTCGCACTTATCGAAGGCATTCACGCCCCTGAATGCGGGAGCCATCCTCATGTGGAAAAATAAGAAGGTGCTTGTCACCGGAGGCGCCTCTTTCATCGGCTCCAACCTTGTGGATCAGTTGCTCGAGCGCGGCGCCCAGGTTCGCGTCGTCGACGATCTATCGAGCGGCAGACTCGAAAACATCCAGAATCATGTCAAAGCCGGAAGAGTCAGCTTCCTGGAAGCGGATTTGCGCGAACCCGGCGTAACCCGCAGCGCCATGAAAGACATCCAGGTCGTATTTCATCTCGCGGCCGACCATGGTGGACGCGGCTACGTTGATTTGCACCAGGCGGGCCCTGCTTCCAATCTCTTCCTCGACGGACTTGTGTTCTGGGAGGCAGTGAAGGCCGGTGTCGAAAAGGTCTGTTATGCCTCTTCCGGATGCGTCTACCCGAATTACATGCAGACCGACACCACCAAGGAAATCTACCTTAAGGAAGCCGACGTCAAGGCACCGCACGACGCCGATAATATGTACGGCTGGGCGAAATTGATGGCTGAAATGACGCTCCAGGCCTATCACCGCGAATATAAACTCGGCGCCGTATCGTGCCGTTATTTCACTGTCTATGGTCCGCGGGGCGTCGAAAATCACGCCGTGATCGCGATGATTGGCCGCGCATTCGTGGGGCAAAATCCGTTCGAGATTTGGGGCGACGGCCAGCAGATCCGTAACTGGACCTATGTCGACGATATCGTCGACGGCACGATTCTTGCCGCGGAAAAAATAAACGACGGCACGGCCGTGAATCTGGGCACCATGGAGCGCGTCCGGGTCATCGACGCGGCTCAGCTGGCCCTCGAATACGCCGGCAAAAAGGCCGACTTCAAATTTCTCCGCAATATGCCCACTGGTCCGGCCAACCGCGTTGCGGATAACTCTCTCGCCAAGCAACTCCTTGGCTTTGAGCCGAAAGTGAAATTCCGCGATGGGTTGCGCCGCACCATGGATTGGTATTTTGCCGACAGAAAACCAGAACAGGTCAAAGAACGCCTCGAGAAGATGCTCACAGCTCGCTAGCTATCGGAGTTTTGCTCGTGTCGACCATTTGGATTGCTTTCGTTGTCGCCCTCCTCGCCTCACTCAGTTTGACGGTGCCCGTGCGCCGCTTCGCTTTGCATGTCGGAATGGTAGATAAGCCCAACCCGCGCAAGGTGCACGTGAAGCCCATGCCGCTCCTCGGCGGGGCCGCCATTTACGCCGGTTTTGTCCTCGCTGTCGTCGTCACAATGCATAACAACACGCGTGCGGAGATTCTCGCGATTCTCGCTGGCGCCACACTCCTCGCCGTCAGCGGAATACTGGACGACATCGGCATGCTTCATCACCAAGTCAAGCTATTCGTCAGCATGCCTTTGGCCGCGTGCGTTCTCCTAGCGTCTGGAATTCACGCCCAGGTTTTCGCCGATGTTCTGCCGGGAAAGTTCGGCACCATCCTCGATATCGTACTCACACTTTTCTGGGTCGTCGGCATCACCGCGGCGTTCAGCATTCTTGATCATATGGATGGTCTTTGTGCCGGCATCGCGGCCGTGGCGGCGGCTTTTTTCACCGTTGCCGCGCTGCTTAACGGACAAATCCTCGTCTGTACGCTTGCGGCTGCAACTCTCGGCGCGGCCTTGGGTTTCTTGCGGTGGAATTTTTCTCCCGCGAAGATTTTCATGGGGGATGGCGGGGCCATGTTTCTTGGATTCTTAATGGCGGCCCTGGGTTTGAAACTGCGGCCTCTCCATGGACATGTTCTCGCAAACTGGCTTGTTCCCGTTTTGATCCTTGGCGTACCGATTTTTGACACCACGCTGATTACCATCTCCCGTTTCCGTCGCGGTCTGTTGCCGTTCACCTCCCCGGGCAAGGACCACACCGCCCATCGCCTCTCGAATCTGGGCTTTGGCCAACGAGGCGCCGTTCTCTTCCTGTACGGTTTGGGCTGTCTGTTCGGCGTGCTTGCCCTTCTGGTGACGTACTTGCCTCCGGCGGAAGTCTATGCTCTCTGCGGCGTGCTGCTTCTCTCAGGTGCCGCTGCCATCGTGTTTCTCGAGCGTTCTCCCTACGAGCGCCAGCCGAAAGTCCTTGAGCTGCATCCCACCGGTTCCGACTAGCCCATGCAGTGCTATCTTGCGCCAGCAGGCAGATACGCTATACTCACTTGCCTCCCCTGCGATGGTGCAGCAACGTGCGACACAACAGACTCCAGTCGAAGAGGATGCCCTTGTCACCGCTTGATCAGCCGTCGAACAGTCGCCCCGTCCCTAAGACATCGAGCGATCCCGTCGCCGTAGTCGGGGGATCTGCGGCCGGTCTTTTTACAGCGTACTTACTCGCCCGCGCGAGCGTGCCCGTCCGTGTATTCGAACAATCTCCCAGCATCGATCCCGCCGCTCGCACTCTGATTGTCACGCGGCGCATGAATGATATTTTGGGTGAAGTTGGTTCACCGAGCATCGTCAACGAAATTCGCAAATTCGAGCTCTTCACCGACGGGCGCGCCGCCACCATCACCCTGGATCAGCCGGATCTGATCATTGAGCGCGCCTCGCTCATTCATTCCCTCGCCAAACACGCCCAGGAGGCGGGAGCGCAAATGGCCCTGGGCAGAAATTTTCGCAGCCTCCATGCAGGGAACGGCAAGATCACCCTGGAGTTGGAGCACGCCGCGGAAAAAAGCACCGAGCATTTTTCCGCGCAAACCGTGGTGGCCGGAGACGGAGCCTCCAGTCGCGTCGCCCATGCGGCTGGATGGCCTAAATCTAAAACAGTCCCGCTCGTTCAGGCCATTGTGCCGCTTCCCAAAGACATGTCTCCCGACACCGTCCGTGTCTGGTTCGTTCCTGCCGACACTCCGTATTTTTACTGGCTGATACCTGAATCGGCCGAACGTGGCGCGCTCGGCTTGATCGGCGAAGCAGGTTCGGAGGCGCGGAAGCACCTCGAAGCATTTCTCGTGAAGCGCCATCTCGAGCCACTCGCCTTTCAGGGCGCCCGCATCCCGGTGTATAGGCGCTGGATTCCTGTGCGCAAGAAACTCGCTGGCGCGGAAGTATTTCTCGTTGGTGACGCTGCCGATCAGGTCAAAGTAAGCACCGTGGGAGGCATTGTCACCGGCTTGCGCGGAGCGGCCGGAGTCGCCGAAGCAATTCTAGGCGACGGCGCGAGCCGCGAGCTGCGCGAACTGCGGCGCGAACTCGATATGCACCTTTTGATTCGCCGCGCGATGCACCGCTTCACGCAGGATGATTACAGCCGCCTGGTCGATTCGCTCAACGCGCCCGCCAAGCGCTCCCTCAGCCGGTATTCCCGCGACGAAGCCCTAAAAGTTCTCTGGCGCGTTTGTGTCAGCCAGCCTCGACTGATTTTGATGGGACTCCGCGGCATTCTGACCCATGGCCGCTCGTTTGAGCGCGCCAACAATCCATAGCGTCGCTGTGCTGTGAATGTACTTCCTCGGATTATCCGCGCTGGAGCACGACACGGCTGCCGCTCTACTTGGCGACCGCGGTTTCTCATCGGCCATCGAAGAATCGAAACTCGAGCGCCTACGTATCGCATCGGGCATTCCTCGCGCGGCAATTCGCTTTTGCTTGGAGCGCGCGGGGATCAGTTGGCGTGACCTCGACGCCATCGCTGTCGCCAGCAAGCCTTGGCATTCCTGGGCGCGCGGCTCCGCCTTTCATGCACGCTTTCTGCCCGTTGCTCCGATCTCCAGCGCCTACTATGAGAGCAAAACACTCGGCGAACTTGCCCGTGACCTGAACAACGAGCGAATCCTCCGTTTGCTTTCCGGAGAGGCCCGCGTTGCTGTCCTCGATTTCGATCATCATCTTTGCCACGCGGCCAGCGCGTTTTACGCCTCGCCCTTCGACCGCGCCTTGATTCTCAGTTGTGACGAGCACGGAGATGGCCGCTCCGCCATGCTCGCCATCGGTGAAGGTGAACAAATCCGCGTCGAACGGACCATCCCCTTCCCCCATTCCCTCGCGTGGGTCTATTCGCAAGTCACCGAGTTGATCGGCTATCGCCCCCACGAGCATGAGCACAAAACGCAGTGGCTCAGTCTGACCGCAGAGCCCGATTTCCTCGACATATTTCTTGAGATGTTCCGCCGCAAATCGGGCGGGTTCCTCAAAGTGGATTCGAGCTTGTTCACCAGGGGATTTTCCGGTCGCTTGGCATTCTCGAAAAAGTTCTACGATAAAGTTGGCATATCGTCCGAGCCCAATGCCGAGATCGGCGAAGCCAAGCGCGCGGCATTGGCAGCAAGCCTCGAACGCGCCTGCGAAATCGTCGTCACGGGCTTAGCGGAGTCTCTTCGGACACGTCACGGCATCCAGCATCTTTGTTTGGCGGGTGGCCTTTTTCTGAATCCTCTTCTCGTTTCTGCTCTCGAGCAGAAATCCGGCTTTGACAATATCTTCGTGCAACCCGCCGCGGGAAATGAAGGAACAGCCCTCGGCGCCGCATCGCTCGCCCGCGCGCAAAAGACGAAGCACGCGAGAACCGGCCCTCTCTCCCATCTCTATCTTGGTCCAAGCTATTCAAATGAAGACATCAAGAAAGTGCTCGACAATTGCAAGGCGGTCTATCGCTGGCTGGACTCGGATGCCCGGAAGATCGACGAAACAGTGAAACTGCTTCTTTCCGGGAAAATTGTCGGCTGGTTTCAGGGCGCAGCCGAATTCGGGCCGCGCGCGCTGGGCAATCGCAGCATCCTGGCATCGCCCTGGACGCCCTACGTCAAGGAAAATCTCAACGACTACCTGAAGCACCGCGAGCCTTTCCGTCCATTCGCGCTCTCGGTCCCCGAACAAGACGCCGCCAGATATTTCGACTTTACCCCACCGGCGCATTTCATGGCGACGATGGGTCGTCTCCGCCCCGAATACCGCGAACTGCTTTCCCTGCACACGCTGCCCGGCGATCTGGTGCGTCTCCACGTCGTCGCGCGCGAAACCAATCGGCCCTACTGGAGTTTGCTGAAGGGTTTTGGTTTGCAGGCCCCTGCGCCCGTCTTGCTCAACACCTCCTTCAACCTATTCGGAGAGCCGCTCGTGCTCTCTCCGCGCCACGCCGTGCGCAGTTATTTCTGCTCTGGCACAGACGCGCTCGTCATTGGCAGTTTCCTTCTCACGAAATCCTGATCGTTCTGGCGGCCTTCGGAGTGCAAACCGCTGCATACGGCAAATCCAGTATTGGCGCGGCTGGCTGGGTATACGAAAATGCTTGGGCACAAATGAAAGGCTCATGTACCATTTCATAAAGACTCACACAGGGAGAAGTCCGTGCGAATATCCGTCATTGGCGCTGGCTACGTCGGCCTGGTCACCGGCGCCTGCCTGGCAGAACTCGGTCACCACGTTCTTTGCACTGATAACGACAAGTCGAAAATCGACACGCTCGAAGCCGGCAAATTGCCGATCTTCGAGCCCGGCCTCGACGCCGTGGTGGAAAGGAACCGCAAAGAAGGCCGCCTGTCGTTTTCCGCTGACCCGCGCGCTGCCGCCGAAGGCGACGCCATCTTCATCTGCGTGGGAACCCCGCCGCTACCGACTGGCGACGCGGATCTGAGCGCCATCGATCACGTCGCGCAAATGATTGCCGTCGAGGCCAAATCCGACAAGCTCGTCGTCGAGAAGAGCACCGTCCCCGCGCAGACCGGCCAGCAATTGAAGCGCGTCCTCGGGATTTACGGGCGCGGCGGCGGAGTACGTTTCCGCGTCGCTTCCAACCCGGAATTTTTGCGTGAAGGCACAGCCGTCGGAGATTTTCTTCATCCCGACCGCATCGTCATTGGCGTCGACGACGAAGTCGCCGAAAAGCAGCTTCGCGAAATTTATCGCCCCGTGCTCGAACAAAAGTTCAAGTGCCCGGTACACGACGGCGCGTGCCCGCCGATGAAGCCTCCGGCCTGGGTGGTCACCACAATCAATAGCGCCGAGCTGATTAAGCACGCTTCGAATTCTTTCCTTGCGCTGAAGATTTCCTACGCCAATATGGTTTCCGATCTGGCGGAGAAACTGGGCGCGAATATCGAAGAGGTCATGCACGGCGTCGGCCTGGATCCGCGAATCGGGCCCAACTTTCTTCGTCCCGGCCTCGGGTTTGGCGGCTTCTGCCTGCCCAAGGACGTTCAGGCATTTGTGCGCCTGGCCGAACGCAACGGCATAGACTTTGCCATGCTCCGCGAGGCCGAGCGCATCAACCACCAGCGAATCGCGGGCTTCATCGAAAAACTCCGCCATTCCCTATGGGTGCTCAAGGGGAAACAGATCGGCATTCTCGGTCTGGCATTCAAAGCCAACACCGACGATATCCGCTTTGCCCCATCGATCGAATTGATAAGGAAGTTGCAAACAGAAGGCGTGCGGCTGAAGGCCTACGATCCGCAAGCAATGGAAAAAATCGGCGAACCGTTCCCGGATCTCGCTTGCACATCCGACGCATACGAAGCGGCCGGCGGCGCGGATGCATTGCTGATCGTTACGGAATGGGAAGAGTTCCGCAAGCTCGATTGGAAGCGCATCCACAAGAGCATGGCGAGGCCCCTGGTGCTGGACGGTCGCAATTTGCTTTCCGCCCAGGAAATGAAATCGCTCGGCTTTGAATATCACTCCGTCGGCAGGCCGGACCTCTCCGTCCCCAGCCCCGCTCTAGCCTGATCCGGCGCGCTCTTCGGCAACTTTCTTCTGAAAATATTCCAGGGTGAGCTTCAGTCCTTCTTCGAGGCTCACCTTCGGTTCCCAATGCAAAAGCGTTCGCGCCTTGCCGATGTCAGGGCAACGTCTCTTCGGATCGTCCTGCGGCAACGGCTTGAAGACCAACTCGGCCTTGTTGCCGGTCACTGCGCGAATGCGTTCCGCAAATTCCAGAATCGTAATTTCGTGCGGATTTCCTATGTTCGTTGGCAAATGTTCCGCTGAATCAAAGAGCGCCAAAATTCCCGCAATCAAATCCGACACGTAACAAAAACTGCGCGTCTGATGTCCGTCGCCATAGACCGTGATCGCCTGTCCGGAAAGTGCCTGATAGAGAAAATTCGGCAGTGCTCGCCCGTCGTTCAGTCTCATGCGCGGCCCGTAGGTATTGAAAATTCGCACGATGCGCGTGTCCACTCCATGCGCGCGGTGGTACGCCATCGTCATCGCTTCAGCGAAGCGCTTCGCCTCATCATAAACGCCGCGCGGCCCGATGGGATTCACGTGTCCCCAGTAGGTCTCCGGTTGCGGGCTCACATCCGGATCGCCGTAGCATTCCGACGTCGACGCCAAAAGGAATCTCGACTTTTTTGCCAGTGCCAGTCCGAGCGCGTTGTGTGTTCCCAGCGAACCAACTTTCAAGGTTTGAATCGGCAGCCGCAGGTAATCGTCGGGACTGGCCGGCGACGCAAAGTGCATCACCGCGTCCACTGACCCGGGCACGTCGATATAGCGCGTCACATCGTGTCGCACAAATCGAAACCGCGGATTCGCCGTCAAATGCTGGATATTCGCTTCCGCGCCCGTGCTCAAATTGTCCAGGCATACCACTTCCCATCCGCGCTCGATGAATTTGTCGCACAGATGCGATCCCAGAAATCCCGCTCCGCCGGTTATGACCGCGCGCAAATGAATTCTCCTTCACCACATCATGCCACACACATGCCCGCGCCGAAGCGCGAACCCCCCGAATCAGTCGCTCTTTCGCGAAACGTGAACAGGCAGGGCACCCGATAGCGCGACATTCGGTAAGATATCCGGCGTATGTTCTGCGTACTTTTTTAAATCCGCCAGGCTTAGTTCGTTTGGCGTGATGCGATGATTCACGTAAACGGCTTTGCCACCGATCTGCGCCAGCAAAAACGTCGTCTTCGGAGGCATGCGAACGAGCGCCTGCTGCGTTTCTTCCGGTGGAATCACCAGGAACACACGCTCCTTGCCATTCCACAACGGCCAGAACGTGTGATCGTCCAGAAAAATATGCGGCGCGTCCGGATAATACGAGCCGAACTCCAGGCCGTTGTAGCGCCCGTTGAAGATCCAGATTCGTCGTCGCGTGTAAAATCCGATGCTGCTCGCTGCGTCATATTCTCCGTAAAGGGC
>JBAUEX010000045.1:0-6591 GCA_049678845.1 Candidatus Acidiferrales bacterium
AAACGCCGTGGGGCTTTCCGACTTTGGGTGCGAAGACGCGCAAACGTAAGCCTTCCGACCGGCTGATTGTCCAGCGGCGGAAGCCATACCGATTTTGTTTGCAGTGAGCAGCAGAATTAAACGGAGAACAGAATAAATGATCCCGGCGCGGCGGGTGATCGAGAGCAGAACAATGAGCGCTACACGAACAACTCGCAGGACCTCCCGGCGTGCCGCGCGCGCTTCCAAGCGGGTCCGCGCCGCAACGAAGCCGGTGCGGAAACTCAAGGTCGTGATTCCGCAGCCGCAGGTGTTGTACCGGATTTGCAAGCCCAGCTGGGCGGTGATTGTTGAGAAGACGCCCAACGCGCAAGGAACACGTTTCGTGTGCCCGTTCTGCCCGGTATCGCATCGCGTACCGGGGCCGGTTCGCGGTTTTCGCAGAATGCGCCGCGCGCAATGGGTGAAGCTGCGCCGCGTCGGAGAATAGTACGAGAACAGCAGAGGACAAGAGGACAAATGCCACGCTCGCTTAAAAAGGGCCCGTTCATCGATGAGCCGCTTCACGTCAAGATCGAAGGGATGAACGCGCGGAACGAAAAGAAAGTGATCAAGACGTGGTCGCGGCGTTCCACCATTTTGCCGGACATGATCGGCCACACGATCGCGGTGCACAACGGGCGGAAGTTCATTCCCGTGTACGTCACCGAGCAAATGGTAGGGCACAAGCTGGGCGAATTCGCGCCCACACGCACGTTCAAAGGCCATGCGGTGAAAGCGGCGCTCGAAAGGGCGGCGGCTGCGGCAGGCGGCGCTCCGGGCGCAGCCGCTCCGGCCGGTGGCGCCCCGGCAGGCGGAGGCGCTCCTCCAGCAGCGCCGAAAGGATAGGAAAAGGAAACTTGCATGGCGCCTGAGACACTTACGCACAGCTCGATTGATGGCTTGGCCAACGCGCGTTTCATTCGCGTTTCGCCGCAGAAGGCGCGGTTGGTGATCGATTTGATTCGCGGGCATCGCGCCGCCGAAGCGCTGCAGATTTTGCAATTCACGAAGAAGCGTATCGCGCGCGAAATCGGCAAAGTGCTGCGCAGCGCCATCGCCAACGCCGAACACAAGGCGGATGAATCCGGCGAATCGCTCGACGTGGATATGCTCTGGGTCACGCGCTGTTTCGTCAACGAAGGCCCGCGCTGGAAACGTTTGCGCACGGCCCCGATGGGTCGCGCGTTTCGCTACCAAAAACGCACCAGCCATATTGTCGTCGAGGTGGCCGAGCACGCGCGCGCCGCGGAAGATCGCGCCAAGGCCGCCGAGGCCGATCGCGTGGCGTCGAAGGGCATCAAGGGCGCAGTGCGCAAGGCGCGCAAAACCCTTGAGGATCGCGCCAAGCAGGCCAAGAAAGCGCAGAAACGCAAGAAGAAGTAAGCTTTAGAAGCAGGAGGATCGATTGGGTCAGAAGACGCATCCGTACGGTTTTCGGCTGGGCTACAACAAATCGTGGAAGTCGCGATGGTTCGCCAAGAAAGATTACGCCGACCTGCTCCACGAGGATGTCCAACTGCGCAAGGAACTGAAAGAGAGGCTGAAATCGGCGGGTGTGAGCTCGATCGACATCGAGCGGGCGGCCAACAAGTTGGTAGTTCGGATTTATACGGCGCGTCCCGGCATCATTATTGGCCGCAAGGGTGCGGAAATCGACAAGCTCAAGGCGGAAGTGCAGAAGCGCACCAAGCGCGAAGTTCATATTGATATTCAGGAAGTGCATCGTCCGGAGCTCGACGCGCAGCTGGTCGCCGAATCGATTGCGCTGCAGCTTGAGAAGCGTGTGGCTTTCCGCCGCGCCATGCGCAAGGCAGTCGACTCGGCGCTGCGCTTCGGTTGCAAGGGCATCAAGGTGCGCGTGGGCGGCCGTCTGAACGGCGCGGAAATTGCCCGCAAGGAATGGTATTTGCAGGGCCGCTTGCCGCTGCAAACGTTGCGCGCGGATATTGATTTTGGCTTTGCCGAAGCGCGCACAACATACGGGGTGATTGGCGTGAAGTGCTGGGTCTACCAGGGCGAAAACGCTCCGGAGCGCAAGCGTGCCGAAGAGCGCGCCGCGCAAGCAGCCAACGCGTAGATTCGGTTTGCTGCGTTGTTTTGCTTTACTTTAACTGTCAACGGTCGACTAGGAACTGTTTCTGAAGGAGTAAGGACACGCAATTATGTTGATGCCGAAAAAAGTGAAGTACCGCAAGCAGCAGCGCGGCCGGCGCACGGGAAAAGCGTGGCGCGGCGGCTCGCTGGCTTTCGGAGAATACGGGCTGAAGGCACTCGAGCCCGCGTGGATCACCGACCGGCAGATTGAGGCTTCTCGCGTGGCGATCACGCGTTTCATCAAGCGCGGCGGAAAATTGTGGATTCGTATTTTCCCGGATAAGCCGTTCACGAAGAAGCCGGCCGAAACGCGCATGGGCAAGGGCAAAGGGCCGCCCGAACATTGGGTGGCTGTCGTCAAGCCGGGCCGCGTGATGTTTGAGATGTCGGGCGTCGATCTGGCCTCGGCCAAGGAAGCCATGGAATTGGCGGCGCACAAGCTGCCGATACGGACGAAGTTCATCAGCCGGGCGGAGGAACTCTGATGGCGAGCCGCATGGAGGACTTCCGGCCAATGAACGTCAACGAGCTCGAAATTCAGGCGCATGAGCTGGGTGAGCAGATTTTCCGACTGCGTTTTCAGTTGACCACGGGACAGTCGGAAAGCGTCAAGAAGCTTCGCGAGGCGCGCCGCGATTTGGCGCGTATCAAGACGCTGGTTCGTCAGCACGAACTGGGCATTCATGCGGCGGCTCCGAAAGCAGCGGAAGCGCAAGCGCAGAAGGCGAAGAAGGCGGCTTCCGATAAGCGCGTTGCGAAGAAACACGGCGCCAAAGAATCGAAAGAAGCAAAGGACTCGAAAGAATAATGAGGATCACAGATGGCCAGTGAAGCGGCAACAGGCGCGGCGGAGTCTTCAAGCGACCGCGGCGCGCGTCAGCAGCTCGTCGGCATTGTCACGAGCTCGAAAATGCACAAGACAATCGTGGTGAAAGTCACGCGCACAACGCAGCACCGCAAATATCTGCGGGTGATTCGCCACAGCAAGAAATACTACGCCCATGATGAGCAGAACGAAGCGCGCCCCGGCGATACAGTTCGCATTGTCGCCAGCCGGCCGCTGTCGCGGCTCAAGCGCTGGCGGCTTGCGGAAATCGTCGCTCGCTCCACGCGCGTGGCGTGATGTTCGCGGAAATGAGGGAGCACTAGCATGGTTCAGATGCGCACATGGCTGACCGTCGCCGATAATTCCGGCGCGCGGCAATTGACGGCCATCCTTCCGCTCGGTGGAGATACGGGGCTCGTGGCTGGATTGGGGGATGTCGTCACCGCCTCGGTTAAGGAAGCCGCTCCTGACAGTCAGGTGAAGAAGGGAACGGTCGTGAAGGCAGTCGTCGTTCGCACGCGCAAGGAGCATCGCCGCAGGGATGGCACCTACATTCGCTTCGACGACAATGCCGCCGTGCTGATCAACGAAGCGGGGGAGCCCGTTGGCACGCGCGTCTTCGGACCCGTGGCGCGCGAATTGCGCGAAAAGAAGTTCGCTAAGATTATTTCACTTGCGCCGGAGGTTTGGTAGCCATGCGTCATCGTGAAGCGAAGCAAAAGCCGCGGCCGATGCTGATTCGCCATGGCGACACGGTGAAAATCATGGCCGGGCGCGACAAGGGCAAGACCGGGCGCGTGCTTTCCGTTGACCCGGTGAAGCGCCGCGTCACGATCGAGCACGCCAATATCATCAAGAAGCACACGCGCCCCAATCCGTCCAAGAATATTCGCGGCGGCATTTTGGATAAAGAGGGGCCGATGGACGTTTCGAACGTGATGATTCTTTGCCCGTCTTGCGGCAAACACGCGCGCATGGGCACCAAAATATTGTCCGACGGCACCAAGGCGCGAACTTGCCATCGGTGCGACGCGACCATCGAAAATTAAGGGTTCCGAGAGACAAGGGTTAACAGAGATGATCAGCCGTTTACATGAACGCTACCGAAAAGACGCTTTGCCGGCGCTCTCGAAGCGCTTCGGCTACACGAACACCATGGCTGTGCCGCGCCTGCAAAAAATCACGGTGAATATCGGCCTGGGCGAAGCCAGCCAGAACGTCAAGCTGCTCGACGTGGCCGTGCAGGAGCTTGGCCAGATCACGGGACAGAAGCCGGTGATTACGCGTGCGAAGAAGTCCATCGCGAATTTCAAGATTCGGAAGGGCATGCCCATCGGCTGCATGGTCACGCTGCGCGGCGAACGCATGTACGAATTCCTCGACCGCCTCGCCAATATCGTTCTGCCGCGCGTCCGCGACTTCAAGGGCTTGCCGGGGAATTCGTTCGATGGCCGCGGAAATTACACGCTGGGATTGAAGGACCAACTCGTTTTCCCGGAAATCGATTACACGCGCGTCGACAAAATCAAGGGTATGAACATCACGCTCACTACGTCGGCCAGGTCCGATGAAGAGGGCCGCGAGTTGCTGAAATTGTTAGGCGTTCCGCTGCGGCCATAACGCAGCAGAGGGAAACGAGAGGCTAAAGGACAAACGATGGCGACCACCGCAAGATGCGCCAAGATGAAGAAGAAGCTGAAATACAAGATTCGCGTCCGCAACCGCTGCCGCATCTGCGGCAGGCCGCGCGCGTTTTTGCGGAAATTCGAAATGTGCCGCATCTGCTTCCGCGGGCTGGCGCTCAAGGGCGAAATCCCGGGCGTGACCAAGGCCAGTTGGTAAGGAAAATTTGGTAAGGAAAATAAATGACCACCGACCCGATTGCTGACATGCTCACCCGGATTCGCAACGCTGTGCGCGCGCGCCATCCGCGCGTGGATTTGCCGTCGTCAAAACTGAAAATCGAAATTGCCCGCATCTTGAAGGAAGAAGGCTATGTCTCGACTTACAAAGTGGTGGACGAGAACAAGCAGAAAGTCTTGCGCGTTTTTTTTCGCTACACCAGCGACAAGCGCAGCGTGCTCACGGATCTGAAGCGCATTTCGCGCCCCGGCTGCCGCCGCTACGTTGGCAAGACCGGCATTCGCCCCGTCGTTGGCGGCATGGGCGTTGCGATTCTTTCCACGCCGCGCGGAATCATGACCGGACAGACCGCCCGCAAGGAAGGCGTGGGCGGCGAACTCTTGTGCGAGGTTTGGTAGAGCCATGTCTCGAATCGGAAGAAAACCGATACCGCTTCCTGCCGGCGTGAAGGTGCAAATCGCCGCGGACGCCGTCGAAGTCCAGGGTCCGAAGGGCAAAATGCATGTGCCCGTCCCAGGTCGCATTAAATTCGACCAGAAGGACGGCCATCTGATCGCCTCGCGGCAAAACGAATCGCAGCGCGCGCTGCATGGCTTGGCGCGGGCGCTCGTTGCCAACGCCGTCAAGGGCGTCACCGAGGGTTTCAAGAAGGAACTCGACATTGTCGGCGTCGGTTATCGCGCCGAAGTGAAAGGCAAGACGGTCGTCTTTGCGCTCGGCTATTCGCATCCCGTGCAGTTCGCGATTCCCGAGGGGATACAGGTGGCTATCGAGAAGCAGACGCATGTCACCGTCACGGGTGCTGATAAAGGCTTGGTCGGCCAGGTTTCGGCCAACATGCGCGCGCTGCGTCCGCCCGATCCGTACAAGCAAAAAGGCGTTCGCATCGTCGGTCAGCGCTTGAAGAAGAAGGCAGGCAAGGCCGGCGCGGCCAAGACCGCGGCGTAGCAAGGGAATAAAAACCCCGGATCCTTGTCATTCCGAGGAGCGACGGCGACGAGGGATCTGCATTTTTGTTGGGGAAGTCCAGAGCAGCTTGAAGGAGAAGAGCAATGGCTGTTGTGCCGGCAAGAAAGCTTTCGCGCGATTTGCACCGCAAGCGCATTCACCAGCGCATGCGCCAGACGCTCGCAGGCTCCGAAGATCGCCCACGTCTTTGCGTCTACCGCTCGCTCAAGCACATTCGTGTGCAGGTGATCGATGACCACAAACGGCACACGCTCGCGGCGGCCAGTTCGCTCGACGCGGACGTCAAGAGCCAAATCAAGGGCGGAGGCAACATCGCCGCGGCGAAAGTGGTTGGCAAGATCATCGCCGAACGCGCCCGCGCTGCCGGAGTCGAGAAAGTCGTCTTCGATCGCGGCGGCTACCAATATCATGGCCGTATTCAGGCGCTTGCCGAAGCGGCTCGAGAGGGGGGATTGAAGTTCTGACGCTTATGTCGAAACAAGAGCTAAAAGATACGCTCGCGATTCGCCGGCACATCGACACGAACTTGGCGAATGTCAAGGATCAGGTGGTTTCCATTAATCGCGTCACCAAGGTCGTCAAGGGCGGCAAGAACCTCAGCTTCTCCGCGCTGGTCGTGGTCGGCGACCAGCACGGTCACGCTGGATTCGGCATGGGCAAGGCGCGCGAAGTTCCCATGGCCATCCGCAAAGCCATCGAGCAGGCCAAGAAGAACATGGTCAAGCTCCATTTGAAGGGTTCGAGCATCCCGCACCAGGTTCTTGGGCGGTACGGTTCAGGCCAGGTGCTTTTGAAGCCGGCTCCGGAAGGCACCGGCA
>JBAUEX010000046.1:0-13825 GCA_049678845.1 Candidatus Acidiferrales bacterium
GCCCACGACAGCGCAATACGCCGTCTTCCAGGATCTCGATCAGCAAGCGAAGACTGGCGAGCAGAAGCTTGACGCAGCCATTTCAGAGGGCAACAAGTTGTTCTGATCCGAGGCCGGGCGGCGGCTCCCGGCAATTCACTGCGCCTGATGTTTTGTCGGTGCCGAGCCTAATGGCCGGCTCGAATCGGAGGAACGTTACAGCAGTTGTCGCAGCCTGAAACGGGAAGGGCTGACCGAGAAGCGGCGGCGCGCCCACGGGGACGATCTTAGGAACCTTTCTGGGTGAGTTCGTGGCACGTAGGCCGCATTTCCTGTAGTGACTCAGTTTCTGTTGCTGTCAATTCAGTGCGGGAAGGCCGACACGTCTCAACAGGTCTTGGAAACCAGGGTTGCCCCGCAAAGCGTCCATGCTCGGGTCCAAATGAAGATAAATAAGCCAGTGAGAGTGGTCCACCCAGGATCTCTCCAAGCATTCAATCGCCCGCTCGTTTTCTCCCAAGCCGACATGGATTCCAGCAAAGAAGTGAGGCGCAACATATTTGTGCTTTGCCAGTTCTGTCAGATCGTCGAGCACCTGCAGTGCTTCCTTTGCCCTTCCGGACTCTCCGTAAGTATGCGCCAGCGCCGCGCGCATCAAAGGACTGCCCCCTGAAAGGTTCACTCCCTTCTCACCTGCGGTGATGGCCAATTCGTAGCGGGCGGTTTTCCGGTACAGAAGGCCGAGAATCCAGTGCGTGACGGGGTAGTTCGGATCCAATTCGACCGTTCGCAGGAGTTGTTCGACAGCTTCGTCGTATCGACGGGCCATGTAGAAGGCCCATCCGATGGCGACGTTGATAATGAGAGACAGCGGATCGAGCTCCTGGCTGTTTTTCATTTTGGCGATCGCCTCTAACTGGTGGCCCATGGTCATCACATACTCGGCATGCCAATGATTGGCAGTTGGATAGGCGGGATTTAGTTCAAGGCTGCGTCGGAATTCTGTCTGAGCCTCCTGCCACTGCCAGTCGTGAAGCCACAACGCGGCTGCCAGAGGGGTGTGCGCTTCGCCGAGATCAGGGTCGAGCTGCAGGGCGGTCATCGCGGCCGCTTTGCCTTTAGGGAACGCGTCCTTCGGCGGCAGATAACTGTTCCATCCCAAGAGCACGTAGGATTCAGCCAAACCTGTGTAGGCAAGAGCGTAGCTGGGATCCTTCTCGACCGCTTGCTGAAAATAGCCGATCGCCTTGTAGAACCCTTCTTCAGTCCATCTGTTCCAATGATGCCGGCCTTGCAGGTAGAGCCTGTAGGCCTCGGCATCCTCGGTGTCGCGTCTGATGAGTCGTTTTTTCTCAGCCCGCGTCAGCTGCAACCGCAATTTACCCGATATCTCGTTGGAAATTTCGTCCTGGATCAGAAAGATGTCGCCAGGCTTGCGATCGAATTGTGCGCCCCATAACTGAACGCCTGTCGCTACATCGACTAACTCGGTCCCAATGCGCAAAGAGCCGCCGCTTTGCATCATTCTTCCAGTGAGCACGGCGCGCACATTGAGTTCGCGACCGATGGCTTGAGGGTCAATCTCCCGACCCTTGTACCGAAATACTGTGCTCTGCGCCATCACGCGCAGTCTTGGTACCGTCGCCAAGATATTGATCAGGCTCCCAGCAATCCCGTCACTGAGGTACTCGTTCTCAGGGTCGCGACTAATGTTCTCGAAAGGCAAAACCGCAAGCGAGCCAATACTCTTTGAGACTCGCCCCGGGCGGAGGGATCCTGTTTGCGCTGTCGAAGTCCGAGGCCTCCCCTCGCCGGTAGAAGATGAACGGCCTGTTATTGATGTGAGAGGTGATTCCGCCTCTTCTGCCTGATCTCTCCGGCCCGAATCCGTATCTAGTTTCAGTCGTTCGAGGTCGGCAAGCATGTCGGCTGCGTGCTGGTAACGCTGGCCTCTATCCTTGTGGAGGGCCTTGTCTATGATGCTTTCCAACCTCGGCGGAATATCCAGATTGATACTTCGTACGGAAACCGGTGGCCGCGTCAGAACCGCCTCGATAATCATGCCGCCCCTGCCGCCGCCAAACGCCTGGCGCCCTGTTGCCATTTCATACAGCAAGAGACCGAGCGAGAAGATGTCCGTGCGCGGGTCCAGATCGTCTCCACGCACCTGCTCGGGTGACATGTAGGAGGGCGTGCCGCTGATGATTCCAACGATTGAACTGGAATCCCCCGATTGGTCGCCGAACTCCGAGTCCACTCCCGCGATGCCTTTGGGAATCAGTTTCGCAAGCCCAAAATCAAGAACTTTTGCTTGTCCGCGCTTTGTCACAAAGATATTCGCGGGTTTAATGTCGCGGTGAATGATTCCTGCGACGTGCGCCGCCTCCAGGGCTTCCGCTATCTGCATCCCAAGCTTCAGTATTTCTTCGAGAGGAAGCGCCTGTCCATGGATATAACTGCCGAGAGTTTCGCCATCGATGAACTCCATGGCGATGAACGCTCGACCGTCCTGTTCGCCGATGTCGTAGATCGTGCAAATACCCGGATGGTTTAGAGCGGACGCGGCCCGCGCCTCGCGTCGGAACCGCTCGAGCGCCTGGGGTTGCTGCGCCAGTTCTTCAGGGAGGAGCTTCAGTGCTAACGCACGGTCAAGCCGGCTATCGTGGGCCTTGTATACGACGCCCATCCCTCCGGCGCCGAGTTTCTCCAGGATGCGATAGTGCGAAATGGTCTGACCCATCATAGGCAGGCAAATTTCTGCTTCAGCGGCAGTTCAGACTACAGCGTTGGATCGTCGGAACCGGCTTCCTCGAACGATTTTCTTCGTTCCGTCTTCGGTGGTTTCGGCGATCCGATCAGATTCAGAACCGTCGAGCCTTCCCCGAAGGTATTCGCAGCCGCCAGAGGTTCTTGCTCAAGCGTAACGTTCTTGTTGCAGTGTGCACAAACGAGCGCTGCGTAAGCCCCTCCATCGGCCTGTCTGAACATGTTGCAGCGCATGACGTGCCCGCAACATACAGGAACCCAGATCGTTGAAGCTTTGTCGGCAGCCATGAGCCCCCTCGCGGGAAGCGAATGCGGGCGATTATACACTGAAATCCGCTCGCTCGGATTCAGGCCCACGGGGAATTCCTGCGCAACGATCCGCCCGTCCTCGTTCCTGCATTGAGGAAGGCGTTGCTCGCGCCGTCCGCACCTCTATACGCGGGCAATTTGGTCTGGGCACCCGAAGTTTCCGTTTACGGCGAATTCGATATGATGCACTCGGAGAATTGGTCGGGCCGCTGATGCTTTTACGGCTCGATCGCAGCGGTCAAGTGATTTTGCTTCAGCGCCGCGTTGAAGGCGCGCGTGTCGCCCTCGACGAATCGTTTAAACTCCGCCTGAATTTCCGCGAGCTGCTGCTTGAACTCATCGTTCACGGCGATTTGCTGCGCTGTGGGCGCGAGGTCGCCACCACCGCTTCCGCTCCCGGGCGTGCCGACCATCGGCCCCACCATCCAACTGATGCGCTCATAGAGCTGAACGGGGTTGCGGAATGCATCTTCGCTGCGGCCGGTATTATGAACGTCAATCAGCTTGCCTTCGAGCGCAACGACTTTAATCTCGAAATCCTTGGCCGCTTGAATTGCGGCGGCATGCTTCTGCGCATCGGCGTTGAGCACGGTTTCGAGATCTTCGACCTGCCTCCGTGTCCATTCCAGATGGTTAATCATGTCGGCGGACTGGTTCTCCTCGGCCAGCACTTGCCGGGCAAACTGCACCTGCGCGCGGATCGATGCTTCGGTGCCCGGCGAATGCGGATCAGGCAGCACGGTCAATGGCGCGGTCCCCTCGTTCCCACCTGCTTTCACATGGACCGTGTAATTTCCCGGCGGAACGATCGGGCCTGCAGGTGGAATTCGCGTGCCGTACGCGGCGTAGTTGTGGTGCGGCTCGGCCCACGGCGCGTCAAAGGGCGTGGTCTGCATCTTTACGGGCGAGCCCGGTTCGTACCGCAGGTCCCACCACACACGATTCAGTCCGGCGTGTCCTTCCACTTTGAGCGTACGGATTGTCTCGTTGGCACCAGTAAAAGTGAGCTGCACATCCTTCGCTGGAGCTTTCAGCCAGAAGTTGATGTCGGCGCCGTAGGGAGGATTTTCTCCGTTTACGTGCCCGCCTACGTCGGACTCGCGCGCGTCATCGGTGTGCCGGAAGCGGTACGCGGGCCGCGGTTTGAATAATTGGAAATCCTTCGACTGGGCGGCTTCCCATTCGCGAAGCGGAGTGATGTCGTCGAGGATCCACACGCCGCGCCCGTGCGTCCCGATCACCAGATCGTTGAAAGTCCGCTGGATTTGCAACCAGTACACCGGCGCGGGCGGTAAATCGTTCCGCAAACGAGTCCAGTGATCGCCATCGTCCCACGTGACATAGAGCGCGTTGTCCGTGCCCAGGAACAACATGCCCTTGCGCACCGGATCTTCGATAATGATGTGCGCGCTGCTGTTCATTTCCTTGGGCACGTTGGCGGTGATCAGCTTCCAGCTTGCGCCGTAATCTGTGGTCTTGTACGCGCGAGCGTCGTAATTTCCCACGTGCTGCAGATTCACGGTAATGTACGCCGTGCCAGCGTCGAAGTGGGAAGGCTCGACGTTCCACACCGTTCCCCATGCAGGAAGATCCGGAATGTTCTTGGTTACGTTTGTCCAGCCTCCGCCGCCATCCCGCGTCACGTTCACCTGGCCGTCATCGCTTCCGGTCCAGATGACGCCCGCTTTCACTGGCGATTCCGCGATGGAATAAATTGTAGCGCCGTCAAAGGTCACGAGGTCATCCGGGGTGATGCCGCCCGAGTCTTGCTCGTGTTCCTTGTTGTTCGCAGTCAGGTCCGGACTGATCACCTTCCACGATTGGCCACCGTCGGTCGTCATGAACACGACTTGCGCGCCGATATAAACGCGGTTGTGATCATGAGGCGAGATGGCGATGGGCGTCACCCAATCCCAGCGATATTTCATATTCGCGGGCTTCCAGCCGTAGCTGGTGACGGGCCAAGCGGAAACATCTCGCGCCATGCCGTTGCGCATATCGATGCGGTCAATGCGGCCGTTGTCGCAGCCGGACCACACGATGTTGGAGTCCACAGGATCGGGCACCGCGAAACCATCCTCGCATCCGCCTGCGCCGGTCCAGTAGCCCAGCGAGATTCCGTTCCCGAAGAAACCGCCGGAAAGCGTGCGGCTCGGCCCGCGAAATGATGACTTGTCCTGGATGTTGCCCATCACGTTGTAGGGAATCTCATTATCTGCGGCCACATGATACGTCTGTGAAATCGGCAGCAGGAACCGCTGATATGTCGCGCCACGATTGTTGCTGATGCTCACTCCAGCGTCGTTCGCCACCAACACGCGGTTTGCATTCGTAGGATCGATCCAAACGTCGTGATTATCGCCGCCGGCCGACTCAAGACCCGTCGCGGGAGGAGGGCCACTCGCGGCCTCTGCGGGAGCAGCGCCACCGCCACGGCCTCCGGGTTGAAACACGGTGTTGCCGCCGTCGCGCGACATGCTGAAAGCGACCGAAGGAAAGTAGAGAAGATTCTCATCGTCGGGCGAAACCGCAAACCGCGTGTAGTACGGGGAGCGCTCCGTCGTGACGTGGGACTGATTGACGAGCATCCATGTGCGGCCGCGGTCGTCGGAGCGATACAGACCTGGCGTGGTGTCTTGCAGCAGGGCGTAAACGCGGTTCGGATTGCTCGCGGCCACAGCAACGGCCACTTTCCCAATCGGATGGTCCGCAGCGGGCAGTCCATGCCCACTGATTTTGCTCCAACTGTTTCCGCCGTCGCGGCTCACATAGACGCCGCTCCCTGTTCCGCCGCTATCCAGATTCCAGCGGTGAATTTCCACCTGCCACATTCCGGCGTACATTGTGTTGGAGTCGCCCGGATCCATCGCCATTTCGGAACAACCGGTGTTGTCGTTGACGTAGAGGACTTGCTGCCAGGTTTTCCCTGCGTCGCTCGTGCGGAAGATTCCGCGCTCGTGTTGCGGACGAAATGCCTGGCCGATGGCGCAAACGAAGGCGACATTCGCGTCGTGCGGGTCCACGATGATGCGCGCGATATGCCCTGTCTGCTCGAGGCCCATGTGCTGCCAGCTCCGGCCCGCGTCGGTCGATTTGTAAACTCCATCTCCCATCGTGTAGTAAGGACGAATGAGCCATGGCTCGCCTGTGCCAGCCCAAATCTCATCGTGATCCGAGGGCGCCATGGCCAGCGCGCCTACTGCGGACACATCTTCGCGGTCGAAGATCGGCGCCCAGTTCGTGCCGGCGTCGGAGGTTTTCCAAATGCCGCCGTCCGCGGCGCCCACGTAAACCACATTGGGATTTCCGGGCTCCCCAAGAATGGAGGCGACGCGATTCCCTTCCGGCCCCAGCGCACGAAAATGCAGCGCACCCAGCCCATTGGCGCCGCCTGACATTTCTTCTGGCGCGCCGCGGCGTCCTTGGGCAACTGCGGGCACCCGCCACAGCAGAGCAATCATCGCCATCAATATTACAACGAGCATTCCGCCACTTAGATTTCTTCGCGACCACCGATTGCGGGCCATCTCGAGCCTCCACGATTCGATAGAATTCGCCGCTAAACTATCTCTAGTGATACGCAAAGTGCAAGTGCAATGCTTGAGACTCGAGAGCTGGTCGCTTTTCATGACTGAGAACGGAGTTGGGATCGGACAGCTACTTTGTTCCGATCAACGGGGTAACAAGACTGGTGATTGGTTCCTGTACAAGACGGACGGAATCCCGTGGAAGTCAAACTACTCCTGCTTTACCTAGCTTTCGCCATCGGCTTGGCGTTGCCCAAACAGTTGACGGCACATTTCCGTTATCGATATTGTCTCTGGGGCGTTGACGCTCGTGCTGGCGAAACTGTGAGTCGATGCGGCGACCGGAGGAAAAGTTAACGGGTTTAGCGGTTGTCAACTCTCGCGCGGCAAAGCTGACGATTGTGCGGGGCAAGCAATTGCCCTATCGACGCGTGCCCCGGAGCGGTCGCAAGGTTGGTTCTTCTACAGCGGCACTTGAGGTCCGTCGCGCATTCAACGGCTGTTGTCGATCGCGGTAGACCATGGAGTGCCCGGCAGAAAGGGATCCGAATCGGTAGGCGGTTACGCATGAACGAGAGGGAAGGTAGAATCGTATCGAAGATAGAATCTCGGAATTTAGTTGTCTTCTCTATCCTCCGCGAGTCCAAATGCTCCGAATGCAACCAGCAACTGTCGAAGGGAAACTTTCTGTTCAAGGAAGGCGAGCGCGGACTCTGCATCAGTTGCGCGGATCTCGATGAGCTTGTCTACCTTCCCCGGGGGGATGCCGCCCTCACCATCCGGGCTAGGAGGTATAGCGTCCTTTGGGCAGTGGTGGTCCGTTTCAGCCGGACGCGCGGGCGATACGAACGCCAGGGTATTTTGGTTTCCGAAGCCGCACTCGATCAGGCCGCAGAGGAATGTCTGGCCGATCGCGAGCTGCGCGCGTTGCGTCGCGAACGCGATGCGGAACGCCGCGCCGAATACGATCGCGGCCTCGTCGCGCAAATGGCGAAGGAAATATCGAGGGTGTTTCCCGGTTGTCCGCCCAAAGAAGCGCGAGCCATCGCAGAACACACTGCGCGCAGGGGTAGCGGTCGGGTGGGACGCACTGCCGCGGGCCAGTCACTCGAAGAGGGAGCGCTGACCCTCGCCGTGGTCGCCTACATTCGCCACCGTCACACGCGATACGATCAGCTCCTGGCGCGCGGCTACTATCGCAACGAGGCTCGTGCTGCGATCCGCGAAGACGTTGATCTTGTGCTCCACACATGGCGCAATCCCTCCTAACCCGGATCTTCGCCGATCCGGGCTCCGTGCTCCCCAAGCGATCTGTTGTGATTGAAGTTCACAAGCGGATATCTCTGCTAATCTGGCAGCGGAATCATGCCCCTAGTTTCCCTAGCTCCGATCCTCACGCCGCATGGCCGATTGACCCTGGTACAAGACCATGACGCTGCGGCGCTAGACGCCGAGTTGGCGCAGCGGGTTCAAAGCGCGTTTGCCCGCGGATCGGGCCACGGCCTGCTCCAACTCGGCGCCAATGAAGTCAGCGCGGCCCTTCCTGCGACGTTATCCTTCTGGCGGGAATTTGCTCGAACGTATGTGACCGCCGTCTGCACCCGGCTCGGCCCCGAGCGACGCAACCTCCACATTCCAGTTCCCGCCAACTCGGAGTTGGACCAGTTCGTGCTGTCAGCGCCGCCGATGACCGGCGCTGAATATCTAACCACGGCAGTTCTGAGGGATCTCTGGCTAGAACTCGATCGAGCGTTTGCGGTTGATTTGTCGGAAGCGAACTGTGGGGTTGACGAATTCCTGAAGCGGCGCAATCCGGCTTGGAACCTGGTCGGCCGCGTGCATTTCAACCTTGCAGAAAACCGCAAGGACGAGGTGGCGCCATTCGCGTTTCTTGCCACCTACACAACGCGGCTCTCGGTGCAGGCCAAGGCTCAACACATTCCGCTGGGCCGCGCCTTGCGTGAGTATGGGGGCGCGACGAACCGGGAGCGCCTGCTCTCTCTGCTTCTTCCTGTGCAGCGGGCCACTGAGAGCTGTTCCTGGCTGAAGGCGATGGTGGATGCGGGAGAGATTTTCCACCCCTTGCGCTGGGTGCCGGCGCAGGCCATGCAGCTTCTGCGCGATGTGCCGCAATTGGAGAGTGCCGGAGTCGTGGTGCGCATGCCGGCGACATGGCGAGCTAACCGTCCTCCCCGCGCACAAGTGACGGCGACTGTCGGCGGAAAGCCGCCATCGGGGCTGGGACGGGATGCGCTTCTCGACTTCCGTCTGGAGGTGACCCTCGACGGCCAGAGGCTTACAGACAGCGAGGTTCAGGAGTTGCTTGGCAAATCCGATGGGCTTGCCCTGGTGCGCGGGCGTTGGGTAGAGGTTGATGCGCAGCGGCTGAGCCGAGCGCTGGCCCGTTTCGGTGAGATCGAGCGCAGGTCCATCGACCAAGGCATCAGTTTTGGGGAAGCGATGCGCATGCTTGCTGGCACTGACATCGCGGACGATGGAGATTTTGCCACGGCGGATGTGGAATGGGAGCATGTTGCCGCAGGGCCGTGGCTGGCGGAAACGATAAAAGGACTGCGCAGCCCGGAGGGGCTAGCCTGGGTTGATCCCGGACCGGCGCTGAAGGGAACGCTGCGCCCTTATCAGCAAGTCGGCGTGCGGTGGCTCTACCTTCTCGCGAAGCTCGGCCTCGGAGCTTGCCTTGCCGACGACATGGGACTCGGCAAGACCATTCAAGTCCTGGCGCTGCTGCTCGTGCTCCAGCGTCAGTCCAAGCAACGCCAGTCCGACAGTACTCGGCGACCGAGCCTGTTGGTCGCGCCCGCTTCGCTGCTGGCCAACTGGGCTGCTGAGATGGAACGCTTTGCGCCGAGTCTGAAAGCGATCATCGCGCATCCATCCGAGCTGCCCGCCAGCGATCTGAAGAGCATGACGGCGGAGCAACTGCGGAATGTAGACGTCGTGATCACTAGCTACGCCACACTACTCCGCGTTCCCTGGCTTGCCGATGTCTCGTGGAATCTGCTGGTGCTCGACGAAGCTCAAGCCATCAAGAATCCTTCCGCCAAGCAGAGCCAGACCGCCAAGAAACTGAAGGCATCCGCGAGGTTTGCCCTCACCGGCACGCCCATCGAGAACCGGCTCGGCGATCTCTGGTCTCTCTTTGATTTCATCAATCCTGGCCTCCTCGGCTCAGCCAAGGAATTCACGAATTTTACGAAGCGCATGGGTGCGAGACCCCACAACCCATACCGCCCATTGCGCGAATTGGTGCGGCCATATATTCTGCGGCGTCTGAAGACCGATAAGACGGTCATCGGCGATCTGCCCGACAAGTCCGAGGTCAAGGCGTTCTGCCAGCTCAGCCGCAAGCAAGCGGCACTTTACCAGGGGGCCGTCGAGGAGCTGACGCAACAATTGGCAGGAGCCGAAGGTATTCAGCGCAAAGGCCTGGTGCTAGCGTTCCTGATGCGGTTCAAGCAGATCTGCAACCACCCCTCGCAGTGGTTGGGTGACGGTGCTTGGAGTCCGGAAGACAGCGGCAAGTGGGCCCGCTTGCGGGAGATCGCAGATGTCATCGCCGCCAAGCAGGAGAAGGTCTTGGTCTTCACGCAATTTCGCGAGGTGACCGGGCCGCTGGCATCGTTTCTGGGATCGGTTTTCGGGAGCCCGGGATTGGTCTTGCACGGCCAGACGGAGATCAGAAAGCGAAAAGAACTGGTGCGCCGATTCCAGGAGGACGAGGCGGTTGGCTTTTTCGTGCTCTCGCTGAAGGCGGGAGGCGCAGGACTCAACCTGACCGCCGCTTCGCATGTGGTGCACTTTGACCGGTGGTGGAATCCGGCGGTCGAGAACCAGGCGACAGACCGTGCCTTTCGCATCGGCCAAACCAAAAACGTTCTGGTGCACAAGTTCGTTTGCCGGGGCACGGTCGAAGAAAAAATCGACAAGCTCATCGAATCGAAGCAACAACTTTCCAAGGACTTGCTGGAAGGCGGCACCGACCTCTTGCTCACAGAAATGAAGGACGATGAACTATTGAAACTCGTCGCCCTCGACCTCAAAAGCGCGCAGGCGGAGGCGTAATCCGTGCACTACGGCTGGGGATGGCGACCCTACGTTTCGGCTGCAGAGCGACGGCTGCAAGGCGTACGCAAGATCGAGCAGTTGAGGAAGATGGGGCATCCAGTCTCGCCCGTGAAGATTGAGGGCCGCACCATTGCCACGACCTTCTGGGGTAAAGCCTGGTGCGAGAACCTGGGACGTTACAGTGATTTCCAAAACCGGCTGCCGCGCGGGCGCACCTACTTGCGCAATGGCTCGGTAATCGATCTTCAGATCGCCCCGGGCGAAGTGAAAGCGCTGGTTTGCGGCTCTTCAGTCTACCAAGTCACGGTGAAAATCACGCCCGTAAGCAAGGCGCGCTGGAAGTCCATCTGCAAAGACTGCGCGGGCGCGATTGATTCTCTGGTGGAATTGCTGCAGGGGCGGTTTTCCAAAGGAGTCATGGAGCGGATTTGCAAAGAAAGAACTGGACTGTTCCCTTCGCCGAAGGAAATTCAACTTTCGTGCAGTTGTCCGGACTGGGCGTTCATGTGCAAGCATATCGCCGCCGTGCTGTATGGCATCGGCGCGCGCCTCGACCAGCAGCCCGAACTCCTCTTCCGGCTTCACAAACTGAACGAAAATGAACTCATCAGCCGGGCAGGTGCGGACCTTCCTCTTCCCAGAAGGAGAGCAGTTCCTGGGAATGTCCTCCGCAGCAACGACCTTTCCGAACTGTTCGGATTGGATTTCGCTGAAAGCGGCGTGACAACTTCCACCTCGTCTGCCACTACGGCAAGGAAGAGCAAACGTGCCAAGAAGACGCCAGGGGCGAAGCGCCGGTAAAACCACGCGGCGGAGGTTTGTGAGGTTCCGGTCTTTGAGCGTGACTGGCGAGATTGCTATGACGCGGTCGGAAGTTTTGAAGCGAAAAAAACGAAGAGCGGGCAGCCCGAGCAGCATCCAGTCAGTTTAGTTCCGGCATGGAACTAAATTGTCCGGTCAGGGCAGTACTGGCGGCTTGATCAGTTCGGATCCTTCGATGAATTCCTGGAAAAACGCGTCCCTGACTCTCGTCGTAAGGCCTACTGCCTGATGGCCATTCATGAGCATTTAACGAGAGTGCCGAAGCATCAGCTCAAGGAAGTCGGATGGACGAAGGCGACCGAGTTGGCCAAGGTGGCGCGGCGGGAGGGACAGCGATTCGAAAGTGCAACCTGGGTGCACAAGGCGCAGGTGCTATCGAAGGAAGAGTTCAAACGCGAAGTTGAGAAACACCTCACGGGCAAAGACACCGAGCCGTGGGAGTTGCTCTATTTCAAGGTCTACAAAAGCCAGTTACAGGTGATCGAACAGGCCTTAGAGATTGCTGGCTTGATGCTGGGGAGATGATTTGTGCGGATTTTCTGGCGGGAGCGAGTCAGGACAATAATGAAAAAGAGAGCTTGCTGCTATCGATCAACCGGATGTTCGAGCTGTTGCCCAGAGCCAATGAAAGTAACCTTTCTCGAAAGACTACAGAAGACCTCGTGAGTGCACTGCGTCAGCAACGAGCTCGCCTTGGACTTGACAAACAGGGCTACGACGAACTTCGCAAATAGGTTCTAGCGCGTGACGACTGGAGATGCCAGTACTGTGGATCTTCGGAAAATCCCCAGGTTCATCACATCCAATCACGGGGCCGGCTGGGAGCCGATGCGGAAGGGAACCTGATTACGCTGTGCTCAGCGTGTCATCGCAAAATCCACGCACAGTGAAAATGTGGCGAAGTAGGGACGACCGGGACGGTTAGGGCTTTGGTTTTGCGTCGTTGCCGTTTTGGGGGGTGTAGTGGCGATAGTATTCATAATACCCGCGGTCGAATTTCTCGACGGCGTTCAGGATGACGCCAAGGATGTGATCCTGGCCAAGAATGCGAATGGCGTCGTCGATGGCGCTCTGCTGGGTACGTCCGGCGCGCGCCACCAGAAGTGTCGCATCCGCGCGTGCCTTAACGATGCGTCGGTCGATTCTGGTCTGCAAATCCATCTCGTGCTCGACAACTACGGAACGCATAAACACCTGGCGGTGAAGAAGTGGCTGGCGGTGCGCCCCCGTTATCACGTCCATTTCAGGCCAACCAGTTCTTCGTGGCTCAATCAAATCGAACGCTGGTTCGCCGGAATCACACGGAAACGAATTCGCCGAGGCACATTTCGCAGCGTTCGTGACCTGACCAAGGCAATTCAGCATTACATCCAGTGCTACAACCGGAACCCACGACCGTTTCAGTGGGTCGCCAGCGCCAGTAAGATCATCCGGAAGGTCAACAAATATAAAGAAACTTTAGAGACGGGAGACTAGTCTGAAGACATTACTTCAGGATTCCGAGTTCGTAAGCAAACCGGCAAGCAGTTCGTGTTTAGGAGTCGAGAATGGATTCGTGACCGTGACCCCCTTCCACGTGAACCCCTCCTGCAAATCTTCGGACAGAAGGAGTCGGCAGCCTGCTTCGGCCGCAGCGGAAAGAATCACCGAATCCCAAATACTGAGTTGATGATCGGTGGCGAGGTCCGCTGCAGCGAGCATCACCTCGGCGGACGTCTCGATCAACGAGAACGCATCCCGCCAACTCAGGATCGCTTTCCGTGCTTTTGCCGGCGCTCGCCCGGCCTTACGCACCAACAGGCTGAACAATTCACCCAAAGTCTGCACGGGCAACTGCACAGCGTTTCCCGGCAACGCTTCTATCAATTGGAGCGCCGTCCGCTTCATATCGGGTCCGTTAACGCCCTCAGCGTACGCCAGAATGTTCGTGTCCAGCGCGACCCTCACTGTTTATCCTCGTAAAGCTCGTCCCGACTCCAACGACCGACTGTCACCACAGACTCAGACCGGAGCCTCTTCAACAGGGCCGCTCTGGCGCCGCGCGCCGCGCCTCCTTCCTTCTCAGCAGGCACAATCTTGGCGACCGCTTTTCCATGTGACGTTACGATATAGCTCTGGCCTTCGCGAACCGCTCGGAGCAGTTTGGAGAACTTACGGTTTGCATCAGCGGCGGAGACAGGCTTTTCCATGGCCCCTCCAGAATGTAGTGATATTACGTACTATGGCACAAGGCCGAGCAAGTGGCAACCAACTATTTCACCTTTGTTGCTGGGCCGATTCTCAGTTCGGCGTCGACACGCACGTCTGCGACACATAGGCACAGCGAATATGTGGCC
>JBAUEX010000047.1:0-5069 GCA_049678845.1 Candidatus Acidiferrales bacterium
CAACTGGCTCAAATCATCCTGAACGATTGTAGCGATTTTCATGCGCTCGGCATTCGAAGAGCTTGTGAGGATCGAAAATTCCACCGGGTTCGCTTGCGAATCGACGAGAGTTCCGTCGCGTTTCCAGGCGAAGCCCGAGCTCTTCAGCAATTCGCGCGCGTGACCGAGCGAGCGAGCCGGATGAGGAAGCGCGGAGTCGACCCAGAGCTTGTTTCCGGGCGTTACCTGGCTCCCGAGCGGCGTGGCGCGACCGCCATATACGAGCCGAACGATACCATCGCGGTCGATCGCGGCCGACACCGCCTGACGGAAACGAACATCTTGAAACCAAACCTGTTTGCGGGAAATTTGCGGCAGCTTCTTGGACGCAAGGTCGTTCAGGTTGAAGAATAGAAAGTTGTATTCGAGTCCCGGCCCGAGGTCGAACAAATGATAGCCTTTGGATGCTTGCTCCCGCGCCAGCACGGCGAAATTCTGCGCGCTGAAACCGCTGAGGATGTCCGTATCTCCGGCCTGAAAACGAATCACCTGGGCGTCTTCGCTGGGAACAAATAAGAAAGCAATCTCGTTAAGATACGGCAACTGGTTTCCTTGGCCATCGACTTTCCAGTAGTACGGGTTGCGTTCCAGAACCAGGCGCTGACCGGGAACATACTCTTTCAGGCGGAAGGGCCCGAGTCCCGCGAATTCGCCGGGCGACATGGAAATGCTCCAGGCCTTCGAGAAAGTCCCGTCGTGATAGGCCTTCTCGAGAAGATGCTTGGGAAGAATGGGCAATCCGTCAAAGAGCCGTTCGGCCGCGGCATAGGGTTGCGCCAATTCAAATCGCACCGTGTCGTCGTCGATTTTGTGAACGGAGATGGGTTTTCCGCCAACGATGAGCAGATCGCGCTGGGGGGAATGGATTTTTTCATCAAGGTAGACCTGGAAAGTGAAAATCACGTCATCGGCGTTGAAAGGCTTTCCATCCGAAAATCGCAGGCCGCGGCGAAGCTTGAGAGTGTAGGTCCTGCCATCGCGTGAGACGCTCCAGGATTTTGTGAGAGCGGATTCGGTCTTTTGCGTTTCGCGGTTGATGTGGACGAGGTCGGCGTTCATGCAATAAATGATGTCGCGCGAGGGAACATCGGAGGCAAGGGCGGGATTCAAAGTCTTCGGATCCGAGCGCAAGGCAACCACGATTGCGCCTCCGGCACGGCCGACAGGACTGTGCGTGACCATGCGGTCGACGGTCTGCGCCGGGGAAGCGCCGGCTGACGAAAGCGCCAGCAAGATGGCGACGAAAAGCGGAGCGCGCACCCCCGTCAGGCGGCTGACTTTGAGCATGGCAAAAGTTTTAACAGAGAGTGCGGGGTTTTCACAGCGGTACGGTCTTCAGACGTTCCTGTAAAGCATCGGCGGCCATGGAATAGGCCAGGAAAACGGGGATCAGGAGGAGCGCGGGCAACAACATCCACCAGTACGAGGAGAGCACATAGTATTGTTGCAAAGATACGAGCAAGCTGCCCCAACTCGGCATGGGCTCGCCAACTCCCAATCCCAGAAAAGTCAGCGTGACCTCGGCGAGCACATACTGCGGAACGAGAAGCGCCATTTGCGTGAGAACAACGCCGTAGGTTTGCGGGAGAACGTGGCGCCGCAGCAGGTAAACGTCGGAAGCCCCGAAGGCCCGAGCCGCGACAACGAAGTTGCGCTCTTTGGCGCTGAGCACCACACCGCGGATCAATCGCGCCGGCCGCGCCCAACCAACCACGCCGATGACCACAATCAAAAGCAAAAAGACTTGCCACTGCGCGATGTGCAAGGGAAGAGCGGCGCGCACGGCAAACAGCAGATAGAGCCAGGGCAGAGCGAGGAAGAGTTCGCCTCCGCGCATCAAAAGATCGTCAATCCAGCCGCCGTAAAACCCCGCAAGCCCGCCGATCATGACTCCGAGCAAAACGGACAAAGCCGCCGCGATCAGGCCGGCAGCCAAAGAGATTTGACCGCCATAGAGGAAGCGCGTGAACTGGTCGCGTCCATAAGCGTCGCTGCCCAGGATGAAAATGCGGCCGGGCGCGTCGACGCCGAAAAGATGCAAGCGGGCTTGAAACAAGCCGGCAATTTGATAGGGTGAACCCGGTACGAAAAGATGGATTGGATACATCTGCGTCGAATCCACCGCGAACGATGCAAGGGCTTTGGGATCATCTTTCAAACCGTAGACAAACGGGCGCGCGTGGAATTTGCCGGAGGGATCAACAAAGTGGAGGCCCGTCGGCGGGGCAAACGGCAAGTTACGATCCTGAGTCGAGGAACGATACGGGGCGAAAAAACCGGCGAACAACACGACGCTGTGCAGAGCTGCCAGCAGGATGAGAGCGCCCCAGAATTTGTGCCGATGCTTCACAATGTCACTCCACACGAATCCGCGGGTCGCTCAAGAACAGAAGCACGTCGGCCAGCAGATTGCCCGCGACCAGAAAGACCGACGACAGCATCACCACGCCGACCACCACAGAGACGTCACGAGAGAGAATTGCCTGGACCATCAGCGGACCGAGGCCGGGCCAGCTCATGATGACTTCCACAATCACCGAAGCGCTCAACATTGTGGCGAGGGAAAATCCCAGCAACGAAATCAGCGGATTGGAGGCCATGGGAAGCGCGTAACGAAAAAGCAGGCGCGTGCGCGGGATGCCGTGTCCGCGAGCCGCACGAACGAAAGGCGAGTCGAGCGCTTCCATCATCGCGGAACGAATGTGCCGCACAAGCACCGGCAGCGTGACGACGGCGAGTCCGAGGGCCGGCAGCGCAAAGTGAACCGCGATATCTTTCAACTTGCTCCAGAGGTCGAAACTGCCAAAGCCGATGGAAACCATACCGCCGACCGGGAACCATCCTGTCCGCACCGCCAGCAAGAGCAAAACCAGAAAGAGCAAAAGGTCAGGAATTGTCAAAAGCGCCGATGTGCTGAAGGCGCACGCGCGGTCGCCCCAGGTTCCTTTATTCGCAGCGCTCCAAACCCCCAGCGGGATGGCGAGGAGCCAGGCGAGGAGCGTGGCAATGCTGGTGAGGAAAAGCGTATTTCGCGCGCGCGTCCATAAAAGCGGCGCGACCGGGCTGTTGTAGGAAAACGAAAATCCCATGTCGCCTTTCCATACCGAATAGGCCCAGTGCGCGTAACGCACCGGGAGCGACTGGTTCATGCCGTGTTCGAGACGCAGGTCATCGACCGTCTGGGCGGAGACGCGCGGATTCAAACGCATCGCATCGAAAAAATTGCCGGGCGCCCATTGCAGAAGAGCAAACGAAAAAACAGAGATGGCGATCAGGAGCAAGATTGCGTGCAGCAGCCGCCGTGTGAGATATCTCATGGGAATCCTAAGCGGAACGCTCCTCGCAAATCGATTCGAGCGACGGCATCGCGTCCAGCAGATCTTGCGTGTAGGGGTGCTCGGGGTGCGCGAACAGTTCGGGCGCGCTTTTCTGTTCGACCACGCGTCCTTCGTACAGGACGGCCACTTCATCGGCCAAGCCGGACACCATGCGCAGATCGTGCGACACGTGAACGTAGGTGAGCGAGTGCATTGCCTGTAGGTCCGCCAGCAGCCTCAGGATCATTTCCTGATTGGCCAGGTCGAGACCCGAGAGCGCTTCGTCAAGGATGAGGAGTTTCGGCCGGAGCGCGAGGGCTCGGGCAATCGCCAGTCTTTGCCGTTGGCCGCCGCTGAATTCCAAAGGCAATTTGCTTTCCCACTTGGCGGGCAAGCCGACTTGCTCCATCAATTCCAACGCTCGACTTCGCCGTTGGCTTTTCGTTCCTTCCTGCTGAATGGCGAGCGGTTCCCTGATGATTTCTCCGGCCGTCATGCTTGGATTCAAAGCGGAAGTGGGATCCTGAAAAATAATTTGGATTTGGCGGCGCAAGCGGAAAAGGGCTTTGCGGGGGAGCGCCAGCACATTCACTCCATCAAACCAGATTTCGCCAGCCGTCGGAATTTCGACGAGCGCGAGACAACGAACTACCGTCGACTTCCCGGCGCCGGATTCGCCGACCAACGCCAGGGTGGCGCCGCGATGAATCGTCAGGTCCACATCCTGGACGGCTCGAATGGTGAACTTTGCCGAAGTGAGCGGGCGCCGCTGAACATACTGCTTGCTGAGTCCCCGGATCGAGACCAGCGGATCTTTGGGGGAACCGATCATCGGACCAGTTGCTCCTCGGCAAAGGATTCGAGCTCGTTGCCTGAACGGGTATTCGTCGCGCGCGAGGAACGGCGCAACATCCGGCGAGTGTACGCATGACAAGGATTGCGGTAGAGTTCGTCAAAACTCCCCTCTTCAACGATGCGGCCGTTTTTCATCACCAGCAGGCGATCGGCGAGACTGGCCTGAATTTCCGGAGTGTGACTGATAAGCAGAATTGAGATGTGAAACTGCTGCTGCAAGCGGCGAAGCAGAGCAATGAAGTCAGCCTGGCTGCGCGCATCGAGAGACGCCGTCGGCTCGTCGGCAATCAAGAGCGCCGGTTCACACGCCAGGGCTTGCGCCAGCACGACTCGCTGCCGCTGACCTCCGCTTAACTGGTGCGGATAGGCGGAGAAAATGCGCTCCGTTGGCGTCAACCCAACCCGGGCGAGCCTTTGCTCGGCTTCCAGGCGGCAACGTTTCCAATTCCAACGCCGGTGGGCATGAATCACTTCGGCGATCTGGTCTCCAGCGCGCAGGATCGGGCTCAACGAAATTCCGGGCTCTTGGAACACGAGCGAAATTGCCAGCCCGCGGATTCGCCCGAGCGCGCGTTCAGACATCGTCAAGAGTTCCTGGCCCTGGAATAAGACCGAGCCAGAAATCCCGGTGGACTCGTCGGGCAATAATCCAAGCAGAGCCAGCGCGACGCTTGATTTGCCGCTGCCGGATTCACCCATTAATCCCACCACCTCGCCCGAGGCGACGTGAAAACTAATCCGATCGACGGCGGAATAGGGGCGCGGGTCGGCCTGCGGATATTGGACGGTTAAGTTGCTGACCTCGAGCAAGTTGTCCATAGGTTCCCAGGGTTCTCGATTTATTTTGAGGAGGGAAAC
>JBAUEX010000048.1:0-14851 GCA_049678845.1 Candidatus Acidiferrales bacterium
CCTCCCGACGAAGCGGAAAGATGCGAACCGCCGAAGAGCGCTTGAGCAAACGGCACGAAACGGTTCGATTCGCGGAACGAAATCCGCGGGCCGAACATGAACGTCTCGGCCGTCAAACCCACGCCGCTCGGAGAACCATGGTACACACCGAAGTCGCCAACGATGCCGAGCCAGTTATTGGCATTGACCCCAAGCGATGCGCTGAAGCCATTCAGACTTACGCCCGACGACCCGTTGGAACCATTCAGGTGGAGATAGGAATACCCGCCCGCGACGTCGGCAACGGGAGTGTTCTGCCCGTGCGAGGTCATGGCCAAGAGCGAAAAGACAAGCGCTGCCCATATCAGTTTCTTCATCTGTATCTCCTCTAGTGTGTGATATTTACGTCGTTCCTGGTTGCCGCCCCAATTCCTTTTCCGAATGCGGCTTTTACGCAACCGGTTCGCGCCCACAGGCGCATTTGTTGCAAGTTTGCTTTTCAATCCAGCGTAGGGGAGGTGCCACTTTTCGTCAATTTCTGTTCGAAATGAGCGTTCCTTAACAAGTAGCTGTACGGGAGGACGGGTAGTCGGGGCTCAGCCGTGCGCACTTGGATGTATGATACTTTCCTGAATTAGAGCACCGGCGTGAAAGGGAGGTAAACGATGAAGGCATTTATCCTGGGGATCCTCGTCACGATCGTGGTGATCGTTGCTGTGGGGCTTTTCGTCGTGGAGACTGGGCGCGTAAACATGCGCGCCGACGTACCGCCGTCGTCGCTGGAAACGAGCGTTGCGGGGCACGCGATGGACGCCAGCGTCGAGCGGAATTCGCCGAAAACTACGAACCCCGTCCAGCCAACGGAACAGAACCTGGTCGACGGAGCGGAGATTTACTCCTTCAAATGCGCGCAATGCCACGGCGATCCGGCGCACACGAAATCGCTCCTCGCGGAAACTCTCAATCCCCCGCCGCCGCAATTTTTCGGAGGCGACCGTCCCGACATGCCCGAAAATCAGAATTACTACGTCACCCTCCACGGTGTGCGCCTGACGGGCATGCCCGGCTGGAAAAACGCGCTCACAGATGTACAAATCTGGAAGGTCGTCACCTTCCTGTCGCACGCCGACAACCTGCCGCCCAAGGCAAAGTCCGTCTTCGGTCTGACCGGCGCCGCGCCCGCTGCGCCCGCGAGCCCCAAAAAATAGCTGCGCTGGTGCTGTAGCTCGGGTCCCGCCCGGCGATGTTTGCCAGGCTGACGTGAGGTTTGTTCCCGCGTGTCATTCCGTAGCTATCCCGCCCCATATGCCGCCGCACAAAAGCCTCACGTCAGTTGCGGCAGAAACGGCCGCAACCGGACGTGAGCTCATGGCCTTGCCGTACGGGGGCGACTTAAAAAATACAACAACGGCCCGAAAGCGATCAGCACTGCGCCCACGGCGAGCGAACTGGTCGAGCCAATCGTTTCCGTGCGATTGCGCAGCGCTGCGAGGACCATCAGCACAAGCGGCGGCAGTGATAGTAGCACCGCACCAGTGAGTCCTCCCGGCACGCGATACGGTCGCGGGAGCTCTGGCTCGCGAACGCGCAACGCAATCAGCGCGCCAAATTCCAACAGGATGCTCAAGCCCGTCAGCAGCACGTCGATGATCACCAAATGCTCGAAATTCAGAAACAGGCACGCGGCCCAGCACGTCGCGCATGCGGTGATCGCCACCCACGGCATGCCTGTTTTCAACGAAGTGCGCGCGAAAATGCGCGGCAAGTAGCCGTCCTGCGCCATCACCAGTGGCAGGCGCGAGAAGGAAAGCATCAGCGCGTTGAATGTCCCAATCGCGCCGATGGCGCCGCCAATCGCAATGGCAATCGACAACCATTCGCCCCCGAGCGCGCGCCCTATGTCCACCCAGCCTCCCGTCGACCATCCCGCCGCGCTGATCCCCGAGCGCGCCACCGCGCCGATGGGCACCACGTAACCGATCACCACGAACAACACGCTGAAGAGCATCGCCAGCGGAAATGTTCGCTGCGGGCGGACCACTTCTTCCGCAAACGTCGAAGTGTTATCCCATCCCATGTAATTCCATATCGCAATTAAAATTCCGCCGAGGATATCGAAGTGCGCCGACGCATGGTGCGGCGACGCCGCTGTGGCAGCAGCCGAACCCCAGCGCGCCACGGCGAGCGCCGTCAAAATCACAAAGGGACCCAGCAGCAACATAGCCATCCAGATCGAGCCTTCGCCCACTGCCCGCGCGCCGCGCAAATTCCAGATCGTGCACACCACAATCAGCGCAAGCTCAATCGCGATTCCGCGATGCCCCGCCGTGATCGCCGGCGCGAAATGCCCCACGTAATCGACGAACAGCGTGGGATACAGCGCCATCTCGAAAACGCTTCCGGCGAGCGACAGCCATACTTCCTGAAATCCCCAGAAGCGGCCCATGCCGCGCTGCACCCAGATGTAAAAGCCGCCCTCTTCGGGAATCGCGGCGGAAAGTTCGCTGACCATCAGCGCGGCGGGCGCGCTCCACAGCAGCGGCGTAATCAGCAGAATCGCGAGCGCGCCGCCATAGCCCGCCATGTGCACCACATCTTCCAGGCCGTAGGGCCCGCCTGACACCATGAAGTAAGTCGCGGCAATCAGCGGAAGCAAACTGATCTTGCTGCGCGCGCGCACCCGCGGCGCATGCGGCCCGGCAATGGGCTGGACGCTTGCGCTCATTCGTGCGTGCGCATAAGTTCCACAGTGCGCCGATTTATATCACGCGGCCTGAATTTGCACATCACGAAGCCGATCCCGGAACGCTTGACTTGCTTCCGCGCCGACGCTAACGTATCGCTCAACTCCCAGCTCAACGGGCAAGAATCACATTTCACCAAACGGAGGTGCAGCCATGGCAGTGTTTATGGTGGATCGCAAGCTCCCCGGCGTCACGATGGACCAGTTGGCCGCGGCCCAGAAGTCCGCAATCGATACGAGCAAGGATTTTACCGCCAAGGGCAAACCTGTCCGCTACATTCGCAGCATGTTCCTTCCCGATGAGGCGCGGTGCATGTGCATGTTCGAAGCGCAGACGCCGCAGCACGTTAAGGAAGTGAACGAGACGGCCAAGATACCGTTCACGCGCATAGTGAGGGCGGAAGATTTGACGCCCTGATCGGCGCGCTGTCGGCCCGTAGTACGAAAGTTCTATTGTCGGATGCGCGGCGCGCGCTCGCGCGGAAGCGAATTCCTCCGCCCATCCAAGTAAAATTCAAGGATGAACTGCCCGAAATGCGGCGCGGCAAACGCGGAAGGCGTGCAGTTCTGCACGAACTGCCACGCCACACTGCTTTTCAAATGCCCGAACTGCGCGCACATGCAAACGCATGGCGGCACGTGCGAGAATTGCGGCGCGAATTTCGACCTTTTCTGGGCCAGCTATCTTGCGCTGAAATCGAAGGAAGAACAGCAGGTTCAAATCGACAAGTTCAAGGCTGAAGCCGGCACGTTCATGCAAATCCTGATGCTACCGCTCGCCGGCGGCGCGTCGCTCACGCGCTGGCTATTAGGTCAAGGAGCCGCGCAATTCATCGGCCGCATACTCTCCCGCTTTACCTCGCGATGAAACGAATTCGGAGAGGTCGCTCACGGTATGGCAGGCCTGTACATTGCGGCGCTAACGCCGCCGCCACCGCGCAAGTCCGCCGCGCAGGAATGAAAAGAGTCTCCGTCTGCGTCTGGAAGGCCGTGGCGTTACGCCGCGCTGGCGCTTTTCTCCTCGCGAACTGCGGCGCGCATCATCGCCGTGATTTCCGGCGTGATCCGCCGTATCTTGTGTTTGAGTCGCGCGTGCTCCGCGGCTTGCCGCATGATTTCCTCTTCAGTTTCCGCGTGAACAACGTAGCTGCATCCGGGAATAACATCATCGCAACGAAGCGACTTGGCCATGGGGAACTCCTTCCGGCCTGCGGCCATATTTCGTATGGCCTGGTCAGGAGATTGACTCTGCGCGCGATTCTACGCCTCAACATGTCCGCAACACAACCATCCCCGGTTCGTGGGATGAACGGTTCCCATCCCGTGCGCGCGACTTGGCCATCGTCAAGCTCGAATTGGGGTTGGCGGGACAGCCAGCTTCCGCAACTCAGGACTCTCGGAACAAGCTAGCTGGTGCGGTGATGTGTGCTCTGCGGCCACCTCGCGGTTCCCGAGTTCCCATCGCTTACGCCGTCGTGCTCCGCGCGGTGCTGCACGGAATTATTATGCTGTTCGAGCGGCTCGCTCGTTTGGTCGTCGTGAATTACCCCTCGAATAATGGCCACTACGCCGGCCGACATTTTCTGCATATTGTGTTTCCCGCGGACATGTTTGGCGGCTTGTTCAATCACCTCTTCGTCGGTATCCGCGCGCGCGACGAAATCGCATCCGGGAATCAATTCGCTGCAACGTAAAATCTTGGACATGGCTCCTCCGATGATTTCCAGGCTGGAGGTATTCTGTTTAGCCGGGGAGTAAGGAGATCATGCGCCGGCGCGCCGCCCTTGCACATCCGTATATTCCTGTACAAGGCTGCGCCTTTGTTTCAGCGTACGCTCAGCGATTAGCCATCGGGCAGACGGGCACGCAACGCTACAACGGCAGCGCCACGCGGGTTCCTGAATTCACTTCTGCACAACCAGATTGTTCGTCACGGAAAAGGTGCCGGGAACGCTCCGCGCGCGCAAGGTCACTAAATTCTTGTCTGCTTCGCTGTCGACAACTCCTTCCAGCGTGACGTGCCCGTTTTTCACGACGATGCGGATCGGCTTGATCACCGGCAGTGCGTAGCGCTGCAGCGGCGCGTAGCCGTAAATCGCGCGGAACAGCCGGATGCGAAAGCGGTCGTCCATCGGCGAAGGGGGAAGCACTTCGATCTGGTTGTCGACCTTTTCCACGCCCTCAACTTGTTTCACCACGGCTTCCGCGCTGGATTTCAACGATGCCCGCGTCACTTGCCCGCCCAGCGTTACGTTGTAGCCTTCCACTTTGTAGGTCAGGTTGTCGAAGACATCCAGGTACGGCAGCATGAGGAGCTGATGGCGCACTTCTCTCTGTATACGCTTTTCCGCTTGGGGTGACGGCCCTTGCGGAGCCATCGTGGATTTGGCTTTCGCCGAAAACACCATGAACAAAACGACGGCAAGGCCCACGAACAATTTCGCTCTCATCAGGATTCTCCTTTCCTGCATTTCAATTCTAAAAATGCTCCTTTTCTTCCGCTTCTGCGAAGGGCGTTTCAATATCCGTGGAAATCCGCGCCCAGGCGCTGGTGCGCCAGTTATCGACGCTCTGTTTCGCCGGTACCCACGCACCAACGGGCATCAACAAACGATCCGAGAGCGCCGCAACGTAGGGCTCATACATGCGCCGCAAATCGCCGAGCCGCCGTTCCGATTCGTCCCGATCCTCCGAGCAGCAATCTGACAGTTTCGCGGCAACCAGGACCTCGCGCAATTTTTGCAGTTCGGTGTTAGGCAATCGTTCGCCGTGAGTGCGCTTCGGCGGGCAATTCAACACTTGCGCCAGATCCACCACGGCGTGGCGCGAAATCGCGAATGTCAGTTTCGCCTGCCAACGCAGCGCGCCTTGGCCATATGAAATCAGCAGCGCGGTGGCATCCAGAATTGTCGCCAGCGCCGCCCGCCACGATTGATTGTTGTGTTGCGAACGGAAATAGCACAGTACGGGATACGACAGGTGGCTTTCCATCAGCTCGGCCGCCCACGTTTCCCAATCGTGAAAATATTGCTCCAGCGCCGCGACGCTCTGCGGCTGCGTGTGGCGGCGCAGTAGCTCGGAAGCGGTCGGCGGCGAACCCGCGCGCGCGTCGAGCAGCGAAATATTCACTTCGCGCCGCGAAAACGCTCCGTACAACACCGGCAAATAGCTGATCACCACGGCCAGAAAACCGAAGCCGATTCCCGCTTCCGCCACCATGATCACGCGCGCAAGTTCCGTCTGCGGCGCCACATCGCCCAAACCCAAAGTGAACAATGTGGTGCCGCTCAAATAAAAATCGAGAAGGAACCCGCGATGCTCATTTGCCCCCACGCTGATTGCCGAGCCGGCGCCGAAATGCAAAAGCGCAAAGGCGAAAATCAGTCCCACGGCCCACACAACGAACAACGCAAGCAACGACAACGGCCCAAAGTAACTCAAAAACGACTCGCGACGGCTGCCGCGGCGAATCGCCCGCGCCACGCCTCTCCACGGAATCCACGTGTAGCGATAAAATATCCGCACGATGCGGAATCGCCGCGTCACGCGTCGCGGCAAAATAATCGTCTCGAACACATCCCACAAAATCGCCACGAGCACGATCAGCCCAATTATCGTCGCCGCCATCGCATGCGTCCCTCGCGCAAGCCCTCGCGCGCCACGTCATTCTAGCCTGATTCGCGAAACTCGGCACCGCCTCCTCGCGCGCTGCGCTGCCCTGAGTCTTCGGGCGCGGCTTCGCATCTAAAACGAAGAATCCAAGAAGGGCGCCCCGCCTGGCGCCTTTGCTTGGCGCGCGTTCTCCGATACAAATTCAGCGCGCCCCATTTGACGCGCGAATCGGATAGCGCGCCGGCTGCTTTTGCGTATGATGGGCAAAGCGGAGGGGAAAATGGCGACCACCGAAACGTATCTGCAATCGCAGCTCGAAGATCGCCGTAAGAGGCTCGAAGCCGCCATCGCATCTCCCGCGGCCAACGCCTCGCTCACCGCGCTTCTGGTGGAAGTCGATGCCGCGCTGGCCCGCATGCGCGACGGCTCTTTCGGAATCTGCGAGGAGTGCCGCGAGCCGGTGGAGCAGGAACGCTTGCTCGCCGATCCGCTCGTGCGTCTCTGCCTCGACCATCTCAGCGAACCGCAGCGCCGCGCACTCGAACAGGATCTCGAACTCGCTTCGGGCGTGCAGCGCGGGTTGCTGCCGCCGCACAATTTCAGCGCAGACGGCTGGCAAATTCACTACTGTTACGAACCGGCCGGCATGGTGAGCGGCGATTATTGCGACGTCATTCCGGCCGAAGGGTCCGGCGAAGCCTCCCGCGATATCTTCCTTGCGCTCGGCGACGTTTCCGGCAAAGGCGTGGCCGCTTCGCTGCTGATGACGCAGCTCCACGGCATGTTTCGCAGTCTCGCAGGCAGCAACCTGCCTCTGGACAAGCTTCTCGGCCGCGTCAATCGTCTCTTTTGCGAAAGCACCACGGCGGGGCAATACGCGACGCTCGTCTGCGGACGCGCTTCCGCTTCCGGCGCGGTCGAACTTTCCAGCGCGGGCCATCTGCCTGTTTTTCTGCTGCAAAACGGCGCCGTGCACTCGCTCGAAGCCACCGGCATGCCGCTTGGAATGTTCTGCGCCGGAGATTATCCGGTGGAAAAAATTCGTCTCGCTGCGGGCGACAGTCTCGTTTTTTATACCGACGGCCTGACGGAATCGCTCGACGACGCGAACAACGAATACGGTTTCCGCCACCTGGCGCAGTTTCTCAAGGGCCGGCATGCACTCAAGCCGGAATCTCTCACCGCTGCTTGCCTCGAGGAAATCAAAGACTTCTCCAACGGCACCCCGCCACGGGATGACCGCACAATCCTGGTGCTCCGCCGCGCCTGAAAAACAAATCAAATTGAATTTCGCCGGACATCATCACATTGCTCTTGCTCCCGACGCAGCGCGGCGCGATAATGGCCGCGCCTGTGGCGCCCGGACAATGTTTTCGGAGATTGCTCATGCGACTTCTGCTCCCGGCCCCTGTCAAGCGCGCTTCGCTTTCATTCGCCGCGCGATTCGGTTTGCCCCTGGCGGCGATTTTTGTTCTTGTGATCGCCGCAGCTTCACCTGCGCGCGCGCAGAATTTCGCTGACGATTCAAAATGGGAACTCGGCGGGCATTACGCCTTCCTCACGCTGCCCTCGCAATGCACCGGTGGTTCCACGTGTGAAACGAGCAATTCCGGACTCGGCGCAAACGTCACCTACAATTTTTCTCCCTGGATTGGCATCGACACGGAGATGGATTTCTTCGGCAACAATGGCGACACTTCGACGAATCTCACGGGCGGCAATGTCACGGAAGGACTCTTCGGCGTGCGCTTTGGTCCAACAACGCGCCGCTGGGGACTTTACAGCGTGATTCGCCCGGGCTTCGTGAATTTCGGCCGCGTCCTCGGACCCGTTGCCGCCAGCGCGACACCCGCGCCCAGCGCGCCTCCGGCCGCCATCCCGTCGCTTGCGCCAACCCCTGTTCCGCGATTTTCGGCCGTCTTGAGTCATCAGGCTTCGTCGACAACGCCCGTCGCCATGCTCGGCTTCACGCGCGCCACCGATTTTGCCTTCAATTACGGAGAAGCCATCGAATATCGTCCCACCAAGCACGTCGCCCTTCGCCTCGATGTCGGCGACACCATCGTCAGCTACCCAGGCGCGACGCTCGGCTCGCAATACCACGAACACAACTTCCAAATCTCTGAAGCAATCGTCTTCCGCTTCTAACGGCCCTCCAAGCGTTCTTGAAGTGCTCGCAACGTCCGGCAGGCTTGCCGTCAGTTGCGGGCAAGTTTCTGGATTTTCTTCGAGAGCTTCTCAATCTCCTTCGCGTTCTGCAAGAAATCCACGGAAAGCGTTTGTGCTGAGTCGGTTTTTTCGGACCCATCTTTCAGATTCTGGGCCAGTGTGAACAGGCGCTCCACATCCCCGTGAAGCTCCCTGCGATTGGCTTCGAGCAGCGCCTTCTTGTCGATTGCGTACGGATCAACCACTCTGGGAATCGGCGGAATTTGCAGCCGCTGACCAGGCTGCTGCGTGCCTTGCTGCGGCACTCCGCCGGGCCCTTGCGCGGAATTAATCGGCGCGGCCCAACACAACGTGGCGCACAAGGCAAGCACTCCCGGCAAAGCGAAGCCCCGTAAAACTCGGCGTTCGTGATTCGTTCTCGCGTTCATGTCCGCCTCCCCCGCATTTTTATGCTTCCGGCTGGGTACGAGTGCGTCCATTGTACGCCTGTGGCACGTACAGCTCTCCGCCTCGCATTTTGCGATAGGGGCTGCGCTCAGGCAGCGCTTGCCGGAAACCAGCCGCGAGTGCGCTTGCATACGCCGCAGACGGAGAGCATCACCGGAACCTCTACCAGCACGCCGACGACCGTCGCCAACGCCGCTCCCGATCCCGCCCCAAACAGCGCGATCGAAGTGGCCACCGCCAACTCGAAGAAGTTGCTCGCTCCGATCAGGGCGCCCGGTGCGGCCACATTGTACGGCACGTTCAGCAATCGCATCAGGCCGTATGCCAGACTCGAATTGAAGTATACCTGAATGAGAATCGGCACGGCGATCAGCAACACGTGAACGTAGCGCGCTGTGATGTTGTCCGCCTGAAACGCGAAAATCAGAACCAGCGTGACCAGCAATGCACCCATGGTAACCGGCGCGAATTGGGGCAGAAGATGCTCGAAGCCTTCCCGGCCACGCTTCCGCATCAGCCAGCGCCGCAGCGCCGCGCCAATCGCAAGGGGTATCACGAGGAACGCCACCACCGAATACATCAGCACGGAAAACGGCACGCGCAAGTTCGAAGCCCCCGCAACGAGAAACCTCACCAGGGGAGCGAAGAGGAACAGCATGATCACATCATTCAGGGATACCTGAACCAGCGTGTACGCGGGGTCGCCGTCGGTCAGATGACTCCACACAAACACCATCGCCGTGCACGGCGCAGCCGCGAGAATGATTGTTCCCGCGATGTATTGGTCGGCTTGGCCGGGCGTAATCCAGTGGCTGAATACGTGCCGGAAGAAGAACCACGCGAGCAACGCCATGGAGAACGGCTTGACCAGCCAGTTCACGAACAGGGTGACCGCCAGTCCCCGTGGCCTTTGCCCCACGCGGCGGATCGAGGCAAAGTCGACCTTCATCATCATGGGCACAATCATCAGCCAGATCAGAACAGCAATGGGGAAGTTGACCTGGCTGCCGTGCCCGAACTCCATGTCCCGCAGGGACGAGACGATGGACGGCACCCATTTCCCCAGCACGACTCCGGCGACCATGCTCAGTCCGACCCACAGCGAGAGATACCGCTCAAAAAGGTTGAGCGGATTGGGTTCGTTGCGGCGAGCCGTCACCGGACCGGGCACATCGGTCGCCATAATTCTTAGGCCTTTCGCCCTTTCACGAAGCCAAATTCGTTGTTGATGTGCGCGAAAATCTCGTCGCGCACTTTGCGAAACGCCGCGAGCTTTTCTTCTTCAGTTCCCTGCACAGCAGCGGGATCTTTCAAATCCCAGTGCACGAATTTCACCGTCGCGGGAAACACCGGGCACTTCTCGCGTGCGTTCGAGCACACGGTAACAACGTATTGCACCGGCGTCCCCAAGAACTCCGTCACGTCCTTTGACCGCTGGCCCGCGATGTCGACGCCCCTTTCGCGCATCGCCGCGACGGCAAGCGGATTCAGTCCCTTCGGTGCAATCCCTGCGCTCATCACGTCGAACCGCTCGCCCGCCACGCTCCGCAGGTAGCCTTCCGCCATCTGGCTGCGCGCCGAATTCCCCGTACACAAAAACAACACCTTAGGTTTCATCGCCGGCCTCCGCTTTTTACGGCGCGCAACAGCCTGGCGCGCAACACGAGTTATCGGCGACGTCCTTGCCTGCGGCGGGTTTCTTGGCGCGGATGAACGCGCTCGCGAATTTGCCTTCGACGTGCGGTGCGATCGCGTCCGCATCAATTCCCGCAGCCGTCAGGAACTGCCGCGCGTCTTGAATGTTGTAAACGCGCGTCAGCTCGATTTCGATTTCCGTGAATCCTGCTGCGCCAAGCTTTTCGCGAAACTCCGATTCCTCCATCGCGCCCGCGACGCAGCCGACCCACAGCTCCACGCTTCGGCGAATATCCGCGGGAACTTCTCCGCGCACCACAACGTCCGAAACAGCAAAGCGCCCGCCCGGCCGCAGCACGCGAAACGCCTCGCGCAGCACGCGCCCTTTGTCCGCGGAAAGATTGATCACACAGTTCGAAATCACCACGTCCACGGAATTGTCCGGCAGCGGAATGCTTTCCATTTCCCCGCGCAGGAACTCCACATTCTCGACGCCGGACTTGCGCTGATTCTCCCGCGCCAGTTCGAGCATCTCGTCGGTCATATCCAGCCCGTACGCTTTGCCGCCGGGGCTCACGCGGCGCGCCGAAAGCAGCACGTCAATTCCGCCGCCGGAGCCGAGGTCGAGAACCATTTCGCCGGGTTCGAGTTTCGCCAGCGCCGTGGGATTGCCGCAACCGAGCGACGCCGCAACCGCCTCGGCCGGAATCGCCGACTTCTCGGATTCGTTGTAGAGGTTGCTGGTGATGGGATCGCAGGCGCTGAGTCCCGGCGTGCTGCAACACGCCGTCAGACCTTCCTGCGCTGATAGTCCCGCCGCGACGCGCTTCGCCGCCTCGCCGTATTTGCTTTTCACTTCGCTCCTGATATCGCCGCTCATAAAGGGCCTCCGCTGGCTACGTATCTGCTTGCACGAATATGTATCAGACTCTACGCCATCCTAATCATATATGTCAAGGCACATGTATCGTGCTATACTGCATCCCATGCCCAAGCCTGCAAAACGCGCCGCACTGCACCACGTCTTTCGCGCGCTCGCCGATCCCACGCGCCTGCGCCTGCTGAATCTGATCGCCGACCGCGAAGTCTGCGTCTGCTATTTTGTTGAGATTTTGCGCCTCGGTCAGCCCAAAGTCTCGCGCCACCTGGCGTATTTGCGCCGCGCGGGTCTGGTCGCGGCGCGGCGCGACGGCAAATGGATGCACTACAGGCTGGAAATTCCGAAAAACGAAGCGGCCGCGAAGATTCTTCGCGAGACGTTAAACCACTTGAGGGACGAGCCGGAAATGCGGACGGACGTCGCGCGATTGAATTCCGCGTGTTGCGCCCCGCAAAAATATCAGATCCTCCGCGACGCGCCAGAACCCGAACGTGTGCCTCTCGGCGGCCGTTAACAAATACTGGGGCCGGTTTATCCCGCTCGATTTGCCTCGGGGCACCCGCATCGGAGCGAGAACCTTCGCTCCGCACAAAACGCTCTGCTCAGGATGACGACGAAAGCAAAAGCGAAACGATTGTCATTCTGAGGAGGCTGCACTTCGCCGACGAAGAATCTCGCCTCGGGAGACGCGGCGAGAATCAATTTGCGGGGGCACGCGCATCGGCGCGCAGCGGAATCGCCGCGCGCACCGTGGTGCCTTGATTCGTGGAATGAATTTCGAGCGTTCCACCCAAATCATTCAAGCGCTCGCGCATGCCGCTGATTCCCACGCCCATTCGCTTTCCCACGTTGAGCATTGCGTCGCGCTTCGCCATTCCCTTCCCTTGATCGCTTACTTCAAGGCTCACTTTATGCTCATCCACCTCCACCTTCACCGCCGCAGTCTTGCTTTCCGAATGCCGGTGAATATTCGTCAGGCATTCCTGCAGCACGCGAAACAACGGCAACTCGATCGACGGCTCCAACCGCTTGAAGTTCGGCGGCATCTGCAAATCCACTTTAATCTTGCTTCTCGACGCAAAGCCTTCCACGTACCACTCAATCGCCGACGCCAGCCCCAACTCCTCCAGCAACGGCGGATGCAGCAGATGCGACAGCGTTCGAATCTCGGACGAACATTTTTCGATAATCGCACACCCGTCGTCGAGCTTCTGCACAGCCGTCTGAGGCATTGCGGTTGCGAATCGCCTCGCCCCTTCCAGGCACATACTCAGCGCCGCCAGATCCTGTCCCACGCTGTCGTGCAGCTCGCGCGCGATTCTTCGCCGCTCGTCGTCCTGAAGTTGCATTAAGCGATTCGAGAGTGTCCGAAGGTGCCCCGCCTGCTCGATCATTTCGGCGCTTCGCCGCTCCAGTTCTTTCGTGCGCTCGCGAACTTCGGTGTCCAGCTTGTTCGCCACCTCCCGGAGCCGCTCTTCGCTCTCGCGCAACGATTCATCCGTTTGCGAACGTTCAATCAGATCGGCCGCCTGTCGCGTCAGCATCTCCAGCAACTGCAAGTCATGCTCGGAGGGCTGATGAGGTTCGCGCCAGTGAGTCGAAATCATGCCGAGAAGGCGGCCCGAGCGGGACACCAGCGGCGTCGTTTGTACAGCGCGTATGCCAGAGAGACGGTAAAAATGAAGATCTTCCGTTCCGGCCATGAAATCACATAGGTCGACATCCGGGACCACGGACCTCTGAGCGTCGCGCAACGCCGCGCCGCAGGAACTCCCTGAATCGACCCGCACCCACTCCCAGAATGCGGCCGATTCGGGGTGGAATCCCTTGCTGGCCAGAAGCCGAAGTTCACCCCTGTCAGGGTCGAGCATCTGCATGCTACCCATGTCCGAGCGCAGGATGGCGATGGCGGCGTCGAGAACCTTCTCATACAAGGCGTCGCAGTTGCCTTCCTCCACCAATTTGACGCTGATCTCGGCCAACTGTCGCGTTGCGGCCAGTTCCATCTCCAGCCGCTCTTCGCTCTTGCGCAGCGCCTGCTCGGTCTGCTTTTGCCCCGTGATGTCTCGCGACACTTTCGATGCCCCAACCACGCGGCCCGTGGAATCTTTTACCGGCGAAATCGTAAGCGAAACATCGAGAAGCGTGCCGTCCTTGCGCCTGCGGACCGTTTCGAAATGGTCGATTCGCTCGCCCTGCCCCAGGCGACCGATAATCGTCGCCTCTTCCTGCAGGCGATCCGGCGGAACGATGAGCGTAATGTGCTGGCCTATGGCTTCTTCGGCGGTGTAGCCAAATAGCCGCTCCGCGCTCTTATTCCAACTGGTGATAACCCCGTCGAGACTCTTGCTGATGATCGCATCATCGGAGGAATCGACAATGGCAGCCAGCAAACTGTTTGCGCTGTCGGCCCGCTTGCGGTCCGTGATGTCCAGCAGCATATTGATGCCGCCGATGACTCTGCCTTCGGTGTCCCGCAACAATCTCGGGTAAGGAGTGAACCAGAAACGAGTGCCGTCCGGCCGCTCGGCGATCGCTTCCACCCCGTCCAGGATGCGGCCCTCCTTCAGAGCAACGGCCATGGGACATTCGTCGTGCCTCATCGGGGTGCCGTCGGGCCAGAACAGCTTCCAGGTCACGCACCATTGGTCGGTCCTAAGCTCTGGTGCGCGTCCTGAAAGCTGCGCTGCGGCGGGATTGAAGTGAGTAAGGCGTCCTTCGGCATCTGTCGTGTAAATCGCCGCCGGCAGTGCGTCAATCATTTCGCGGAAACGCCGCTCGCTTTCATGCAGCGTTTCGTAAACACCCAGCAGTTCGTCGTGCTTTTCTGGTTTGCGGTGCAGTTTCGTCACTTTGGCCAGCAATTCGTCGGTGTTTCGCAATTCAGCGGGCACATCTGGCTGCGGTTTATGGGTTGGTACAAAGCGTGGCCTCGTTTCTGCCATTGCGGAACCCTCCCGGCTGGAAACGAATCGGAGACTTCGAAGCGAAGAGAAAATTCTAGTTCGTCGCGGGTCTATCTGTCAACCGTAAACAGACAAAAATGGTCAATTTTATACGTATTGGGGGAAACGCCGATTGGTATCGGTGGGTGCGGGCGGCTGTCCTCCAACCACGCCATCCTACTCTGGACGCGGAGCGGACAGCCTTCTTTTCCTGGGGCTTCGCCTTAAACCCTGCGCTGCATTGCCCTTTGCCGACGCCTCCCGCACGGATTTCGCCATTCGTGGTGCGGCCATTTCTTTGGCGATGCGGGCAACTGTCGCTTTGTCGGATTCCTGATCAGTGATTGTACGGCTCATCTGGGGATGATGCCCCTCAGCCCGGAAGAATAACGTTCGCTTGTGGACACCCCGGATCCCCCGCTATGGGCGATCGAGAGGCAT
>JBAUEX010000049.1:0-30456 GCA_049678845.1 Candidatus Acidiferrales bacterium
CTACAGCAAGTTGAAAGAAGACGTGACGTTTCGCAAGAAGGTCGCGGAGCAAGTGGGAATCGGCTTTGAGCTTCCAACCGAAAAGCTCGAAGTTGCACCCAATTGCACCCAAAGTGAGTTGTTATCAGCTTCAGCGTAAGGAACTGAAATTAAAGAGGAAGAATGGCTCCCCGGGCTAGATTCGAACTAGCAACCCTTCGGTTAACAGCCGAATGCTCTACCGTTGAGCTACCGGGGAACATCCCCATTCTGTGCTAGTTACGCAGCATTTTCAAGCGAGGGCCTGGGGACTGTTTGCCGGTTGGTTTGGCAGCCAGATATTCCCGAAAGATCGCAGCCAAGATTCGGGAACGTCGACCTCGCATTTGCCGCAGCTTTGCAATATGGGCAGCAGATGTTCTCGGGAACGTTTAGGGCAAGAGTTTCACCGTTTCGCAGAGCGAGGCCACCGTGGATTTTCTGTGCCGGTCTCAAGAGTTGCCTCAAGGGGTCTTGAGCCGCTGTGCGATTTCCGGACCAAGTTGCTGGAAATGCCTTATGTTCCACGTGTAGATTGTGGTTGCACCGGCCTTCACGGCGCAACGCGCCAATAGGGCATCGTAAACTGTCCCCCCTACAATGCCGACCGCAGCAGCCGACTTCAGGGTCAGGTGGTATTCCTCCGTCGAGAGGGCGATCATCGTCAGCCGCTCATGAGCATCTTGGATAAACAGCAACGCCTGCTCACCGCTCAATCGGTGTTTTCCAGGTAACCGAGTCAGGGTGGCATACAGTTCAGCAAGACTGTGCGCAGCGCAGCAACCATTTCTTTTGTCAGCCTTGAGGAATACCTTCAGGCTGGCTTCGTGGTGTTCGTGGTCCTCGAGAAAGGTCGGCAGGAGAACCGAGGTGTCGAAGAAAAATTTCACGAGTCTTGGTCCAGAACTTCCGACTCGCGCTCCTGCCGCACGTGGCGAATGACCTTTTCGGTATCAGACGCCGACAAAGGCTCGCCGGTCCGGAAAACCCAGACGCCCTGTTTTTTTCGCAACTGGGCTTGTCCACGAAGCGGACGCAAAGTGATCTCTTCGCCTGTGCTTTCAATTTCGAGCGCATCACCTGGTTCGAGGCGTAACTCGTCGCGCAACGACTTCGGCAGAACGACGCGTCCGGCCTTATCGATCGTAAGCTTCCCTACCATGATTGGCATTATAACATGGCATGTACCACTCTTAAATGGCATTTACTCGGCCACGGAAATAGCGCGGAAATCGGGCATGGTGTCAGAATCCCGAGGAAGAAAACTCGACCGACAGAACGGCAGCGGATAACTCGTGCGGAAACTACTGTAATCGCTGCGTTCTCGCGTCAAAGCCAACGAGCGAGTCGAAAATTGCCAGTACGTGCCGTCGGTATTCGACCATCCGCTCAAACAAAACGCGCAACTCGGGCTGCCGCGTTGAGTCGCGGTCCCATTTGGCAAGCACGCCGGCGGGCACTTCAATGTCTCGGCGTAGTTGCTCCGGCGAATGCCCACGCAAAAACAGGCCGTAAAAAAAAGCGGCCTCCCGTTGGGGAAACTCAAGTTCCCGCAGTGAGTCTTCCGGGTTCGGAGCCAGCGTTGCCGGGTTGGGCTGTGTCGCCATGACAAGAAAGGGAAGTTTACCGATTTTGCTGCCCGCGTCAAGGGTACATGGAGGGGAAGGGCACCGGAGAGTCAGTAGCGCGCGCGGCTGGCCCGGAGAAACATCTGCAGAGCGGTCACATTTGCCTGGTCGCTGCCCAACCGCATGGCGTCCACCGGGAGTCCTAGAACTTCGGCTTGTTCAAGACTGAGTCCCGCGTCATCGAGCTCCGCCAGGCTGTAACCTTCTGCGGGAACCAGGCGGTTTCGCGCAGATCGATCCACAGGCCGCGGAGGGTGAACCGCGGTACCGCGCCTTCGCACTCGGTTAAAGAAATCGTCCCAGTCCCGGCGGATCCACATCGGACCCTCCCCCTATCCTTACTACGCAACCATTGGATGCGGAATCCTTCCGGCGGGTCGCATCGCGTCGCCGACTTCGGGCAATCCTCAGGTGCCGTGGATTGTAACCCTGCCTGTCAAGGAAAGTCGCACCACGACGATTTTTGTATCGATACGGTTACGAACGAATGCGACACATCGGATGCCACCGCGAAGGCGAGAAGGCAGGCACTCGAAGCACACACAAAGTCCGACGGCGTCCTGGTGCCGCAAAACGCGACGGCTGGTATACTCTGAAGAAGATTCCGCGAAGGAACTAATTAGGATGAGCCAGCTGGCTCTTGTCGTTCACTATCATGAATTGTGGCTCAAGGGCCGCAACAAGCGGTTCTTCGTCTCGAAGCTATCCAGCGCCGTTCGCTTGGGCCTTGAAGGCATTCCGCTCGATAAAATCGAACGTCCAAACGATCGTCTCGTCGTGCGATTGAAAGAGGGCGCGTCCCTTGACGACACACTCTCTCGCATCGAGAAAATTTCGGGAATCGCCTACTACGCGATTGCTCGCCCCGTCGAGGCCGATCTTAAGGCGCTTTGCGAAGCGGCCTGGGCAGAAGTCGAACCCTTATCCTTTGCCACCTTCGCCGTCCGCGCCAAGCGCAGCGATAAATCCTTCGCGCACCGCAGTTCGCAAATCGAAACCGTCGTTGGCCGCTTCCTGCTCGATCGCTTGCGAGATGTGGGCCGCAATGTACGCGTGAAGTTGAACGATCCCGACGTGACTTGCCGAATCGAAATCACCTCCGGGCCGGCACTCGTTTACGCGCGAAAGATTCCCGGCCCAGGCGGCTTGCCCGCGAACACCGCCGGCAAGATGCTTTGCCTGCTCTCTGGCGGTTTCGATTCGGCCGTCGCTGCGTATCAGATGATGAAGCGCGGCGCGCATCTTTCGTTCGCTCATTTTTACGGCACCGGAGCGCGCCCCGGAGAATCGTCATTACACGTCGCGCGCGGTTTGGTGCGCCAGCTCGTGCCCTGGCAATTTAGCGCCAAGCTCTATCGCATTCCCTTCGAGTCCATCCAGCGCGAAATCGTGCGTTATGCGCCGGAGAGCTGTCGCGTCTTGCTTTACCGCCGCATGATGCTGCGCATCGCTGACGTTCTCGCGCGACGCGATCATGCCCTCGCCTTCGTCACCGGCGACAGCCTGGGACAAGTCGCTTCGCAAACTCTCCGCAATATGGTCGCCGTCGAGGCCGCTGCCAGGCTTCCTGTGTTCCGTCCGCTCGCCGGCACCGACAAACTCGAAATTATGGCGCTCGCGCGAAAAATCGGCACGCATGATATTTCCGCGGAGCCATTTCACGATTGTTGCCCGGTTTTTATGCCGCGCAGCCCGGCGCTGCATGCCACGCCGGCGGAGCTCGACGCCGCTGAAGCGAAACTCGATCTGCCCCAGCTCGTCCGCCAGGGCATCGCCGGAACGGCTCTCGAGAGTTATCACTACGTCGCCGGACGCGTTGAGTCCATAGAAGTTCCGCTGAACCGCCCCAAAGAGAAACAAGGCGCCGCCATCGCGTAGGATATCCGACAATTTGGAACGGGATTTGTGATTAGCCTAGCTGCGGTAGCTGGCATTAATGCGGACGTAGTCGCCGGTGAAGTCGCATGTCCAGATACGCGCCGTGCTGTTCCCTGCGCGCAAGTTCACCACGATGGGAACATGCGCGGCGAGAAGTTTCCGATGCGCAGTGCGCTCGTCGAAGAAATGTGCGCGCCCATTGCGGCACATTAAAATTCCCACCATGCGAACTTCGACGTGGCCAGGATTGAATCGAACGCCCGAGCGGCCCGCGGCCGCCAGGATTCGGCCCCAGTTGGGATCCGCGCCCGCAAGCGCCGTTTTAACCAGCGGTGAATTTGCAATCGTGCGCGCCACTGCATCCGCTGCACGCTCGGATGGCGCCCCGCGAACCTCGATTTCCACTACCCGATGCGCACCTTCGCCGTCCGCCACGATTTGGAGCGCGAGCGAGCGGCAAACGGACTCGAGCGCGCCCAGAAATTCGCGATAGTCCGCGTTATCCGAACCAATGGCCCGCGCACCGGAAGCTCCATTCGCCAAAAGCGCCAGCGTATCGTTTGTCGAAGTGTCACCGTCAACAGTGATGGCGTTGAATGTCCCGCCAATGGCGTCGCGTAACGCGCGTCGAAGCACATTCGGCGACGCGGCCGCATCGGTCACAACAAACGCCAGCATCGTTGCCATGCGCGGATGAATCATCCCCGCGCCCTTCGCACATCCGAGCAAACGCACTCGCTTCCCATCGATATGGCAGCTTGCTGCGGCGGATTTCGGCCGCGTGTCCGTGGTCATGATTGCTCGCGTGAATTGTGCGAATGATTCCGGTCGTGTCGAACGGCTCGTAGCCAAATTTGGAACTGCGCGCAGAATGTGTTCGACCCGCAGTGGTAATCCGATCACGCCCGTCGAGCACACGAGAATCTGTTCCGGCTTGCAACGAAAAGTACGGGCGACCAGTGCCGCCGTGCGCCGCGAAGCTGCAAGTCCCGGAACGCCTGTCGCGCAATTCGCATTGCCGGAATTCACGATGATTGCGCGCATTTTTTGAGCGGAGCGTCGCAGATGCGCCTGAGAAACGAGCACCGGAGCTGCCTTCACGAGATTCGTGGTGAACACGCAAGCCGCTGTGGCGGGAACGTCGCTCGCGATCAGGCCCAAATCCAGGCCGGATTTTTTGAGCCCGCAGGCAAGCGCGGAAAATTCGAAACCGCGAGGCAGTCGCGATGCATCGATGCGCAGCTTCATGCGGCCGGCGACGACGTCACGGCATCAGTCAGTATCGGTAACGCGACACGCTCCGGGATAACCGTAGCGATTACCGCCACCAGCCGGCACCGTCGCGCTTTCGGACACGCGGAGCAGTCTCGCGCGATTTTTTCAGGCAGCGCGTGCCGGGAGGAAGTTCCAAAACCTTGGCGCACGAAAAACTCAGGCGCATGCGTCACTGCGAACACTCGCGCGATCTTCCTCCGGCGCGCCTCCGTCAGCGCGTATTGGACGAGCCGCGCACCCAGTCCGCAACCGCGAATCTCCGGATCCACCGCGAGTGAGCGCATCTCCGCCAGCTCAGTGCCGTAATTTTCGAGCGACACGCAACCCGCAATCTGACCTTTTTCTTCCAGCACCAGAAATCCTCGCGCGTGTTCGCGCACGTTTTCTTCCGTGCGCGGCAGCAGGATGCCTTGAGTGGCGTAGTGCGCGATCAACGCGTGGATCGCGGCCACATCTGTCAGTCGAGCCCGCCGCGCCCTCATGCTCTTTTCTCCTCCGCACCGAGCCGTGCCTTAGCTTCGGTGAGGGCTTCGCGAACGGCATCCGGGGCCGTGCCTCCCGGCGCTCGCCGCCGTGCGAGGGATGCTTCCAACGTAAGCGCCTCCGGAAAATCCGGCTCGAATGACGGAGAGTATTTTTTCAGATGCGCAACGGGCCATTGCGCATATCCCTGCTGTTCTCCCTCGGCATCGTGAACCATCTTCCCGATAATTTCGTGCGCTTGCCGAAATGGGAGCCCCTTCGCCACTAAATAGTCCGCTGCTTCGGTAGCGATCAGCGCGGGATCTTCCGCGGCCTTGCGCAATTTCGCCAAATTGAATTTCGTTGCGCCCACCGCTCCCGCGGCGATTCGCGTCATCGCCAGCGTTTGATTATGCGCATCGAAGAGCGGCTCTTTGTCCTCTTGCAAATCGCGCTGGTAGCTCGACGGCAAACCTTTCATCGTTACGAGCAGAGACACTAGCGCCCCCGCAACTCGTCCCGATTTTCCGCGAATCAATTCCCACGCATCCGGATTCTTCTTCTGCGGCATCAGGCTGCTGCCCGTCGAATATTCATCCGGCAAAATGACGAATCCAAACCCCGGCGACGCGAATAAGATCAGGTCTTCCGCGAGCCGCGACAGATGATTCGACAGGACCGCCAGCGCGAAAAGATAATCAAGCGCGAAGTCGCGCCGGCTCACAGAATCGAGACTGTTGCGCGTGATGCGCGCAAATCCCAAATCATTTGCCAGCCCGCGCCGGTCAATCGGAAACGCACATCCCGCGAGCGCGCCGACGCCCAAAGGACATGCGTCCGCGGTATTCGCCGCAAAGGCAATTCGATCCAGGTCGTGAAAAAACGCTTCCGCATGGGCTAACAGAAAATGTGAGAGCAAAATCGGCTGCGCCAGTTGCATGTGCGTCATGCCTGGCATTGCCACTCCAAAATTCTGCTCCGCCTGCTCAACGAACGCCTTGATAAGAACCATCACGGCTTTCCGCATGTCCGTTGCTGCGGCTTTAATGAACATCCGGAATTCCGTGACAATCATTTCGTTCCGGCTGCGGCCCGTATGCAGTTTTTTTCCCAGCGGCCCGAGCATCTCCGTCAGCGTCGATTCCACAAAGTGGTGCACGTCTTCCGCATCCGAAGCATCGAGCCACGCAGGCTCCGCGAGCGCGCGCTTTTCAATCTGGTCGAGCCCTGCGATGATTTGCTTGGTTTCCTCGGCGCTCAAAATCTTTATTTTCTCAAGGCCGTGCGCCCACGCGCGATCCAGTTGCAGTTCGAATGGCAGCAACTGCCGGTCAAAGTCGAACGAGCATTCGAATTCGTAAAACGCTTTATCCGGCGCGCGCTCGAAGCGCCCGCCCCACATCTTTTTTTGCCCCGCCTCGCTCATTTCGCCGCATTTCCTTTACCCACGGGCACGGTGATCGGCAGCGCGAACAGATTGATGAATCCTTCCGCGTCTTTCGGGTTGTAGCCGGTCATCGTAAAGCTCGCGAGGTTCGTGCGATAGAGCGAATAGGCCGAGTTGCGCGAGGTCACATTCACGTTGCCTTTGAAAAGGCTCAAACCGACCGAGCCGGTCACGCGTTTCTGCGACGAAGCGAAGAACGCATCCAATGCCTCGCGTAGTGGCGTGAACCACATGCCGTAATAGACCATTTCTGCATAGCGCAGCGAAAGTTGTTGCTGGTAGTGCAACGTCTCGCGGTCCAGGCACAGGGCTTCGAGTTCGCGGTGCGCCGCGACCAGCAATGTTCCTCCGGGCGTTTCGTACGCGCCTCGCGATTTGATTCCCACCAGGCGGTTCTCGACCATATCCATGCGTCCCACCGCATTTTTCGCGGCGATGTCGTTCAATTCTTCCAGCAACGCGATCGCGCTAAGCTTCTTCTCATTCACGGAGACAGGAACGCCGCACTCGAATCCGATTTCAACTTCGGTCGGCGTGTTCGGCGCCGCCGCGGGAGAAACCACCCATTGCCACATCGCCTCTTCTGGCGCGTTCGCCGGATCCTCCAATCGCCCACCTTCATGGCTCAAATGCCAGATATTGCGGTCGCGGCTGTAAATATTCTTCGTGGTCTGTTCGATAGGAACATTGTGCTCGCGCGCATAAGCAATCGCTTCTTCGCGTGACGTGATATTCCATTCGCGCCACGGCGCAATGATTTTCAGCTCCGGCGCAATCGCCTTTACCGCAAGCTCGAACCGTACTTGGTCGTTGCCTTTTCCCGTGCAACCGTGCGCCACCGCGTCAGCGCCCACTTTGCGTGCCATCTCCGCCTGACGCCGTCCCAATATCGGCCGCGCAAACGAAGTCCCCAGCAAATATTTGTGCTCGTACACCGCTCCCGCGCGCAATGTCGGCCAAATGTAGCCGGTAATAAATTCCTCGCGTAGATCCTCAACGTGCGCTTCGCTCGCGCCCGTCGCCAGCGCTTTGCGCCGCGCCGCTTCGAGATCCTCTTTCTGCCCCAGATCGCCGATCATGGCTACCACTTCGCAGTGGTAGTTCTCCTTCAGCCACGGAATGATGATGGAGGTATCGAGTCCCCCGGAATAGGCCAGCACCACTTTTTTTGCCAACGTTTTCTCCTTAGCCAAGCAGCGTGAGCAGGATTGCCTTCTGAACGTGCAAACGATTTTCCGACTGGTCGAAAACAATTGACTGCGGCCCATCGATGACGCCCGCGGCAACTTCCGAACCGCGGTGCGCCGGCAGGCAGTGCATGAACGCCGCACGCGGATCGGCCTGCGCCAAAAGCCTTTCATTCACCTGATACGGCGCAAAAATCGCCTCGCGCTCTGTGGCCTCATTCTCCTGGCCCATGCTCGCCCACACGTCCGTATAAATCGCCTGCGCTCCGGCAGCCGCCTCTTCCGGCGCGCGGAGAATCTCGATTTTGCCGCGCGTTTCGCGGGCTGCGCGGCGCGCTTCGGCCACCACTTCCGCATGCGGTTCATAACCGGCAGGCGTCGCGACGCGCACGTGCGCCCCAACCCTAGCGCCGATGCTCAGCAGAGAATGGCAAACATTATTTCCATCGCCGACGTAAGCAACTTTCACGCCGCGCAGCGACCCAAAGCGCTCTTCGAGCGTAAAAAAATCCGCCAGCGCCTGGCAGGGATGAAAACCGTCGGACAACGCGTTAATCACCGGGATCGACGCATTTTCCGCCAGCTCGTCCAGCACCTTCTGTTCAAACACGCGCGCGACAATCCCTTGCACCCAGCGATCCAGATTTTTCGCAACGTCCGCCACGGTTTCGCGCTCGCCCAGGCGCGATTGCGTGTGGTCTAAAAAAACCGCTCCTCCGCCCATGCTTGCAATACCCACCTCAAATGTGACACGCGTGCGCAGTGATGGCTTTTCAAAAATCATTGCCAGGAAGCGTCCTGCCAGCGCGCTGCGGTACCGTTCCGGCCTCGCCTTGATGTCAGCGGCCAGATGATAGAGCTCGCGAATCTGTGCCGCGCCCCATTCGGTACCGGTCAGCAGATCGTGCGTGAGCGTCGAAACGTTTGCTGTAGCGGCCATCGCGTTCATATTTACCTCGCTGCGGCGTGAGCGATTGCTCCAGCCGTTTCTTGAGCTTGTGGAGTGGGTTGCGACTGCGATATTTCCGCTGGCTTCCATGCCTTTCGTGGCGCTTTTGCCAGCACAACTTCGAGCGTCTTCAAGAATTCCCGGATCTCCTGCGCGCGAACAGTGAAGGGGGGCAGCATCCGCAAGATGTGTTCATGCGTGCAATTGATGATCAAGCCGCACTTCAGTGCCTCTTCGGCAATCGGTGCGCCTTCGATCGACAAATCGAGGCCCACGATCAATCCTTCTCCGCGCACTTCGCGAATAAATTCGAATCGCGATTGCAATTTCTCCAGGCCCTGCCGAAGCTCTTCGCCGCGCTCGCGAACGTTAGCGAGTAGTTTCTCGTCTTCGAGTGTCTTCAAAAATTCCAGCGCCACTGCGCAAACGAACGGCCCGCCGCCGAACGTTGTGCCATGCAAACCGGGCGTAAACGCAGCAGCAAACTTTTCATTCGCGATAAACGCGCCGAGCGGTAGTCCGCCCGCCAGCGGTTTCGCCACCGTCACGATGTCCGGCTTCGCCGCAAACTTCTGATATGCGAATTTGCGTCCCGTGCGCCCCAGCCCGCATTGGATTTCATCGGCGATCATCGCCGCATCGTGTTGCGTAGCAAGTTCGCGCGCGCGCGTCCAAAAGCTTTCGCTTACAGGATAAACTCCGCCTTCGCCTTGAATCGTTTCGAGCACAATCGCGCAAACGCTGTCGTCAAATTTTCTTTCGAGATCGCTCACGTCGTTGAACCGCACGAATTCCGCGCCCGGCACCAACGGCTCAAATGGCTCACGATATTTTGCGGGATACGTTATGGATACGGCCCCGAACGTCCGCCCGTGAAACGAATTTTCTAGCGCCAGGAATCTCGTTTTCGCCAGCGCGCCCTCCGACCGGCTCTTCTTGGAGTGCGCGCGCGCCAGCTTCATCGCTCCTTCCATCGCTTCCGTGCCGCTGTTCGTGAAGAAAACGCGGTCAAGCCCCGACCATTCGGCGAGTTTTTTCGCGAGCGGCCCCTGAAACGGATTATGAAACAAATTCGAAAAGTGGACCGCCAGCGCCGCCTCGCGCCGCATCACGCGCACCAGCCGCGGATGCGAATAGCCCAGCGCATTCACCGCAATACCGCCCAGAAAATCGAGGTAGGCGCGCCCGCTCGTATCGTAGACACGGCAGCCCTTGCCGCGCTTGAAAACAATCGGCGGCCTGCGGTACGTGCCGACCATATATTGATCGACGTCGCGCAAAATCTGCGCGTCACTGGCTTTTTTTGACGGCACGGGTTTCCGGGTTGTTTTTCGCGTCATGATTTTTACCGGCCGGCGCGTGCGGCGTATTTGGCTTGTAGGGGCAGTCGTATCGGCAGGACGCGTGTTCCCGGTCCCTTCGCGCCGTTTGTGGCCGAATGTAGCGCGCGTGGTCGCGTGCCACCCACGATGCGCACTTGTCGAACGCCTCCGGCCAGCGCGCGTTTCGCTGCTTCGAGCTTCAGCACCATGCCGCCGGAAACTTTTTGATGCCGGATCAGTTCTTCAATTTCCGTGCCTGTCACTTTATCCAGCACTTTTTCGCCGTCGAGCACACCGGCTACATCGGTCAGAAAAATCAACCGCTCGGCCTGGCAATATTCAGCCGCTGCGGCGGCCATGTGATCGGCGTTGATGTTGTAAAGCTCGCCGTCCGACCCGAGCCCCAGGCAGCACGCCACCGGCACAACGCCCGCGCGCCACAGTGAACTCAGAAACTCCAGATTCACGCCCGTCAAGTAACCCACGTAGCCAAGTCCGCCGGAATCGCCTTCGTGAAACATCGGCTCGGCCAAAAAGCATGCCGCGTCGGACGCGCAAATCCCAACGGCCGTCTGCCCCGCAAGCGAGATCGCTCCCGCCAGCCGCTTATTGAGTAGTCCCGCAAAAACCATCACCGCCGCGTCGCGCGTTTCGCGATCCGTCACACGTAGCCCGCCCACAAAACGGCTCGTAATCCCCATCCGCCCCAGCGTCGCGGTAAAAATTTTCCCGCCCCCGTGAATCACCAGCAGTTCGTGCCCCGCCTTGGCGAGTTCGGCAATTTGCCGTGCCAGCGAGCGCACAGCCGCTTCATCATCCAGCAGCGCGCCGGCAACCTTGATCACCAGTCTCATATCAGCCCTTCCGATTCCGCGTAACCGTGCATCACGTTGAAATTCTGAACGGCCTGTCCCGCCGCCCCCTTGCCTAAATTGTCCAGGCACGAAACCACGACGAGCCTCTGCCCCGATTCATCCAGCGCAAATCCGATGTCGCAAAAATTAGTACGCGTCACGTGCTGTAATTCGGGCAGTTTTCCTGCGGGCCAAATGCGAACCATCGGCCGTCCCGCATAGAATGTGCGAAACAGCGCTTCAATTTCTTCCGCGCGTTTCGCCTCGCTCAGCCAAACGTACAGCGTCGACAGAATCCCGCGCTCGATCGGCAGCAGATGCGTCGTAAACATCATTTGCTCGGGTGAAATGCCCAGATGCTCCGTCACTTCCGGCGTGTGCCGGTGCGTGAATACTCCATACGCGCGGAAGTTTTCATTCACCTCCACGAATTGTGTGTCGCGCTTCGGCTCCTTGCCTGCGCCGCTCGCGCCCGACTTGCAATCGCACACAATTCCGCGCGCGAGGTTAATCCACTCCGCCTCAATAAGCGGCCGCAATCCCAAGATCACGGAAGTCGGGTAACAGCCCGGATTCGCGACAACTTTTGCGCCAGGCAGATCCGCCGAATACAACTCCGGTAATCCATACGTCGCGCCGCTCAGCGCTTCAGCATTCGGCGCGTTCAGTCTGTACCAACGCGAAAACGTCTCGCCGTCCCGAAAACGGAACGCGCCGCTCAAATCGATCACGCGAACGCCCGCATTCATCAGTTCCGGAACAAGTTCCAGAGAAGCCTCGTGCGGTGTCGCGAGAAATGTGACCGTCGCGCCGCTCTTCACAATCGCGTCGACCGAGAGCGGCCGGCATGGAGCTTCTCCCCAGCCGCGCAGTTGCGGAAAAATCTCCGTCAAGCACCGCGCCGGCGCATTCTCCCCGCGCAGATAGAAGACGGGCTTTTCGATTTGCGGATGCCGCAGCAACAGCCGCGCCAGTTCGAATCCTGCATAACCGGTTGCTCCCACCACCGCCACTCTCGGCGCGCCATTCATCGGAGCAAATCCTCCATCCGTTTTTGAATGGCCGCGCGTGCCGCTCGCGATGGCGTGATAATCAAAACGGTATCGTCGCCCGCAAGCGTTCCCGCCACTTCCTTCCAATGTTCGCCATCCACCGCGGCGGCCAGTGGTTGTGCTCCGCCCGGAGGCGTTTTCAGCACCAGCATGTTCTGCGCCGGCCGCACGTCCACCAGAAATTCACGCAGCGCCCGCGCCAGTTGCGGCACCGGAGCCGATTCCTCCGACGCTGAAGTCAGTGGCCGGTAACCTTCCGTCGTTTTTACCAGTTTCAATTCGCGAAGGTCGCGGGACAGCGTCGCCTGCGTCACGCGCATACCCATATGATTCAGCCTCCGGCGCAAATCATCTTGGTTGGGGACCGGTTCCGCGCCCACCAACTTCAAGATCTGTCCTTGCCGAAAGCGTTTGTGCGTGCCCATCACAGTGTCCGCTGTTTGAATATGCATCCGTCTGTATATTTATACGTCGCCACCGAAGTCCTGTCAATACAGAACAATGTAATTCGGCGTAGGCCGTGGTCGTCACGACAACAACGGAAACTTGACAGCCACCGCGCGAATAGGTTCTGCTTTGTGTGCGTTTCAAATCGAAAAGGACGGCCCAGGAACTCATGCCCCAACAAATCATACAGCGGCGCTCCCGCGGCTTCATTTGCGTCAACGCTCATCCCGAAGGTTGCCGTCGCAACGTAGAGCGTCAAGTCGCCGCCGTCGGCTCGCACGCGCAAGCGCCGCACGCAGGACTGAATTCCGTCCTGGTCATTGGCTCGTCCACTGGCTACGGCCTCGCTTCTCGAATCGCGGCAGCCTGGGGTTTCGGCGCCAAGACACTCGGCGTCTGCCTCGAACGGGAGCCCGAGGGAAACAAGACGGCCAGTGCGGGCTTCTACAACACCGCCGCATTCCACGGTTCTGCGCGAAAAGACGGCTTGTTCGCGGAGACGATCAACGCCGACGCCTTTTCGGATGCCGCCAAACGTGCCGTTGCGGAAATTGCGCGCAAGGAAATGAACAAAATCGATCTGATCATTTACAGCGTCGCTGCGCCCAAGCGGACGGATCCGCGGTCCGGTCAAACTCACAGTTCCGTTTTAAAGCCAATCGGCGCCGCTTATACAAACAAAACAGTCGAACTCGACTCCGAAAAAGTCACCGAAATGACGATTTCTCCCGCAAGTGAAGCTGAAATCGCCGACACTGTCACTGTGATGGGTGGTGAAGATTGGAAAATGTGGCTCGACATGCTCGCTGTCGAAAACCTGCTTGCCGAAAATGTCCGCACGCTCGCTTATTCGTACATCGGTCCGGAAATCACCTGGCCCATCTATCGCGACGGCACGATTGGCGCGGCCAAGAAACATCTGGAGCAAACCGCGCATTCGCTGAATGAAATGTTGGACAACCAGCTCGGCGGCGAAGCACGCATCGCCATCAATAAAGCTATCGTCACGCAAGCGTCCGCCGCCATTCCCGTAGTGCCGCTTTACATGAGCATTTTATTTCGCGCGATGAAACAGAAAAATCTCGACGAAGGCGCTCTCGAACAGATGCGCCGTCTATTCTTTGATTTTCTTGCGGAAGGCGCCGTGCCGAAGTTCGACGATGCCGGTCGGATTCGCCTTGACGACCGCGAGATGCGCGCCGACGTACAAAAGGAAGTTGCCGCGCTCTGGCCCAGCGTCACCACGGAAAATTTGCGCGACCTCAGCGACTTCGCCGGCTTTCAGCATGAATTTCGCACCCTGTTCGGCTTCGACGTCGAAGGCGTCGATTATTCCACGCCCATCGAAACACAACTCTCCTGGTAACAATCCGATTCGATCCCGGTTCAGCAAAACGGAATTGACCCGCTTGACTGTTCAGACTCACGGGGAATAGATTGGCTCGCGCTTCCCGAGACGTGGAAAGGGTCCATCTATGACACCGGAGAATGAGCATAGACGTGAACCTCGCCACCCCTTCTTCGCCACTGTCGAACTTCTCGAAGCGCAAAATGAAACCCGCATCAATGCCCGCACCGGTGACTTGAGCTTCCACGGCTGCTACGTGGCTACCCAGAATCCATTTCCCTCCGGCTCCAAGGTTCGTGTGACCATCATTCATGCGGGCGCGACGTTCACCGCCGCTGGCACGGTGGCGCATTCCCGGCCTAACCTGGGCATGGGAATTTCATTTACAGAGATGGAATCGGATCAAAAACGAGTGGTCATGCAATGGCTGGCAGGTATGCACGGTGACTGAGCGCCGTCGCAACGATTCATCGCTTGCGTCGCTCAACGGGTCAATTTTGTTTACGCCCAATCCCCGGCATGTCGCTTCCACGTCCCTCCTTTAACTGCCCGCCTATTTTGTCCAGCAAGCCCGCAATCGATGTCACGTAGTCATTCGCCAGACTCTGTAAGTTCGCCAGATTCTCCGGCGTCACGTTGTCCATATCGCTCGACGCCCGCTCCAGTACGTCCCAAGGAACCTGCAATCGGTAATAAACGCATCCTGGCAAACATTCCAACTCGTAATCTACCGCCTCCGAAACACTATCCATGAGCACCGGGACGATTTGCTTGGCCCATCCCAGTAGCCCCCACGCCTTCGCCGACGCATACCTAATCTGATCCTGCCGATCTCCCGTGCCCACCGAGACAATCACCATTTGTGTCGCATCTGGATATAACGTCCGCGCTTCGGCATATGCCGCCATCGACGGGTTGTTGACAAACACTCCGCCATCCACCAGCGCATAGTCCTGATGACCCTTCGTCAAATGAAGCGGAGGAAAAAATGTTGGCGCCGCCGAAGTCGCCCGCGCAACCTCCGTGACTTTCCAGTTGTAGCTCGGGTCGGCCGCAATTCTGTGGCTCTTGAAGAAAAACGGCAGTTGTCCCTGCAGGTCATAGCTCGATATCAAAAGCGGAGTCAGCGCGGCCTGCAACTCCGTATTTTGGAAAAACTTTGTCAGTGTTGCTTCCAACGCATCGGGGGAATATTTTGGAAGAATCAGCTGTCTCGCCGGCGTAAAGAAGTTTTTGCGGAATATCGCCGGGCCATTTTGCACATAAAGGTCCAGAAGCTCATTCGCTGAATACGGCGCACCTTTATTCCCCTGCGTGCCGACTCCCAGCGCGATGATGCCACCGGTGGATGTCCCCGCAATCAGATCAAATGTCCGCCACAAATCCTTGCCAACGCATTTCTGCAGTTCGCTGAGAATCACGGCCGGAATGATCCCCCGTATTCCGCCGCCGTCAATCGCCAGCACCTTGATGCTCTTTTCGCTCGGATTCGCCATGTCACAATCTCCTCAAAACACGATTACGCATTGGCGATAGCAATTGGTGGTGTTATTTGCGAATCGTAAACCACAATCGTCATCGAATGAAAGTCCTTGAGGCCTTCCCTCAACGCGTTGACTTGCCTGTGGCCGGATACTAATATGACGCGGCGAAAGGTGGTGGCCCGTGGCGGAATCTCGGACCGTGCAGCTCTCGGATCGCTTCGGCGCAACGCAACGACGCGATTTCTGGTGGATTCAGCCGCTGGCAGTGTTCATCGGGCTGGCGGCGTTTGCGATCTATGCGACGCTCCGCGCATTTCAAGGCCATTTCTACGAGTGGGGACCGTACCTCTCGCCGTTTTATTCTCCGCTGATTGATCCCGAGCATCACTGGTGGCCGCTTTCACCGGCCGTGCTGGTTTTGGGCGGCCCGTTGGGATTTCGCACCACCTGTTACTACTACCGTAAAGCGTATTACCGCGCGTTTTTTCTGGACCCGCCTGCATGCGCGGTCGGCGAGCCAAGACACAGCTATGGCGGCGAAACAAAATTTCCATTGATCCTGCAGAACGTCCACCGATATTTCTTCTATCTGTCGTTTGTCTTTCTGGTTTCTCTGTGGTGCGACGCGATGCGCGGATTTATGTGGAATGGGCACTTGGGCGCGGGCGTGGGCTCATTCATCCTGCTGATTAACGCGGCGCTGCTGACAACCTATACGCTCTCCTGCCATTCGTGCCGCCACATGGTGGGCGGGAACCTGGATTGCTATTCGTGCGCGAAGTTCGGCGGACCGCGGCTCAGCCTTTGGCGGCGCGTCACTTCGCTCAATGAGCATCACATGTTAATCGCTTGGACCAGCCTGTTCTTTGTGGCGTTCACGGACCTGTATGTCATGCTGACTGCCATGGGAACCATCCGGGACCTGAGACTCTTTTGAACGAAAAATACGAAACTCACGAACACGATGTCCTGATCATCGGCGCCGGCGGAGCCGGCCTGCGAGCCGCCGTTGAGGCGCTCAATCAGGGCGCATCCGTAGGTGTCGTCTGCAAATCGCTGCTCGGCAAAGCGCACACCGTAATGGCGGAGGGCGGCATCGCCGCTGCCATGGCCAATGTGGACGCAGGCGATACTTGGCGCACACATTTCTGCGACACCATGCGCGGCGGAAAATTCCTCAACAATTGGCGCATGGCGCAGCTTCACGCCCAGGAAGCTCCTGACCGCGTGCGCGAACTCGAACAGTGGGGCGCGCTCTTCGACCGCACGGAATCCGGCGAAATCATGCAACGCGCCTTTGGCGGCCATACGTTCAAGCGTCTCTGTCACGTCGGCGATCGCACGGGCTTGGAAATGATTCGCACGCTTCAGGACCGCGGCGTCAGCATGGGAATCGACGTCTATATGGAGTGCACCGTCACCCGTTTGCTGAAAGACGGCGATCGCATCGCGGGTGCCTTCGGCTACTGGCGCGAACAGGGCCGCTTCGTGCTCTTTAAGGCCAAATCAATCGTCATCGCCACCGGAGGCATCGGCAAGGCCTGGAAAATCACTTCGAATTCGTGGGAATACACCGGCGACGGCATGGCGCTGGCCTATGAAGCCGGTGCCGAATTGATGGACATGGAATTTGTGCAATTCCATCCCACCGGCATGGTCTGGCCTCCCGGCGTGCAAGGAATTTTGGTAACGGAAGCCGTTCGCGGCGAAGGCGGCATCCTCCGCAATCGCCTCGGCGAACGTTTCATGGAAAAATACGATCCCAAGCGGATGGAACTTTCCACGCGTGACGTCGTCGCTCGCTCCATTTACACCGAAGTCCGCGAGGGCCGCGGCACGGAACACGGCGGAGCCTATCTCGATATTTCGCACAAGCCCGCCGACTACGTGAAGCGCAAGCTTCCCGGCATGTATCACCAGTTCAAGGAACTTGCCGATGTCGATATCACCAGCGGACCCATGGAAGTCGGGCCCACTTGCCACTACGCGATGGGCGGCATTCGCGTCGACGCGGAATCCGCGCAAGCGTCGATCCCCGGACTCTTTGCCGCCGGAGAAGCCGCCGCCGGCCTTCATGGCGCGAATCGTCTCGGCGGCAATTCGCTTTCGGACTTGCTCGTTTTCGGCTGCCGTGCCGGCGCTGCCGCGGCGAAGCACGCAAAAGAAATGGCCGCGCCCACTCTAGATTCCGCTCAAGTCGAAGACGCCGCGCGTGAAATGCTTGTTCCTTTCGAGCGTCGCGATGGCGAAGGCCCTTACGAAATCCATCGTGAGTTGCAGGATACCCTTCAGGTTCTGGTGGGCATCTATCGCAACGAGGAAGATCTGAAACGCGCTCTCACGGAAATTGGCCACCTCCGCGAGCGCGCTTCGCAGGTTCGTGTCGAAGGCTCCCGGCTGTTTAATCCGGGATGGCATCTCGCTCGCGACCTGAAATCCATGTTGACCGTCGCCGAATGCGTCACGCGCTGCGCCCTCGCCCGCAGAGAGAGCCGTGGGGCTCACAGCCGTCTCGATTTTCCTGGATATGACGCAGCGTGGGGGGAAAAGAACAACGTTATCGTTCGTGACGGCGCTGGAATGACCTTGCGCCAAAGCCCCGTGCGCGAAATGCCCGACGATTTGAAACAGCTTTTGGCCGATGAAAAGTAGACACAGCAAACTTCACGGCTTGCTGGAGAATTCGTAGTTGAGGGGGTTGCACGTTTGGCAGGCTGCTGAAAATTTCATTTTTTTCAGGGCACCGGGGCTTTAGCCCCCCGAAGTCCGTAAAGTAGGGTTACGGATGGCAGATAAGTTTCCAACGCAAGTTCGGCGCAAAACGCACAGCGGAGGCCGCTCGTGGCAGAAGCCGTCTTAGCCGTATTTCGTGGCACGCGCGAAGGTGGCGCCGCAGTCGACTATCGCGTCCCCATCGCCCCGGGAATGGTGGTTCTCGATGCGCTCCACTACATCCAGGGCCATCTCGCTCCCGATCTCGCCGTCCGTTGGAACTGCAAGGCCGGCCGCTGCGGCTCGTGTTCCGCGGAAGTGAATGGCCGCCCGCGGCTCACGTGCAAGACGCGCATGGACTCGCTTCCTACCGACAAGGCCATCACCGTCGCGCCGATGAAAACTTTCCCCGTGATCAAAGATCTGGTCACCGACGTCTCTTGGAATTATCAGGTGAACAAAAAAATTCCCGCATTTTCGCCCCGTCCGGGAACCGACTGGAAGATGCTCCAAGCCGACGTCGAGCGCGCGCAGGAATTTCGAAAATGCATCGAGTGTTTTTTGTGCCAGGACGTTTGCCACGTACTGCGTGATCATCAAAAACAAGAGCAGTACGCGGGCCCGCGATTTTTTGTCCGCGTCGCCGGCCTCGAAATGCACCCTCTCGACAATCTCTCGCGCATAAAAGATATTAAAGACCAGATGGGAATCGGATTTTGCAATATCACGAAATGCTGCACGGAAGTTTGCCCTGAGAGCATTCACATCACCGATAACGCAATCATCCCGCTGAAGGAACGCGTCGTCGATCAGTTCTATGATCCGTTAATTTGGATCGCCCGCAAATTCAGGCGTTCCGGCGACACTTAGTCAGAGCGGAGGCCCCATGGAACACGCGTTAAAATCCATCTCGAAGGCGGGAATTCCCGAAGCCATCGCCAAGACGGAGCTCTACCGCTATCTGAACGAGCCCGAAGAGGCGGAATCCATTTGCCACGACATTCTCGCCATCGAACCCAACCATCAACTCGCGCTCCGCGTGCTTGGCCTATCCATCACGGACCAGTTCACAGGCGCTCCTTCCGATCGTTACGCGGAAGTGCAGGCGATTTTTGAGCGTCTCGAAAATTCCTACGAGCGCTTCTACTATCTCGGCCTTCTCAATGAACGCCGTGCAAAGGTACAACTGCAAGCTGGCCGTCCCTTGCATGCCCTGCGCGTGTTGTTTGAAGAAGCCCTGCGCTGTTTCGCCGAAGCCGAAAAAATCCGTCCGCCCGGCAATGACGATGCCGTTCTCCGCTGGAATCGTTGCGTTCGCTTGCTGCACAGCCACTCGGCCACCGAACAACAAGGCCCTGACGACGCCATCGATTTCGGCGATAGCAATCCCTACTGAATCGCCCTTCTGCCTCTGAATAGACTCGCTTGCGCTCTATTCTCGTCCGACTCCGAGCGCGTCCGCCACTCGGTTGATATAGTTGAACCATGCCGCGATCAATGTGATTTGCAGAATGCCGTGATCGTCAAATCCGGCGGCACGAAGACGCTCATGATCTGCGCGGCTGATCTTCGTCGCATCCTTTGTCAATTGCACCGCGTAATCCAGCATCGCCCGTTCTTGCTCAGTGATGGGCGCGGTTTTGTAATCTCGCCGCAACGCTTCGACTAAGTCCGCATTCAACGTTACCCGACGCAGAAACTCTGCGTGTGATTCAATTCAATAGAAACACCGATTCGTCACAGAGACCACCGTGGTTATCATTTCGTGTTGTCGGCGGGAGAGCGGCAAGTCCTTCGCCATCAGTGCTCCAAACGTTGAGAAAGCGTGTTTCAACGCCGTCGGAATCAGGCTATGCGAAGCCACGATTGCAGAGGGTCCGTCTTTGGTTGGAAAAACCGGAACAGCATATTCCGCCGGATACAGTGCTCGCTGTCCCTCCATCGCTTCCCGCAAGGCCGGATCGGCTTCAGACAGCGGAATGGTTCGAATCCAGGTCACAATGGTTCCTCCCTTCGATTGTTTGGGTTTGCCACAATAAGTTTAAACACATAAAAAGCGCTGCCCGCCATAGTGTTAAAATGGTACCGTAGCGCGGACGAATGGGAGAATTCCATGACCGAAATCGCCACATTTGGAGCCGGCTGTTTTTGGGGAGTCGAGGCGGCATTCCGGCGACTGCCGGGCGTCGTGGATGTTGCTGCGGGCTACAGCGGCGGGCACATGCCGAACCCGACCTATAAAGATGTTTGCTCCCACACAACAGGCCACGCCGAAGTCGTGCAAGTCACCTTCGATCCGCAGAAGATTACTTACGACCAGTTGCTCGATGTTTTCTGGCAGATCCACAATCCAACTCAAGTGAACCGCCAGGGGCCCGACGTTGGCACGCAATATCGCTCCGCAATCTTCGCTCACTCGCCAGAGCAGCAGGCCATCGCGGAAAAATCAAAAGCGGCGCTCGCAGCGAGCGGCAAATTCCAGCGCCCTATTGCCACCGAAATTACCACGGCAGGTCCCTTTTATCGTGCGGAAGAGTACCATCAAAAATATTTAGAAAAGCACGGCGCCGCATCCTGCCATTTCTAGTGTTGCCCCAGCGCGCTTTCGAAGTTGCCTTCGCGGGTGCCCCTCGAGCTGTGTTTGCGAAGGATGGGGATTTTTCTCGCACGCACCTCAAACTTCTCTTTATTTTCCCACCTCAAGTATCGAAAACGAGCCCGGCACCATCTGCCCGCGGCTCGGACGTCCTCCTGCCGCTGGCGGTGTCGGTGGCGGAGCGAACTCCGCAGCAATCAGGAAGATATGCCCTGTCTTGCGATCCAGCGTCAGCGTTTTGGCCCACGGAGTCGTTTGCACCGTCTGCTCCACGACGAAGTCCGTCGGGCTGTTCTCCTTGATCACCGTCAACGTCCCATCGCGCTGCGAGCTGAACGCTTCCATCGTATCCGGATTGAATGTCGCCCCGTCGGTGCCCATGCCGATCGGCAACGTTGTGATGATTTTGCCGTCGTCGGAATTCAGAATCACCATTGTTTGCGGGTTGTGGCACGCCGCGAAAAGAATGTGATTCTTCACATCAAACGCCAATCCACCCGGCCCTCCTCCCTTTCCGCCGAGGTCATAATGCGCCGTCACTTTCATCGTTTTCGCATCCACCACCGCGATGTTGTCCTTGTCCTCGATATCAACATAGATGTGCCCGTTGCCGTCCGTCACTGCCTGCTCCGGCGCTCCGCCCAGGTCCATCGTGCCCACCACGGACCCGTTCGTCGGATCGATCACCGTTGCATTCGGCGCGCGATGGCTGAAAATGTACACGCGCTCGTTAAACGGATCGAATAGGATTCCATCCGGACCGCCATCCACATCGATCGTCTTGATCGTCGCAAGAGTCGTCGTGTCCCACATCACCACGGGCTTGCTGCTCGCGAAACCGTGATTCGACTTCGGGTCCACGGCCACTCCGCGGGCGTTGGCGTTCGGTATTTCGCCCACTGGCTCCAGCGTGTCCAGATTGAACACCGTCACGCGCGCGCCAGACGCCGCGGGACGCGGAATGTACAACCGCCGCCCCACCGAGTCCGCGTACACGTAATCAAAACCGCCTTCGCCGCCCACTTTCGCGGTTCGCAAAACCTTATAAGGCCCCTCGTTCGAGGTTTGCTGCGCGAATCCCGCGGACGCGAGCATGGTGGTCACCGCCAAAAGCACCAGCCAAAATCGTCGCATAAAATTTCTCCCCACTCGCACACCAATTCCGATTTTCGTTTCAATCCCGCCGCAGTATACACCAGTCCCCCCACGTCTGCTTTCGTTCTGCGCATCCATGACCTGCTCAGTATTCGCCTTCGCGCTGTCCCCGTTTCGTCGAAAAAACGTGGTACGTAACGGCATCCCACGCGTTGTGAATGCCGATGAAGAGTAACAACAGCGCCGCCACTCCAACGCCAAACATGGCCCCGCGTGCATGAGTGCGAGCCGCATAGGCCGACGCAGCCAGCGTTGCATATGCCGCGAAGGGCAGCAGTGCATGAAACAACCAATCTTCGAACTCGGGCCGGTATGCGGTCACTCGCATACGCCGAACCACGATGATCTCATAGAGAATCCCAATGAGCCCCAGCGAGCCTAAAAGAATTATGGCGGCGCCGACCCCTTGCCATGGAGCACTTAGAATTGCTGACAGCAGCAGCACGGCTCCGAAATGAACGATGGTGGGTGTCGCGAATGCGCTGCCGGACTGCGCCTGACCTGGTGTGGTCGGCCTGTCGGCGATCAGGGTCATGACGACGAACTGCAAGCCGATCAGCGCGCCGGCAGACGACCCAACGATTACGTAGAAATTCTCCCATCCGGCGATCGCTGCCACGGCCGTCACCTTGTCTTCGATACCCTCGCGCAAGGCCAGGGATTGCATTCTTCCTGTGCGCTTATCTTACTAATTTTCTCTAGTTGATTTGCCCCGTGAGGATCATTCCTATTTTCGCATTTCAGCGACGACGGCAACGTCGAACTTTGAATAATACTTCTTCACATCACTGGCCCCATACTTGGTGCGGAATTTCTCGACCACGGAAGAAACTCGTGCTTCATCAACAGTAGGAGCGGCCCGAAATTCAGCGCCTGCGCCACGCGCATCGATCCGAATGAACGGGTCTTTCAGAATGTTCTTATACCACTGTGTTTCCGAGCCCCGCACCGGCAGCAGGTAAACCCGATCATCGTCCAATACGAACCACACCGGCTGTGAGATGATTCGTCCTGACTTTCTGCCGGTCACACTCAGGTCAATTTCACGATACCGGGAAAGGCGGTCTTTGAGCGCGTCGTTCTGTGTTTGCTTCTTGCTCAACCGAATCTCCTTCGCTCTCTCTTTTTCTGCTCAGCGGCCCACCATTTTTTGCAGCTCTTCGGGGTACCGAGCGCCTTGCACTGCGATCTTTGAGGCGGCGGTCTCTAGTTCGCGAAGATCTTCGGGCGAAAGCTCTACGTTGGCGGCCCCGATGTTTTCTTCGACGCGCGCCAGCTTGGTCGTTCCCGGGATCGGCACAATCCACGGCTTTTGCGCAAGCAGCCACGCAAGCGCGATCTGAGCAGTCGTCGCTTTCTTCCGTTGGGCAAATCTGCCAAGCAGATCCACGAACGCCTGATTCGCTTTTCGGTTCTCCGGCGTAAAGCGAGGGACGATGTTGCGAAAATCGTTTTTGTCGAACTTCGTATCTTCGCTGATCTTTCCCGTAAGGAAGCCTCTACCAAGAGGACTGAATGGAACGAAGCCGATCCCCAGTTCCTCCAGTGTCGGGATCACCTCCGCTTCAGGCTCTCTCCACCAGAGCGAATATTCGCTCTGGAGTGCGGTAACGTGCTGAACTTTGTGTGCACGGCGAATGGTCTGCACGCCTGCTTCAGAAAGTCCGAAATGCTTCACCTTGCCTTCCCCAATCAGTTCCTTCACGGCTCCGGCGACGTCTTCGATGGGAACGTTAGGATCCACTCGGTGCTGATAGAACAGGTCGATGACATCAGTCTTCAGGCGCTTCAGGGAGGCATGCGCGACCTGCTTGATGTGTTCTGGCCTGCTGTCCAGCCCGGTCTGTTTGCCAGTGTTCGGATCAAATTTGAACCCGAACTTCGTGGCTATCGCCACTTTTTCACGCAATGGCGCGAGCGCTTCCCCCACGAGTTCTTCGTTTTTGAATGGGCCATAGGCCTCCGCGGTGTCAAAAAACGTAATGCCGCGGTCCACGGCGGTATGGAGAAGATCGATCATCTCCTTCTTATCTTTGGGCGGTCCGTACGAAAAGCTCATTCCCATGCAGCCCAATCCGAGAGCCGACACTTCCAAATTGCTTTTTCCAAGTTTGCGTTTTTGCATTGCTTCTCCTTAGCAATCGCGTCAGATGTTCTCGACAACACCACGTACGAAATCACAGGCAGAAAATGGGCTGGGGGCGTGAAAATGGTAGGCCCGTGCGGGCTCGAACCGCAGACCTCTACCGTGTCAATCTGTCGTGATTAGATTTTACAACAACTTACAAGACCGCGGGGACTGCCAAAATACGCGGAAGTCGTGCAGGACACCACGCTCTGTGGGTTCGAGTGTGGTTGGAAATAACTCAATATCTCCTCCCGAAGTTCCGGACGGATGGCAACTGTTCCCTTACCGGATTACGGAAGGGTTGCCCGTCAACCGAGAATAATCGCCAGCAGCGCATACGCGTCGCTGAGGTTTATTCGAGTCGGTTCTAAGGCTGGTTTCTCACTTACGTGCGCGTCAGACTATTCGTGCCGCAGGGCGACCATGGGATCGACGCGCATGGCGCGGCGCGCGGGAATGTAGCTAGCCGCTAGGGCGACGAGCGAAAGAAGCGCTGCTACAGTAAAAAAAGTAAGCGGGTCGGTGGGCTGAACCTCAAACAGCATGCTCCGCAAGAACCTCGTGAGCACGAGCGCCCCGGCGACGCCGATTACGACACCGATCAACGCCAGCTTGAGCCCTCGCCCGACGACCATCCTGAGAATGTCACCCTTTTGCGCCCCCAGCGCCATGCGGATGCCGATCTCGTGCGTGCGGCGTCCCGCGAGAAGAGATGTCAAACCGTAGAGGCCAACGCCAGCCAGCAAGAGACCCAAGCCTCCGAGAGAGGCGGTCAATTCCGCCGCCACTCGCTGGTCGGCCATTGCCATGCGCACGTGCTCGCGAAGGCTGGTAAAGTAGATAATCTCGACGCCGGAGTTGAGATCGAGCAGCGTGCGCCGGACTTCTCCGGCAACAGTCGACAGAGCTCCGGTGGTCTTCACCGCCATCGCCAGCTCGCCGTAATCACCCGGTCGCATCGGTGTGTAGAGGTACGGCACGGTGTCTTCGATGAATGCTTCGTTCTTGCTGTTCTCGGCTACGCCAATGACTTCGTACAGATCGCCATTCGCTTTCTGCAGCCGGACGTGTTTCCCGATGGGATCCTGGCCGGGCCAAAAACGTTGGGCCATCGCCTGATTAATCACCATCACATCCGCTCCCGCCTGAAGGTCGTGAGCATCGATGGGGCGTCCACGCAAGATGCGCGTCCCAAGCATGTCGAAGAAGTTGTCGCTCACGGGATCGTATCCGACAGGGATGCCATCGCGTGCTGCGGCGCCTGATGCTCCCGGAAGAAACAGAGTCCGCTTGGCGCCGCCCCCGCTCAACCCAAAGGGAATCCGCAGTCCTGCGGCCGTGCCGAGCACGCCCGGAATGGCGTCGATGCGGCGGCGTGCTTCTTGTACATACGTGCCCGCCTGTTCGTCAGTCTTGAAGCCCGGGACGAGCTCCATAACAAGCATGTCTTGGTGCGCATCGAAGCCCGGGTTGGCAGTCTCGGCATTCCACAGGGAGCGAATCAGCAGCGCGGCGCCGACCACTACAATCAGAGATACAGCCATCTGCGCAACGACGAGCACCTTGCGCGCCGACCCGCGCGTCCCTGAACCCGATCTTCCATACCCCTTTACCGCATCGTTCGGCGAACTCTGTGACCCTTGCCACGCCGGCATTCCACCGAAGACAAACCCGGAAACGAGACCTACCGCCAGGGAGAACCACAAGACTCGCGGGGTCATGTGCACATCGATGGGAACGGAGAAACTCACCTGCGGCAGAATTCTTGGCAACGAAGTGATCACCCAATTTCCCAGCACCAGCGCCGCTAAGGTCGCCGCTGCGCCCAGCAGCAAGGTTTCGGTGAGAAGTTGCCGCACCAGGCGCAACCTGCCTGCACCGAGTGCAACACGCATGGCCAGCTCGTGTCGCCGCTGCTCGGCGCGCGCGATTAACAAAGAGGTTACGTTGGCGCAGGCTATCAGCAGAACCAAGCCGGAAAGCGCGAGCAGGATCACCGATAGCTGCCGGACGCCTTCGCCCTGCACTTGACTTTCGGGCAAGAGCATCATCTTGCGCCCGGCATTCGTGTCTGGGTGCTCGCGCGCAAGCCGCGCGGCTATCACGGCCAGTTCAGCGTTTGCCTGCCTAAGGCTGGCGCTGGGCCGCAAGCGCCCGAACAGGTCGAAGTCGCGACCTCTATGCATCAGCCCCGCCGGCCTCTCACCGGTAAGCTGGCTCCAAGTGCTCAGTGGAATCCACACGTCCGGTGGAAGCGGTTCAGCGCCACGGAAGTCCCGCGGTAAGATTCCCCAGACCTTCACCAACTGCCGGTCGAGGACGATTGTCTTGCCCAATAGCTTGGGATCAGCGTTGAATTGCCGACTCCAAAACGGGTAGCTGAGCATGACTGCGAGAGGATCCGGTGACCCGGCCTGTGCGGCAGTGAAGACGTGGCCGTAGGCCGCTTTGGGGGCCAGCGTGTCGAAGAAATTATCCGAAACCAGCCCGGCAGTGACCAACTCACTTCTGCCCGCGGTGTCGAGCAAAGCGCCACGACTCTGCAGAAACGCGACACCGGCAAGCGTCTTGGCCTCACTGCTGATGTTAAGAAAGTCCGAATAGGAACTGTAGCCGCGGGCAACCTCACCTTCACTGCTCGGATTGCTAGTGAAGATGCGCACCACGAGTTCAGGGTGAGGGACCGGCCGGGGCCGCAGCCATAATTCGTCTACGAGGCTGTACACCGCAGTGTTGACGCCAATGCCGATAGCGAGAGTGAGGACGGCGACGGCGGTGAAGCCGGGTGATTTGCGCAGCATACGCAATCCGTAGCGCAAATCTTGCACTAGATCCTGAATCCAATTCACTCCGCGAGTGTCGCGGCATTCTTCCTTGCGCTTCTCAATTCCGCCTATTTCGACGAGCGCCTGCCGTCGTGCTTCGTGCGGCGTCATACCCTTGGCGACATATTCCTCCGTTTTGTGTTCAACGTGATCCCTCAGTTCGTCGTCCAGTTCCTGGTCTGCCTGTTTCCGACGAAATAACGACCGCAACCGAAGTGGCATCGTGTATAGCCAATGTTCCGGTCTCATCGTCACTCCTTTGGCACACGTCAAGCCTCTTTAAGTTTGACGACACGTGAAATTGCGCTCGACAACCTACCCCAGTTATCAGTTTCCTTTTCAAGTTGTCGCCGCCCCAACCGTGTCAGCGAATAGTATTTCGCGCGGCGGCCATTTACGGACGTCTTCCACTCGGCTGTAATCCAGCCTTCCTGCTCCAACTTGTGCAAAGCCGGATACAGCGACCCGTCGCTCACTTGCAGAACGTCGCCGGACACTTGCTTTAGCCGTTGACTGACGGCGAAACCATTCATCGGCTCAAGAGCGAGAATTTTCAGCAGCAGCATGTCCAGCGTACCCTGCACCAGATCGGAAGGTTTGCTCATGTCATGTCCTCGGTAACCGAGTGTATGGTACACTCGCCGCCTCCGGTACGCAAGAGGGAAACAGAAACGTCAGAGACGTGAGAATTTCAGACTAGCCGCGCTCCGCTTGCGTCCACCGAAGTTCAGACGGGTTGCCCCGTCGGGCAGGCCGCTGCGATAATCCCGACGTGCTCCTGGCGCTGAAAGTGTTTTCAGTTACCCCATCTGTGCGGCGCTGGGTCGGCTCTGTGCCGGACATCTCGCGAATGGGTTTCCTCGGGGCTTTTTTGTTCAGCCGGAGCGCGGCGCTCTCGGCGAAGGTGTTTCGCTGGGAGCAGTTCGGCTGGCGCGGCAATCCGATTCCATCCCACTGACCACGCTGCCGATTTGAGGAATCCTGAGGCAACCTTCAGTAGAGGAGTGTTTCCGTTATGCCGGTCTTGAGAAGCTTGGAGAACTGCTGGGCATCTACCGGCGGGCTGAAATAATATCCCTGCGCCTCGTCACAATGGTGAGCCTGAAGAAATGCCAGCTCCTCTTGGGTCTCCACGCCCTCGGCCACGACCCGCAGCCTCAGGCTTCGCCCCATGCTGATCACTGCGGTCACAATCGCCGCATCTTCCCGAGTCGCGGTGATCTGGCGGACGAAGGACTGGTCGATCTTGAGCGCATCGATCGGAAACTTCCTCAGATAGCTCAAGCTGGAGTAGCCCGTTCCAAAATCATCGATCGCCACCTGCACACCTCTCGCTCTCAGCGCTTGCAGGACAGACGCAGCGGACTCGGCATGCTTCATAAGAACCCTTTCCGTCAGCTCCAGCTCAAGAGATCTCGGATCCCAGCGCGTTTCCTTGAGGATTGCGAATACACCTTCTAGAAAGTTCTCGTTTCGGAACTCCATGGCGGAGATGTTAACCCCCATACTCAGCAGAGGCAGGCCTACATCCACCCAGGCCCGGGCTTGCCTGCACGCTTCACGAAGGACCCATTTGCTGATCGGTAGAATCAGGCCGCAATCCTCCGCGACGGGAATAAATTGTGCCGGAGACACCGGCCCTCGAGTGGGATCTGTCCAACGTATCAAAGCCTCCGCGCCGGTAATCTCTCCTGTCTTCAGGTTGACCTTCGGTTGGTAGTGCAGCGTGAATTCCTGCAGTTCCAGAGCGCGCCGCAGACTCTCTTCGATGGATTGCCGCTCGACAGCCCGGACGTTCATCGCTGGCTCGAAAAACTGATAGCTCTGACGCCCATTGTCCTTTGCCTGGTACATGGCGGTGTCCGCGTTCTTGATGAGGGCCTCCGCATCCAGGCCGTCGTCGGGATAGACGCTTACGCCGATGCTTGTGGTGATGTGAAGATCGTGCTCTTCGATGGAATGAGGCTCTGCCACTGCCTTCAGCATTCTTCTCGCCGTAATGGCGGCATCCTCCGAGTGCTCCATTTCCGAGAGCAGCACGACGAATTCGTCGCCTCCCTGCCGGCTGACCGTGTCCGTAGCCCGGACGCAACCCACCAGGCGTTTCGCGATGGATTGTAGAAGTTTGTCGCCAACCGGATGTCCCAGGGAATCGTTGATGTGTTTGAAGCCATCCAAATCCAAAAACAGCACCGCCACTCTTTTCCCGTGACGCGGCGCTAAGACGATCGCCTGATTGACCCGGTCGTTCAGCAGCATTCGATTGGGTAAACCGGTCAGAAAGTCATGCTCGGCCGAATGGGCCATTTGGGCTTCTCTGCTGCGCAGAAGCCTCTCCGCGTGTTTCCGCTCGGTGCAGTCGCGACGGATGCCTACGAACGCGGTCGGGCGGCCATGCGAGTCTAGTTTCAGGCTGACGGATTCCTCGACGTATCTCGTCGTTCCATCTTTCCTGACGAGCGCGTGTTCGAGCGCCTTGAGGGGTTGTCCGGTTTCATAAACCTTGCGGTAGGCTAACATCAATTGTCGTGCGCCTTCGGCATCGTAGAATTCCCGGAAACTTTTTCCGACCAACTCGGCCGCGGAGTAACCGGTTATTCTGCAGAACGCATTATTGACGAACAGGTAGCGCCCTTCTTCGCTCAGTTCTACTTCGAAACACCCGTCCTCGATCCGGTCGAGGAGGATTTGTGTTCTCTCTTCGCTGATGCGCAGCGATTTTTCCAATTTCTTTTGCGCTGTGATGTTGCGGATTAAAATGGTCACACGTGGGTTTTCCCCCAACCGGGAAGCCCACAGGATCACTTCTATGAATTGTCTCCGGCCGTCGCGATGAAGCACCTTCGCTTCCATGCGATTGCTTGCCGCCAAATCCTTTCCAGAGGCGAGCAGATCGCGAAACGCTTGTTGGTGACCTTCGCGATACTCCGGCGGGACAACCGCTTCGAAGAGCCCGCGTCCCATGATGTCGGAGGCGGTCCAGCCGAATATTTTCTCGGCTCTGGGATCCCAACCGGTTACGACGCCTTCGGGGTCCGTTTCAACGACGGCATCAAACGCGAGTTCGAGAATGGTGCGCTGCCAGGTCTGAGGTTCGCTCGATTTTTGTCCATCCATAACGCTGAGACCGCCTGCTATGCCTGGCAGGACGGTCTCTTTCTTTTTGGGCATCGCACGCCCCCATGGCTAGTGCCCATTGAGCCGGCACATCACGGCATGGAATATACGGACACTTGGAATACGTATCCAAGCGTACGCCTGCGACTTGATGAGGCGGGGATCAGAACGCAAGGCTGTGCTGTATGTTGTATTAGATGTGTGTTTCCAAGGCAGTATCTCCATCAGGTTACGACGTATGCTGATAATAAATTGTCAGCCTGGCGTTGGTCTTGCGGTAGACCCGAAAGGGACTGCTCGCCAAGCGGGATAAAAAGGCTCCACTTCCCCAAAATCCAGTATCCATCATGTTCCCGAAAGACCCGTGTCCTTGGCGACTTACTCGACGCGCTTTCCGGTGTGATCCCCATTTTGATGCAGGATCAGGGCGGTGGCCCGGCTGGGGCCTTTGGTGACGAACGTGATCTGCGCGTCCACCACTTTCAGGAAAAATTCCGTCTGGCTTTCGGGGAAAATTTCGAACTTTGGCTGGCCGGTGCCCTGTTCGAATAGGTGATCGCGTACCTCTGTCC
>JBAUEX010000050.1:0-1587 GCA_049678845.1 Candidatus Acidiferrales bacterium
TATCACTCGGGCACGTGCAGTAAACGACCAGGTCTCGCTCTTTCGGAAGCAGCGAAGGATCCGCGCACACCTCCTCAGGTGCGAGCCACTGTGCGCCCGGGATGATGACGGAGTCTCCCAACAAGTCCAGAGGCTGGCGAATATCAATAACAACCACTTCCTGGCTTGAAGCCAACAACGCATGCAGGGCTTCCGGAGTGATACTGTGCCGTTCCATTTCACGACGGTCTCTCACGCGTCTGGCCAGAACGACGGCAAGGAAAACAGCTGCGCAAAGGGTCGAAATAATCAAAACCATCTCTGCATCTCCCTTACTGTACTCAGATTCTTCTGAGCGCTGACAGGATTCAGCGTCTGTACCGAATCGGGCCTGCCGCTGATGCACCTTTTCAATCCGAAGCTGACCTATCAGTCCGTTTATCAGGCCTCCGCCTGTGCGTTTGCAGATGCGGCCTTGCTGGCAAGCCCTTTACCAAGCAAGTCTGCCAGTAGCTTGCGCGCAAGAGAAGCGGGCACGAGGGCGTTCATGATGCGGTTCAGCCGGCCTGGAACGACCCTGGAGCGGTTTTTGCGCAGACCGCGGAGGCCTTCAGATACGCACTGCTCGACGCTCATCGGTTTCATCGGCATGGTTTTCGGATTGAGGCCGAACTTGTCGATCACCGCTGTGTTCGTAACCCCGGCGGCCAGTACAGTGACGTAGACACCTAGAGGTTTGAACTCATAGTGAAGCGCTTCGCCGAGGCTGTGTACATACGCCTTCGCGCCTCCGTCGTTCGCCAAACAGGGAATGCCGTTTTCCGCGCCCAGTGCCCCCACGAGGATGATTCCGCCCCGGCGCCGCTCGCCGAGTTTCTGACCGAAATGGTGGGTGATGTCTAGATGCGCCATCGTATTGAGCCGCAAAGTCGCCTGAAGCAACTGCCGATCATGCTTCAAGAACTCGCCGGGATTTCCGGTGCCGGCGTTGGAGACGACAAGGCCGATGTCGAGGTCGTACGTAGCGTCGTCGAGTCTCTCTATGAATCCCTCTTGTGAGAGGTCCATAGCCAACGCGCGGTACTGAACATCAAACTCCTGTGAGATGGCGCGTCCCAGTTCGGCGAGCAATGCGTCTCGCCTGGCCACCAGCACTACGTTGATCCCCGACGCCGCGATTTGCCGCGCAAATTCCTTGCCTATTCCAGACGAGGCACCCGTGACAACTGCCCAAGGACCGAACCTTTTTTTATCGAGTGCTGGACTCATCTTTTGCTCCGTTCTGCCTGCTTAGGGCTTGTTGTGTCATAAATTATTCGGCACCCAATGAACCGTGCGTTATTAGCCAGTCCACTGACTGAATGTTGCATCGAAACAGGCCGATTCATTTGTCAACCCGGATTCTTGTGATGTTGCTGGGCGGTCTTCGAATCAACGCTAAGTAAGCTCACTCAACTTTGTAAACGCGGCCTGTTTGCGCCCCCAAGATAGCGCGTTTGTAGGCTTGTCCAACTTTCCATCCTTCGACCGGAATCATGCCGATGAAGAACTGGGCAAATTGAGATTCGGATTCTTTTAGCATCGTGGGACTCACCACATTGATACGCA
>JBAUEX010000051.1:0-3843 GCA_049678845.1 Candidatus Acidiferrales bacterium
CTCCCCACAAGCCCGAAAGTAAATATTATTGCGCCCTCGGATTCTGCCGCCATACCCCAAATGAAGAAGGCTGGACAGGACCTATGGGTCTTTAGCGGCGTGGAACTCGGAGATATGTACGAAGTCCAGGTGCAGGCTCCCGGATACCACACCGAGCTCAGGCCCGTCCGTCTGCTCGAGGTCACCGGCGCGTCAGCCAGCATCATCGTCTTGATGCGAAATCCCAACGATGAACTGGCTTTTCATCCTCCGTCCGGACAGTTTGTGCTCGCGCCCCAGGCCGAAAGGGAGGCCCAAAAAGGTTCCGCCGATCTGGACTCGGGCAAAATTGATTCTGCCGGAAAACATTTCAGCAAGGCGCTCAAAATGGCGCCGGATAATCCCTACGTTAACTATTTAATGGGAATGAGCTTCTTTCTAAACGGGAATTTGCCGGCGGCCAAGCCATATCTGGAAAAATCCGTTTCGGCCGATGCCGCACAACTGCCGCCCCTGATAGCGCTGGGCACTCTCCGATTTCGGCAGGCAGATTACGCGGGAGCCGTCCAAGTCCTCGCTCCGGCAGCCCGATTGGACGGCTCGAAGTGGAAAGTCCATTCCATGCTCGCAGGCTCCTATTTGAAGCAAAAGGATTTTGAGCATGCCCGCGCGCAGGCTCAGCAGGCATGGACTTTGCGAGGAAAGCAGGCTGGGCGCGATGAACTCGTTCTTGGAGAGGCCTTGGCGGGATTAGGCCAGCGCGAAAAGGCAGTCACCGCACTGGAATCGTTTTTGGCACAGTATCCTAACGACAGCAACGATCCGACGATCCGCGCCTGGCTCCCCGACCTGAAAAATCTCCAACCCGCCAAATCAACGTCCAGTCAACCGGTTGGTTCGCTGGTCTCCACGGCCGCGGTCGATTTGCCTCCCAAGGAAGACTGGGCTCCGCCCGATATCGACGCCGGAAAGCCCTTCATCATCGCCGGCGCGGCCTGCCCCTTGCCGAAGGTTCTTGCATCCGCGGCGACGAATGCGACCCAAATGGTGACTGACCTCGAAAGGTTCTCCGCCACGGAGGAATATCAAACCGTCGAAATCAAGCGGACTCAGAGTCTGGAGAAGCCCGTCTCGCGCACGTTCAGCTATCTGGTTTTCATCGAGCATCCGAGCGACCAAGTCATTCACGTAAACGAGTTCCGCAATCAGGGAGTGGCCGCCACCGAAATGCCCGGTGAACTCGCCGACATTGGCGCTCCCGGGCTGGTTCTCGCGTTTCACCCGCTTCTTCAGGACGATTTCAAATGGAGTTGTGAAGGCCTGGGCGAATGGAAGGACAACCCTGCCTGGGTCGTGCGCTTCGAACAACGTTCCGACCGTCCCGACAGGCTCCTGGCCTTCCAATCTCCCTCGGGCACAGAACCGCTGCCGTTGAAGGGCCGCGCCTGGGTTTCAGAGGATGGCGGCCAGGTCATGCACATGGAGACCGACTTGGTAAAGCCGATCACCGGGATCAAGCTACAACGGGAGCACTTCGTCATTGACTACACCACGGTTACTTTCGCGAAGCACAACGTAACCTTGTGGCTGCCCGAAAACGTCGACGTCTATTTCCAATATCGCGGTCACTACTTGCACCATTACCACCACTTCAGCGATTTCAAGCTCTTCTGGACCGGCGCCACGCAGAAAATCAGCGCGCCCAAAGAAACGACCAAAGACAAGAACAACTAGAACTGCTGATGAAATATCTCCCGCCTCTCCGGGAGGGGGCCGAGAGGCAAAGAGACGACTGGCCGGTTCCGTCTTAATCGTGATCCGGGTGATCGTGGCGCCAATTCCAATACTCGTCTTGCAGGTTGCGCTTCAGCTTGGAGATGTCGCGATATGCCATGTGCTTCTCGCTCAAGAACTGGCGGTAGGCACGGTCCTCGTTGTCATCCCAATTGTGATAATCCTTGTGGGTTCGGTCGTATACGCGTTTCTGCTTCTTGTCGCGATGGTTCTCTTCTTGACGTTTGTCATCTTGCGACGCGGCTTTTGTGCTGATGGCGATCGGTGCGATAAGTACCGCGCCTAAAACAAGAAAACCCAGGTATTTGCATACTGCTTTCATTTTGTACGTCCTCCTCGGGTATTGGCTATCAAAACTGCGATTCCCGCTCTGCTAGCAGTGTACTCGCAGGCTCTCGCGGAAAATGTCCCGTACGGGACAGGGCACGGCGGGGTTGCCATGCAGACCCCCATGGCAAATTGAGGTGAGTGCAAAATGAGGGTAAGGCCGTTGCGATTGTGTCAGTCGACGCCGTGGATGCGGAGCGAAATCAGCTGGTCGATGGTGAGGTCGTGCATCCCGCGTGACTTCAGTCCCGTAATGTATTCTGGCGTCACACCGTGAATGCGCATGGCGATCAGTTGATCTGGCTCGGGATGCGAGTAGCCCAGATCATGCAACTTGCTGATGAATTCCGGGCTGACGCCGTGAATGCGAAACGCGATCAACTGTTCCAAATCAACGTGATCGTAGCCCGTCTTTTTCAGTTCCGCGATCCATTCCGGCGTCGCGCCATGAATGCGCATGGCGATCAATGTGTCTTCGTCCGGCGTGTAACCCTCTTGTTTCAGCGTGCGAACCATCTCGGGCGAAACGCCGTGGATGCGAAACGCGACCAGCTTGTCGCTGTCGGTGACGTTCAGGCCCGACGACCGCAACTGCTCGATGAACTCCGGGGTGACACGGAAAATCCGAAAGGCAATCAGCTTGTCGGTGTCGAGCCCTTCCAGATGCTCGTTCTTCATGTCCTGCGCGAATTTCAGGCTGACGTCCTCGATGGCCATGCTGATTTGCTTTTCGTCATCTATATCGTCAAAGCCCAACGCCTTCATTTTCTGAACGTATTGCGGGTCCGCGAAAAAGTGAAATACACCGGCGCCCTCGCCACTGTCGAGAAAACCCTCGCATTCGAATCTGCCCGCATCGCGCGCGATGGTGAATTTCACGTCCTGACGGCCAGGCTTCGAAAAATCCACGCCTGAGAAGGCACTCGCGGGCCAATCGGAACTGTAATTTGAGTGGCCGTGAAGGCGCGTTTGCATCAGCGCGAATTCGACTTTCCCCGCTTCTTCTGACCGATTCACCGTCCAGTTGCCGCTTTGCGAGTCGGCGGACCATCCCGCGCCCGCAACCAACGCGGCGCACCCTGCGAGTAACAGGAATACGAGTGATTTTCGCGCGTTCATCGATGCATCTCCTCTTTTACTTCCGTTTTTCCGACGCGAGATTCCGTTTGCTCCACATGGCCCGTCGAAAACTTAAAATACGCCCGCGTCCTTCAAGGCAATCAGTTTCCGCAGGTCCAGATCCTTGAATCCCTGGCTGCGCGCCTTCCCGACGAATTCAGGAGTAATTCCGCGCACCTTCGCGGTGATGTAGTCATCCACAGTCAGATTCTGCAGGCCCGCTGACTTCAGCGCCTTCACGTAATCCGCATCCACGCCCTGCACGCGCATGGCGACGATCTGACGCGCCGTAGGATTCAATCCCGTGGCGCGTATGTCGCGGACGTATTCCGGCGTCACTCCCTGAACTCTCATGCCGATGAACTGGTCCACGGAACCGTCGATTCCCGTCGCCCGCATGTCACGAATGTAGTCGGGGCCGATTCCTTGCACTTTCATTCCCACCAACTGATCGCCGCTGAATTTCAAGCCCAGTGATTGCATGCCCTTCACGTATTCCGGCGTCACTCCTTGCACTTTCATGCCAATCAAATGGTCAACATCCCCGCCAAAACCGGCGGCGCGCATTTCGGAGACGTATTCCGGGCTAACTCCTTGAACTTTCATCCCCACCAACTCCTCGGG
>JBAUEX010000052.1:0-11260 GCA_049678845.1 Candidatus Acidiferrales bacterium
GTTCCGAGCCGGCATTAATTCTCCTCAATCATATGGACGTTGTGCCAGTCAGCCGGCAATTCTGGACCGTCGACCCCTTCGCTGGCCTTGTTCGTGACGGCTACCTGTGGGGCCGTGGTTCGCTCGACATGAAGTCGCTCGGCATCCTCCAGTTACTGACCTTCCTCGAACTCCACCGCCTGCATGTGCCGCTGCGCCGCGACGTCATTTTTGTCGGCACCGCTGATGAAGAGGCCGGCGGAAACTTTGGCGCGGGATGGGTGGTGAAGAATCGCCCGCAATGGCTCACGGGCGCGGGATTTATGCTCACCGAAGGCGCGGGCTCTCTCGCCGACGCGGCTGGCAAACCGATCTACTTCGGCGTTGGCCCGACGGAAAAAACCCCGGCATGGCTCAAATTGGTCGCTACCGGCCGCGCGGGTCACGCGTCCGTGCCGATTCCTGATTCCGCGCCCAATCGTTTGATTGCTGCGCTGGAACGCGTTCGTCAGTACCGCCCGCCGCTCGAATTGACGCCTCCTGTGGAAGTCATGCTTCGCACCCATGCCCCTTACGAACCCGAACCGTGGCGCAGCCGCTTTTTGAACCTGAAATCTTTTCTCGCCCAGCCAGATGCTCACGAGTTGCTCCAAAAGCGCCCGGACATTCTCGCGCGGCTCACGAACACGATTTCCATCACCAGTCTGCAAGGATCGAACAAGACAAATATCATTCCATCCCAGGCCACTGCGGAACTCGATTGCCGCTTGCTGCCTGGCTGGACGATTGATCGTTGGGTCGCGCAGGTTCGCCGCACCGTCAACGATCCGTCGATCAAGATCGAGGTTATTTTGAATTTCCCGCTCGCTACCTCCTCAACGGACACGCCGCTTTTCGCGTCCATCGAAAAAGCAGTTCACGGGCTCGATCCTGGCGCAGGTGTAGTCCAGACCGTGGACGCGGGTTTTACCGATTCCCATTTTTTCCGTGAGAAGGGCATCGCAAGCTACGGTTTCGAACCTTTTGCCGTTACGCGTGAGGATGACGAGCGCGTTCATGGCGACAACGAACGCATCCCGATCAAAAACTATAAAGATGGAATGCATCTCCTGTGGAACGTTGTGTACCATTTCGTCCGGGTGGAATAGGGTTTCCCAATGATCGGAACGGAAATAAAGATCACCGCTGAAGTCGCCGCCGAGCACGGGCTCACCGCCGAGGAATTCGCGCGCGTCCAAAAAATTCTTGGGCGCGACCCGTCCATCACCGAACTCGGCGTCTTCAGCGTCATGTGGAGCGAACACTGCTCGTATAAATCCAGCAAAGTCCACCTGAAACGCCTGCCGACCACGGGTTCGCGCGTTGTGCAGGGCCCCGGCGAAAACGCGGGCGTCGTGGACATCGGCGACGGCCTCGTCGCCGTCTTCAAAATCGAATCGCATAATCATCCGAGCTTCGTCGAGCCGTATCAAGGCGCGGCAACGGGCGTCGGCGGCATCTTGCGCGACATTTTCACTATGGGCGCGCGCCCCATCGCCGTTCTCGATGCGCTTCGCTTCGGCCCGCTCGCAAAAGGTGCAGGCGTTTCGAAAGAAGAAGCCGCGCGCAATCGCCGCATCCTCGACGGCGTCATCGGCGGCATCGCCTTTTACGGCAACTGCTTCGGCGTGCCCACGGTTGGCGGTGAAGTGCTCTTCGAGCCGTGCTATTCGAATAATCCGCTCGTCAACGCGCTGGCGCTCGGCGTCGCACGCCGTGACGACCTGTTTTTCGCCCGCGCGCGCGGCATTGGCAATCCGGTGATTTATGTCGGCGCAAAAACCGGCCGCGACGGCATACATGGCGCGTCGCTTCTCGCCTCTGCGGAATTCAGCGAGGAATCTCAGCAGAAGCGTCCCAACGTGCAGGTCGGCGATCCCTTCATGGAAAAATTGCTCCTCGAAGCTTGCCTCGAAGTGATGCGCACCGGTGCCGTCGTTGCCATTCAGGACATGGGCGCGGCAGGCTTGACCAGCTCTTCGTGTGAAATGGCGTCTCGCGGCGGGATGGGAATCGAAATCGAACTGGCGCGTGTGCCGCAGCGCGAGACCGGCATGACGCCATACGAAATCATGCTCAGCGAATCGCAGGAGCGCATGCTGCTTGTCGCTGAACGCGGCCGCGAACAGCAGGTCTTCGACGTTTTCAGCAAATGGGGACTCGATGCCGTCGAAATCGGCCGCGTCACCGAAGATGGCCGCTTGCGCATCCTCGAAAATGGAAGCGTCGTCGCCGATATTCCCGCGCACGCGATTGCCGAAGAAGGGCCTATCTACAAACGGCCGATCGCGCCAGCCAAATCGCCGGAGTCTTCCGCGCCCCTGGTCAAATTCGCTGCCGCTGGCGCGGATCTGAATGAAAATTTCCGCAAACTTCTCGCCTCGACAGCGATCGCCTCCAAGCGGTGGATCTTCGAGCAGTACGATCACATGGTGCGCACCAACACGCGCGTCGGCCCCGGCGCGGGCGACGCGGCAATTGTGCGCATCAAGGAAACGAAACGCGCTCTGGCCCTCGCAACCGACGGCAATGGCCGCTGGTGCCAGCTCTCGCCTCGTATCGGCGCGATGCACGCAGTCGCCGAAGCCGCGCGCAACGTCGCATGCACCGGCGCGCGTCCCGTGGCCGCCACCAATTGCCTGAACTTCGGCAATCCCGAAAAGCCGGAAGTGATGGCGCAGTTCAGCGAAGCGATTGACGGCATCGCCGAAGCCTGCCGCGCGCTCGGCGTGCCCATCACCGGAGGCAACGTCAGCTTCTACAACGAAACGCTCGGCCGCGCGATTTATCCCACGCCTGTTCTCGGCGTTCTCGGAATTCTCGAAGATGCCGGCTGCGCGCTCGGCATGGCCTTTCAACACGAGGGCGATGCGATCCTCCTCCTCGATGGCGCTCTCTCACGTGCGAATCTCGATGAAGGGTCCCAGCGTCGCGAATTTTCCTCTTCCGAATGCGCCAAGACGATTCACGGCGTCGTCGCTGGCGCTCCTCCGGCGATTGATCTCATTGTGGAGAAAAACCTCATCGATTGCCTCGTCGCTCTGGCTGCCGAACGCGCCGTCGCATCCGCCCACGACGTCAGCGACGGAGGCCTCGCCGTCACGCTCGCCGAATCCTGTTTCGCGAGCCCCAATGGCTTTTCTGCCAAAATCTCGCTGAAAGCCGACCAGGCCGCTGAATTTGCGCTGTTCGCGGAAACGGGTGCCCGCGCCATCGTGTCGGCTTCTCCGGCTTCGCTTGCCCGCGTGCTCGCGATTGCGGCACAATATAAGGTCGAAGCGCATCAAATCGGCAAAGTCATTCGCGGCGAATTCTGCATCCAACTGAACGGTCAGCCCCGGATTCGCGCCGCCGTGAACTTGCTTCGCCAGATCTGGGCCACCGCGCTCGAACGCGCGCTGGGAAACGAATGAATCGCACATTCCATCTCGACGACCACTTCCATGACGAGTGCGGTGTCTTCGGCGTTTTCGGCAACGAAGAGGCGGCGAAGCTCACCTATCTCGGCCTCTACGCCCTCCAGCATCGCGGGCAGGAATCGGCCGGCATCGCTGCTACCGAAGGCGTGCAACTGCGCGTCGAAAAGGGCATGGGTCTGGTGCAGGAATTATTCACGCCGGACGTAATTGCGCGCCTGCCCGGCGCGGCAGCGATTGGCCACACGCGCTATTCCACCGCCGGCGACACCACGTTGATGAACGCCCAGCCCCTCGCCTCCGATTGCAACAAAGGCAAGCTCGCCCTCGCGCACAATGGCAACCTGACCAACGCCCTCGAACTTCGCCGCAACCTCGAGCACAAGGGTTCCATCTTTCAGACCACCAGCGACACGGAAGTGATCGTGCATCTCGTCGCTCGCAGCAAAGTCGGCAACCTCGCTGGAGCGATCGCTGACGCCCTCGGCCAGGTCGAAGGCGCTTACTCGCTTTTGATTCTCACGCGAGACGAAATTTTCGCGGTCCGCGATCCGCGCGGCTTCCGCCCGCTCGCCCTCGGACGCCTGGGCGACGCCTGGGTTGTCGGCTCGGAAACTTGTGCTTTCGATTTAATTGGTGCGGAATATGTTCGCGACGTTGAGCCGGGTGAAATGCTGCGCATTTCGAAAAGCGGCATCGAGTCCATTCGCTTCACGCCCGAAAAGCAGCATCAATACTGCATCTTCGAGCATGTTTATTTCGCGCGGCCAGATAGCGTCGTCTTCGGCCGTCCCGTGAATCCCACGCGCGAGCGCCTTGGCCGTTTGCTGGCGCGCGAGCATCCCGCGGTCGCGGACATGGTTGTTCCTGTGCCGGATTCCGGGGTGCCAGCCGCCATCGGCTACGCCGGCGAATCCGGCATCCCATTCCGCATGGGCTTGATTCGCAACCATTATATCGGCCGCACCTTCATCGAACCTTCGCAGGCCATCCGCGATTTCGGCGTGCGCCTGAAGTTGAATCCCGTTCGCCGTCTGCTCGAAGGCCGCCGCGTGGTTCTCGTCGATGATTCCATCGTGCGCGGCACCACCAGCCGGAAAATCGTGCGTATGATGCGCGAGTCCGGCGTGGCAGAAGTTCACATGCGCATCAGTTGCCCTCCGACCGTTTCTCCGTGCCACTACGGCATAGACACGCCCACCAAGCTCGAACTCATAGGCGCGCAAAAGTCCATCGAGCAAATTCGCGAGTTCATTGACGCTGACTCGCTCGGGTATCTTTCGCTGGACAGTCTCCGCGCCGCCGTCGAGGACAACGACGGCAAGTTCTGCACCGCCTGCTACACCGGCGTTTATCCGACCGAGCTCGTCCAACTCGAAGTGGAGGCGCATCGTGGCTGTTGAACTGGACGAAGCAAAAATCGAGCGTTCAAAAATAATGCGCCAGCGCCTTCTGCGTGAAATTTTCTCGTGGGTCTGGCTCTTTCTCGCGCTTTTCGTTGTCGAGAGCGCCGTGGCGCAGAGCCGCCTGATTCCCAGCGGCTCCATGGAAAACACCGTGCTCATCGGCGACCACATGATTGTCAGCCCGCTCGGCTACGCTCTTTGCGTTCCCTACACCGAACTGCACATTCCGCTCTGGCGCAATCCGAAACGCCAGCAGATCATCGTGCTCGAATCTCCGCTCACTCATTCCGAAGACCTGATCAAGCGCGTCATCGGCATTCCCGGCGATGCCATCGACATTCGCGAAGGCGTCGTCTATGTCAACGGGAAGCGTTTGAACGAGCCCTACGTCCTGCGCGATCCCGATGCCATGGGCAGCTCCGTCGAGAATTTTCCTCCCGCTGGCAATGGGTTTTTCCAGGGACTTACGCCCGAGTGGGCCGCGGATCTGCACAAGTACGTGGTCAATGGCAAACTCATCGTGCCGCCGAACGATTATTTCGTCATGGGCGACAATCGCGGTGATTCTTACGACAGCCGCTACTGGGGTTTTGTGCCTCGCAGGAACATCATCGCCACGCCCTGGTTCATCTTTATGTCCATCAATGCGCCGGATGGCGTCTGGCAGCCCGGCCATATCGGCGAGCGCCTGGCAACCTATCTGACGATTTTTGCTCATCCCAGCGAGGTCCGCTGGCACCGGCTGTTCCGTCCGCTGTAAACGTGGAGACTCAATAGTGCCTGCTGCCAAACGGAAAAATGCGAAGGAAAAATCGAAGCCCTCAACACCGCCTATACATACCACCGGCGACAAGATCCGCCGGGAGTTGATTTCATGGTTCTGGGTCATCCTCGCATTTCTGGTGATTGAATCGGTTTTCATTCAGGCGCGCGTGATTCCCAGCGCCTCCATGGAAAACACCATCTTGATCGGCGACCATATCATCGTCACCCTACTCGGCTATGACGTGGGCATCCCATTCACCGAGCACCACTATCCGTTGTGGCGCAATCCAAGACGTCAGCAGATCATCGTTTTCGAAGCGCCTCCCGAAGCCGCCCAAAACGAGGATTTCATCAAGCGCGTCATCGGCGTCCCGGGTGACGCCATCAAGATTCGTCAGGGGATCGTTTACGTGAACGGGCAGCGGCTGAATGAACCTTACGCCCGGCGCGATCCCTCCGACGCCGCAAGCCCCGTCGAGAATTTCCCGCCCAGCGATGCCAATCTTTTTCAAGGAATGGGACCGCAATGGGCGGCGAATATGCACAAATATGTTAAGAACGGCGAGCTGATCGTTCCGCCCGATCGCTATTTCGCGATGGGTGATAATCGCGATGATTCCGATGACAGTCGTTACTGGGGTTTCGTCCCTCGCCGCAATATTATCGGCTCGCCCCTGTTCATTTACATGTCCATCGACGCTCCCGACGAAGTCTGGGAGCCCGGGCACATCGGCGAACGTCTGGGCACGTATGTCAGCATTTTGGCCCATCCCGGCGAGATGCGGTGGCGCCGGTTGTTCCACACATTTTGAAATTGAAGCGAATTTCTACGGGAAACAGGGCGGTCCCCATGCGTTACGCTGATGCCGGAGTCGACATTTCCCGCGCGGAAGAAGCCAAGCAGCGCATCCGCCACCTCGCCGGCCGCACATTCAGTCGCGCCGTACTCGCGCCCATCGGTGGTTTTGGCTCCCTCTTTCACCTCGACCCCCAGCGCTGGCGCGATCCCGTGTTGGTTGCCAGCGCCGACGGCGTTGGCACGAAGCTGAAAATCGCTTCCGCCGCGGGCGTTCATTCCACGGTCGGCGCAGATATTCTCAATCACTGCGTCAACGACATTCTCACGCAGGGAGCCACTCCACTTTTTTTCCTCGACTATCTCGCCATGGGCCGCATCGACCCGGGCGTGGTCGAACAGATTCTCGACGGCATGAGCCGCGCCGCGCGCCAGGCCGGCTGCGCGCTCATCGGCGGTGAAACGGCGGAGATGCCCGACATATACGCCCTCGGCGAATACGACCTTGCCGGCTTCATCGTTGGCGTTGTCGAGCGCGGCCATCAGTCTGACACGCGCCGCGTTCGGCCCGGCGATCTGCTCATCGCCCTTCCTTCGAGCGGCCTGCACACCAACGGCTATTCGCTGGCGCGCAAGCTTGTTTTCGACGTGGCGGGATTGAAGCCCGATTCTTACGTTCACGAAATCAGCAACAAAATCGCTGCGGAACTTCTGAAACCCCATCGTTGCTACTGGCCGGCGCTCAAGCGCGTCGTTGCGCGCGGTTGGCTCACGGGCATGGCCCATATTACCGGCGGCGGCATTCCCGGCAATCTCCCGCGTGTGTTGCCACGCAACGTTCAAGCCGTCGTCGAGCTCGGCTCGTGGCCCGTGCTCCCCATTTTTCGCTATCTGGCGCAAATCGGGAAAATCGAAACGGAGGAACTCCTGCGCACTTTTAACATGGGGATTGGAATGATCCTCGTCGTCCCGCCGAAAAACGCGAAAAAAATCGAAACCGAATTGAAGCGCCGCCGCGAACGCTTCTTCCGCATCGGACGCATCGAGTCCGCCCCCTCAGGCAAGCCGCGCGTCACCTTCACCGGCTCTCTCAATATTCATCAGGGTGGATCGCGGAAGGATTGATTGCCACTAGGAGGAATAGCCGCGCCGCTTCTCCTTGCGGATCCACCCAAGACTCTTGCCGCTTCGGAGGGTTTGCATCATGCCCGGTACGGTACCTGGGAAAGCTCCAAAAAACGGAGAGATTGCGCCCGAGTTCGAGCTGCCGGATTCGACGGGAGCTCTACGCCGGTTGTCGGAGCTAGTCTCACACGGGGCTCTCGCGCTTGTTTTCTTTCGCGGTCACTGGTGACCCTTCTGCCTCCGCCAGTTGGCGGATTACCGCGAACACTATGAAGAAATTCGCGCGACGGGCGCCGGCGTCGCGGCAATCTCGGTTGACCCGCCCGCAAAATCCGAAGCCGTGCGCCAGGAGCTGCGGCTGCCATTTCCAATCCTCGCTGATACGGAGCGGTGCGTCGTGCAACAATGGGATATTTACAACGCACGAGAGAAAGGCGGAATTGCCAAGCCAGCAATCTTTATCATCGATCGTGACCGCGGCGTACGCTACCATTCGATCGATACCACGTCCGTGCGCGTTCCGGCGTCAGAGATAGTACGAATTCTTCAAACAAAAGAAGAAGCGCGGCCCGCTCGCCGCAAACTATACTTCCCGCGTCTCGCCGACTTCATCCGTGCGATTCGCAATGCCTCGCGTTTCGGCGTCCGCTCGCCCCGCGCGTAGTTACTGCGTAGTCGTCGGCGCATCCACCAAAGCTTTCCATGTGCCGTCGACCTGCTTGCCCCACACCACCACGTACTTTGCTTTGACTGTCTGGGGCTTGCCATTCTTGCCATTCACCGTCAGTTCGTAACCCCCTATTTCGTAGGCGGAATCTCCGCTTTTCGAAATCTCTATTTTGGTGGGCGCGAATGACAATGCGAACCCCCGGGTTCCCATCAGTCCAGCCCACGTTTTGCGGATGGCGTCCTTGCCAGACGCAATGGGCGCGCCCGGCGCCAGCAAAGTCCCGTTTTCAGAATAGACGGAAGTAGTTTGGTCAGCGTCTTTCGATGCAACCGCCTTCGCCCAGGCAACATCGATGGCGCGAATATTTGCTTCATCCTGTTCCTGCATCGCTTGCATTACTTTTTCTTGCGCCGCTGGATCTACCGTTGTTTTCTGTGCGCAGGAGACCATGCCAAGTCCCCCCATGACAAAGCAGCCCAGCGCGATCAGTCTGGAGCGCTTCATCTTCATTTTCATTGCGAACCTCCTCGGAAAATTCCGTTGCGCGGCAGGATGCCCGCCCTACCAAGCGATTGTCAGCCAATATGGCTCGACGTCGTACTCTCCGAGCGGAATCGCTCATGGCCTGGTTTTGCCTCCCCCGAAAATTGTGCTAACTTCGCTCGCTTATGAAGAAGCACATTGGCGTGCTGCTGTCGGGTCGCGGCTCGAATTTCGAAGCGCTCGCGGACAGCGTCGCTGCCGGACGTATTCCCAACGCGGAAATCGCCCTCGTCGTCAGCCATCGCGAAGGCGCTCCCGGCATCGAACGCGCCCGTGAGCGCGGTATCGACGCGCGCATCATCCCTTCGAAGGGCCTCGAACGCGAAGCCTATGACCGCCAGGTCGTCGCCGCCCTGCAAGAGAAGAAAATCGATCTCGTCTGCCTCGCCGGCTACATGCGCCTTCTCTCACCTTACTTTGTGCAAGCCTTTCGCGGACGCATATTGAATATTCATCCGTCCCTCCTGCCCGCCTTTCCCGGCCTCGAATCGCAACGCCAGGCCCTCGAGCACGGCGCGAAATTCGCCGGATGCACCGTGCATTTCGTGGACGAGACTCTCGACGCCGGTCCCATCATTTTGCAATCCGCCGTTCCCATTCGCGACGACGACACGGTCGAATCACTTTCCGCGCGCATCCTCGTCGAAGAGCACCGCATCTATTCCCAAGCCGTGCGCATCGTCCTCGAAGGCCGTTACCGCATCGATGGCCGCCGCGTCATAATCCTGTCCGGCGCCCCAGTCTCACAAAATGTCGCAAAAAACGCCGCGAAAAATCATGTCTGAACCCCGCCATAAATCCGTCGACGAACAGCTCGCCTACATTCGCAAAGGCGCGGCAGAAATAATTCCCGAGGCTGAACTTCGCGCCAAGCTCGAACAATCCGTGAAATCCGGCAAGCCCCTGCGCGTCTATCTCGGAGTCGATCCCACAGCTCCCGACATTCACCTCGGTCACACCGTCGTTCTGCGCAAGCTGAAACACTTTCAGGACATGGGCCATACCGCCATTTTCCTAATCGGCGACTTTTCCGCCATGATCGGCGATCCCACGGGACAATCCGAAACGCGTCCTCCGCTCTCGCGCGAGCAAGTGGACGCCAACGCAAAAACGTATCTCGCGCAGGTCTACAAAATCCTCGACCCTGAAAAAACCGAAGTCCGCTACAACAGCGAGTGGCTTGGCAAAATGTCGAGCTACGACGTAGTGCGGCTCTGCGGCCGCTATCGTCTCGCGCGCATGCTCGAACGAGAGGATTTCCGCTCGCGTCTCGAGAAGAATCTGCCGATTTCCGTTCACGAGCTGCTTTATCCGTTGCTCACCGCGTGCGATGCCGTCGAACTCAAATCCGACGTCGAACTGGGCGCCACCGAGCAGAAGTTCAACATTCTGGTGCACCGCGAAATTCAGCGCGAGTACGGTCTATCTCCGCAGGTTGTGTTCACCATGCCGATTCTCGTCGGCCTCGACGGAGCGAAAAAAATGTCCAAGAGCCTCGGCAATTACGTTGGCATCACCGAAGCGCCGAAAGACATGTTCGGCAAACTCATGTCCATCTCCGACGATTTGATGTGGTCTTACTTCGAACTACTCACCGACTTCGAGGAGCGCGTCATTGTTCGCTTGCAGGAAGAAGTTCGCACTGGCTTCCTCCATCCCATGGACGCCAAAATGCAACTCGCCCACACCGTCATCGCCAACTTTCACGGCGAAGCCGCAGCCCGCTCCGCTAAGGACGAATTTCAGCGCGTCTTCCGCGACCACCAATCCCCCGAAGACGTGCCAGTTCGCAAATTCCTGCCCGGCACGCCAAAGCGTTTAAGCGCGCTACTTATGGAACTAGGCCTCGCACCCTCGCGCGCTGAGGCTGATCGTTTGATCAAACAGGGCGGCGTCGAAATCGATGGCCAGCGTATTGGGGATGTAAAACACGAGGTCGACTTATCGAAACCAGGCAGCAGCTTTCTCCTCCGCGCCGGAAAAAAGAAATTCCTCCGCCTCATCGTCGAATGATTGCTGGACATTATTTATGCGCCCCCGAATCGAGAGCATCAGTTCCGGCCAGGCGGCCGTCGAGCGTGCCCGGAATCAGCGGCGCGCTGGGATGCAACTCAATCGAACCGTTTCGATTATCGGCGATGGTGATGTTGTTGGCCGTCAACGTGCGCCCTAAAGCTTGATTGAAATTCGCGAGCGCAATTTCATAGTTCGCTTTTGCTTGCAGTTCACTCACCTTCGCACCATTCAGGATCGATCCATATTGGACAATCAAGTAGGTCGACGATTTCCCGAAATTGAATTTCTTGACTTCGTAGTCGTACGATTGTTGCGCCAGTTGCGTTGCCTTTGCTGCTTCTCCCACCTGCGCCGCGTCTAGTTTAACTGCTGTGAGCGCCTCGCTCACGTTGGAGAAGATTGTGCTTCTTTGCCGGTGGTCTGAAAGTTTGTCTCGGCGTTCAATCAACTGATCCTGGGCGTTCGCGGCCTGAGCGGAACGATTGCGCAACGGAAGATTCAGATT
>JBAUEX010000053.1:0-5021 GCA_049678845.1 Candidatus Acidiferrales bacterium
AACTCGATTGCCAGATTCTCGCCGTTCAACTCAATGGCGCGGCATCTTGTAAAAAATCGCGCGAGGCCGCTTAATTCAATAGAAGCAAAAAACCGCAAGCCGCGACTCAGAAATCATTTTTTGTCCGCCGGTTGCCCGTAGTAGGCCGCGCTTCCATGCTTGCGCAAGTAATGCTTGTCATGAAGCGAAGACGACAAGGGCTTCAGTTCCTGAACCAGTCCAGCCGTGTAATAAGCCATTCGAGCCAGCGCCTCGAGAATGACGGAATTGTGCGCCGCGATTGTCGGGGTTGCTCCCCAGCAAAACGGTCCGTGGCCGCGGACGAGAACACCAGGAATGTCAGCCGGTTCGAGTTTTTCAAACGTCCGGCAAATTGCGGCGCCGGTATTTTTCTCGTAATCGCCCGCGATCTCTTGCGCCGTAAGGTCCGAGGTCACGGGGACCGACCCGTGAAAATAATCCGCATGCGTCGTCCCAAGACACGGAATCGGACGGCCAGCTTGCGCCCAGGCGGTCGCAAATTCAGAGTGCGTATGAGTGACACCGCCAATGCCAGAAAAGTTTCTGTATAGTTCCACGTGAGTGGGCAGGTCCGATGACGGCCGAAAGTTCCCCTCGACGATTTTCCCAGATAGATCGGTGACTACCAGATCCTCGGCTCTTAGTTTCTCGTACGGAACGCCGCTGGGCTTGATGACAACCAAACTCCTGTCGCGATCCACTCCGCTGGCATTGCCAAAGGTGTAGAGAACCAAGCCCCGGCGAACCAATTCGAGATTGGCTTCGAGCACTTCGCGCCGGAGGCTTTCAAGCAGCATGATGGGCCCTTATCCCGCCGACTTCTTGAGAACAGCCGCCTTCTTCCGCCCGCCCGTCGGCGCCATTGCTGTGGAATCACGAAGAGCCAAGCTTGTCCGCAGGACGTATTCTGTGCCGTTCGGCGACGGAATGTCCCGTTGCACTTCGGAAAGAAGCGCGTTGAAAGCCATTCTGGCGATTTCCGTCTGCGACATTTTGATGGATGTGAGCGGCGGAATCATAAATTGAGCGAGACGAATGTCGTCGAAACCTATGAGAGATAAATCGCGCGGGATGTGAACGCCTTCCTCGTAACTTTGGCGCATCACGCCGATGGCGGTCATGTCGTTCGAACAAATCACGGCCGTGGGGCGCTTGGGGAAATTCAATATTTTCTTCAGAGCCTTGATACCGCCCTCCATGGTGTGATCGCCTTCGATCAGGTGGCTCGGATCGACCGCGAGGCCGATTTCTTCCATGGATTCGGTGAAAGCGCGCTGCCGAGCCATGGCCGACTTCAAAATCAGCGGACCGGAAATAAACGCGATACGTTCATGGCAAAGTGCCGCCAGGTGCTGAACAGCCTCGCGAATGCCATGCTGATAGTCGATACGGATATTGCTGATTCGAGGAAGCGGCGGCCCGACGTCGATGAAGACGAGGGGGATCTTTCGGGTTTTCAAATCGTCGAAGAGCGCTTCTTCCATGCCGAACGTCACAATGGCAACGCCTTCGACGCGACGCTCGATCATACGGCGAACGGACAACGCGATTCGCTTCGGATCGTGGACCGTGGAGGTGGTAAGGATTTCGTAGTTGTTCTGAACCGCGATGTCTTCGAACCCCTGGATGATTTCAGGGAAGAACGGATTAGTAATCTCTGAGACAATCAAACCGAAAATGCGGCTGCGGCCGGAGACCAGCGAGCGAGCCTGCGTATTCGGATAATAACCGAGCTCCTCAATTACGCGCCAAACGCGCCGGGAAAGCTGAGGCGTAACGGTGGAAACCCCATTTATGGTGCGCGAAACCGTGGCGATCGAGACTTTCGCGCGCCTGGCGACCTCATGAATGCTCAACGTTGCTCTCCGCAAAGGAAGTGGAAGGACGGACGCGCGATCAGCCCATTCGAGGTCCGGATTTGTTGACCTTCCAGTACACACCATACCTCTCGCCGAGGACGCGATGCAAGGGAATCAGCGTAGTGGCAGCGCGTCCCTGCCCGACAGATTGGAAAGTGAGCGGCTGGCCCTTCACCGGTTCCACCCACTGAGCCGATTCAACATTGTCGTTCCACTTCAGGTCCACGGTCATCGTTCCTTCGGGCCTGCCACGAGGCGCAAGCTCGGTCGGGCCAGTGTCGCGGTCATATTGCATCTGCTCCGTAAGCCCGTCCTGGCCCAGGCGGCCAGCCAGCACGATCGGCCCGTACAATACCGCCTGCTGCGTTGGGTCACCGAGCAATCCTTCTGCATGGAGGCGCATGGGCAGTTTGACTTCCAGCCGGTCGCCATCCGCCCAAGTGCGGTGAATCTCCAGATAACTCCCAGGGCTCGCGAATGTTGGCAAGGGCTTGCCGTTCAGCGTCACGGAACCGCCATCGGCCCATGCGGGTATACGTATGTTGATGCCAGCCTCCACCGGAGCATTTGCCTTTATCGTGAGGCTTGTGCCTTCTTGTTCCGGGAAACGGGTATCCTGGCGAATGGTGAGACCTTTTTCCGGCCAGCGAACTTCCGAGGCGATGAACAGGTTCACAAACGCGGCGTGATCGTTCCTGAAGTAGATCGAATCCCCGAATTTCGAAAACTCTTCGGCGCCCGTTCCCGTGCAGCACCAGAAAGAATTGAATTTCGAGTTGAAAAACTTCCAGTATCCGGTTTCGAGGGGGAGATAGTACATCTTGAAGCCGTTGTCCGGGTGCTGCGTGCCAAGGCGGGAATTGAAGAGCGTACGCTCGTAATAGTCCATATAACGCGGGTCGGCGGTCCACTGATGAAGGTGGCGCGTCAGCTTCAGCATGTTGTAGCCGCAGCAACACTCCTCGGAGGAGACGCTCAGTTCCGTAGACAAATTGCCGGGATCGGTGCGCCAGCCTTCGCCGTTGCTTGTGCCACCGGTCGCGTAACTGCGTTCTTCGGTGACTTCGTCCCAGAAATATTTCGCGACTTCGTGGTAGAAGGGTTCGCCGGTCAGTTCGTAACGACGAGCGGCACCGATCACCTGCGGAATATGTGTGTTCACGTGAAGTCCCTTGAGTTCGTCCCGATGGCCGGCGAGAGGATCAAAGAAGGCCGGTTTCTCGAAGCGGCGCCCAATCCCGAAATACTGACCCTTCCCGGTGACAGCGGCAAGATTGAAGAGGACTTCGTTCATTCCGCCGAATTCGGTTAGGAGTATGCGCTGCATATGGGCGTCGCTGAGCCCGGTGGTCCAGTGACCTATCCACCGAGCCATGCCCTCGGCCACGGCCAAGGCCTGTTCATTGTGACAGTAGGTGTACATGTCCAGGTTCCCCGCCATGATCTTGTGCAAAGTGTAAAAAGGCGCCCAGACGCCGTTGCCGTCACGGAGACGGTCGAAGAAACTGTCTGGGAACGCACTGAGGTACCCGTTGCCGAACTTTTCCTGGCATTTCGCCAAGTCCGCGACGATGGCGTCACCCTTGGCCTTCAGGGCTGCGTCGCCGGTGCTCGCGTACGTCAACCCGACCGCCGAGAGGAAATGCCCCGTGAAATGCCCGCGAAGTTCGACGTTGGGGGATTCCCATCCGCCTAGAGGCTCTGCTGAACTTGGCAGTCCGGCAGTGATCCGGAAATTGTGGACAAGGCGGTCCTCTGGGAGAGAACTCAGATACTCCTGGTTGGTTTTGGCGGCCTCGAGGAATGGGCCGTCGAGCAGCCGCACCTGCTCCAGAGGAAAGGGGCGGACAAGGAAGTCGATGCGCTCTTGCCCGAAGCGGGGACGCGCCGGGGCCTGGAGAAGGTCAGCGAAGGCTCGAGGAGCGCCAGCCGAGACGACTCGGGGCACACAAGCGACGGCCGCTGCCGAAAGCGCTCCAGACACGAATTGCCGCCGCGAAAGTCCCTTCCGAGAGCTCATGGGGAATTCACCTCGCCTATTGGTCTAATCAATACATTCGATGTCGCTTAAACGACGAGAAAACGTTTTCTTGAATGACAAGGTATAGAACAATGCCGGTCTGGTGTCAAGAAAACGCCGTCGCGATGAGCGCACCCTTCTCACGCTACGGTCGGGCATGGCTCGAAACAGTTCGCTATTTTCGCGACGCACCTCGCGGCAAAAAGCGATAACAATAAAACAGTCCCAGAATCAGCAGGAGCGCCCCCCACCATACGCTTGCGTGCAGGCGAAAGAGAACGACTGGATTCTCGGGAGGGTGCGCGAATTCGTAAATTCCCGCACCGAGAATCAGCACGCCATTAACGAGCAGCGAGATCCCGATAAAGAACCAGATCGAAATTGAGTCCTTCGATTCCATCGCCTCACCAGAAAATGACGTTCAAGACCACGAAGACAATCCCGACGGCGACGGCCCAGAATGCGGGCCGGTGATAAAACGCGACATTGCCTTCCGAAGGTATGTCGGTCTCGCCGTAGACGAGCCCGCTGAGCGCTGCCACAGGTTTGGGCCGCGTGAACAGGCTGACCGCAATTGTGACGACAACGCAGACGATCCACGACCAGAGCGCGCGGTACATATCGGCAGCCATGGGACTGGCGTGACTGGAGAGCGCGACGTAGCGAACTGCCGCGGGATTCAACTCAATCCATCCAAACATCGTCGCTGCCGTCACAGTGCCGGTGAGCAGGCCCCAGAAGCCGCCCGCCGCCGTCGCACGTTTCCAGAACATTCCCAGAATCACTGTGCCAAATAGGGGCGCGATAAATATGCTGAACAGGGCCTGCACATAGTCCATAATGCTGAAAAACTGCATCACGAAGTACGCAGTACCGATGCTGATCAAGACTCCAAGGATCGTGCACCATCGCCCCATCGAGACGTAGTGCGCGTCGGATGCGTCTTTTTTGATTAGCGCGCGATAGATGTCGTACGTCCAAACCGTGGAAAACGCGCTCACGTTACCCGCCATTCCGGACATGAAGCCGGCAATCAGCGCTGTGACTCCCAAGCCCAGCAAACCCGGGCCACAATAGCGAGCGAGCATCAGGGGCAGCACTTCATTGTAGCTATGGCCGCC
>JBAUEX010000054.1:0-15079 GCA_049678845.1 Candidatus Acidiferrales bacterium
GTGAAGCCCGGCGTAGAGCGTGGCTCGACTCCATTCCACTACCTGATCGTCCGCGTCGATGGCGAGAAGTTAGACATGCAAGTCGTCGGCGTGGACTGGGGCGCGGATTTCCAGCCCTACCGCAGCAACACAGTCTCCCTTCAGGATCGCTAGAGCCACCGGCTTTGGGAATAGATCCTGGGCAGATGTAGCAGTTTTCCCCTTCCTATAGCCTACCCCCCTTCCGGTCTTGTGGGCTAAACGCGCGCGGAGTAGACTTCCGCCAGAAACCCCGGGAGGTGGCAAATGCCTCGCGTTGTCCGCTGTGGCCTGATTCAGGCCCGCTGTGAATGGTCGCCCGCCAAATTCTCCTTGACCCAAATCAAACAGAAAATGATCAGCAAACACGAGCGCCTGATCGCCGCGGCGGCAAAGCGAAAAGTGCAAGTCCTCGGATTGCAAGAGCTTTTCTACGGCCCGTACTTCTGCGCCGAGCAGCAAACGCGATGGTACGAGATGACTGAGCGCGTGCCGGACGGTCCTACCGTGGCCCGCATGCAGAAGCTCGCGAAACGCCACCACATGGTGATGGTTGTTCCCGTCTACGAAGTGGGAATGACCGGCGTTTATTTCAATACCGCTGCGGTCATCGACGCCGACGGCCACTACCTCGGAAAATATCGCAAACACCACATCCCGCACTGCCATCCCGGATTCTGGGAAAAATTTTATTTTATGCCGGGCAACGCGGGTTACCCTGTATTTCAAACGCGCTATGCGCGCGTCGGCGTCTATATTTGCTACGACCGCCACTTCCCCGAGGGCGCTCGCGTCCTTGGATTAAATGGCGCCGAAATTGTCTATAACCCGTCGGCAACCGTCGCGGGCCTTTCCGAATATCTTTGGGAACTCGAGCAGCCCGCGCACGCCGTTGCCAACCAATATTTCGTCGCTGCGATCAATCGCGTGGGAACAGAACAGCCGTGGAAAATCGGCGAATTCTACGGGAAAAGTTATTTCTGCGACCCTCGCGGAAAAATTGTGGCGCAAGCGAGTCGCGACAAAGATGAATTGCTCGTCGCCGATTTGAATCTCGACGAAATTCAGAAAGTCCGCGACACGTGGCAGTTCTATCGCGATCGCCGCCCGGAATCCTACGGCGAAATCACCCGCACCCGCGCCGCTGGAAATGTGGAAGCGGCGGACTAGAGTTGACCGTGGCGAAGATCCGGTTCGCAACCCTGAGCAAAATCCACAGCGACGAGGTCCGCCGATTCCCCGATGAGTGACCTCCGAACAGAAGCTTTTGCCGAAACAATTCGCAGCAGCGCGCTCTACAACAAAGACCTTGCGCCTGTCCCCATTGCGCGCCGCACATGGGGCACATACAACTACGCCGCGCTGTGGATTTCGATGAGCGTCAACATTCCTACCTACATGCTTGCGAGCGCCATGATTGCAGGTGGAATGGACTGGAAACAGGCGCTGTTCACCGTTTTCCTGGGCAACGTGCTCGTGCTGATTCCCATGTTGCTCAACGCGCATGCCGGTGCAAAGTACGGAATTCCCTTCCCCATTTTTGCGCGTGCATCGTTTGGAGTGCTGGGCGCAAACGTTCCCGCAATTTTGCGCGCGCTTGTGGCTTGCGGATGGTTTGGCATTCAAACGTGGATTGGTGGCGAGGCCATCAACGCTATGATTATCGCGCTCGCACCCTCGTGGGCGCATGTTTCCTACGGGCCGGCCCTGTGTTTCGCTTTTTTCTGGCTGCTGAACGTAGTCGTGATTCTGCGCGGCATCGAGACCATTCGTTTTCTTCAAGGCGTCTCGGCTCCCTTCCTGTTGCTGATCGGCCTGGCGCTTCTTCTCTGGGCGCGCAACAAGGCCGGCGGCTTCGGGCCAATGCTTTCAAATCCTTCAAAGTTCCGCAGCTTCGGAGAATTTTTTCGCTTCTTTGTTCCCTCGCTCACGGGCGTCGTCGGATTTTGGGCCACCGTCTCGCTGAATATTCCCGACTTCACGCGCTACGCTCGCTCGCAACGCGATCAGATTGTCGGCCAGGCGTTGGGGCTTCCCGCAACGATGACGTTTTATTCCTTCATCGGCATCGCGGTCACTTCGGCGACGACAATTATTTTTGTCGAGGCCCTGTGGGATCCGGTCAAAGTTCTCGCACGGCTGGGCCATCCCTGGACTGTAGTGCTCGCTATGATTGCGCTGCTCGTGGCGACGCTCAATGTCAACGTCGCCGCAAACGTCGTTTCTCCGTCCAACGATTTCTCCAATCTTTCGCCGCGCCGCATCAGCTTTCGCACCGGCGGCTTGATTACTTGCGCGATGGGCATCGCCATGCAACCGTGGAAACTGATGGCGAATTACGGCAGCTACATTTTCGGCTGGCTCGTCGGCTACTCCGGTTTCCTCGGGCCGATTGCGGGAATTTTGATTTGCGATTATTTTGTGTTGCGCGGCAAAGTTTTGGCGCCGCAGGATCTTTATCAACGCGGCGGCCAGTACGAATATTCGCGCGGCGTCAATTGGCAAGCGATCGTCGCGCTCGCGGCGGGCGTGGGCGTGGCGTTTATTGGTCTGATTGTTCCGCCGTTGCGCGTTTTGTATAACTACGCGTGGTTCGTCGGATTCGCAGTCAGCTTCGCCGCGTATTTCGTTTTGATGAACAACCTCAGGCCACTGCATCAAGCGGCAGACTGAACAGGAGCGGTTCATGGACTTCGGCATCACGATTAAACCGGATATGTCGATCGAACGCATCACGAGTCTCGCAAAGCAGGCCGAGGCGGGCGGATTCAAATACGGCTGGATGTTCGATTCGCATGTGATTTGGATGGATCCGTTTCCCTTGTTGACGCTGATGGCCGCCAACACGCGTACACTGCGGCTCGGCACCTGTGTCACCAATCCGGCGGTGCGCGACGTGACCGTCGCGTCGAGCTTGTTCGCCACATTGAATCTTGCGTCGCATGGACGGATGCAGCTCGGAATCGGACGCGGTGACAGTTCGCGGCGCGTGCTCGGCAAGAAACCTACGACAATCGAAAATCTCGAAGAGTTCGTGAAAGTTTTTCGCGCATTGAACTCCGGCGAGACTGTCGACTACGAAGGAACTAGCACGCGCTTTCCGTGGGCGACGGCAGGAGTGCCGCGCGTGTGGGTCGCCGGATACGGACCAAAAGTATTGCGCACTGCGGGTCGCATCGCTGACGGAATCATTTTGCAATTCGCCGATCCGGATCTGATTGCGTGGTGCCTGGGATTTGTGCGCGAAGGAGCGCAAGCGGCGGGCCGCGACTTCAACAAGATCGAAGTCATGTCCGCAGCGCCGGTGTGGGTTTCAAATGATTTGGCCTTGGCGCGCGAGCGCGTGCGCTGGTTCCCCGCGCTGGTTTCGAATCACGTCGTGGACTTGATCGCAAAATACAAAGCCGAGGAATTGCCCGCCGCACTTGTCTCGTACGTCAGCAATCGCGGAGGATACGATTATCTGCATCACTGCGAAGTAGGCAGCGACAACGCGTCTTTCGTCACCGATGAAATCACCGACCGCTTTTGTTTGGTCGGCCCCGTCGAGGCGCATCGCAAAAAGTTGGAAGCTTTGCGCGCAGTGGGCGTGACGCAGTTCAACATTTATCTGATGTGCGGCGACGAAGAAAAAACGCTGGATATTTATTCGCGCGACGTGTTGCCTGCTTACAGCAAGTAGGCGAACCTCTTTCGCGCCATAAATTGAGAGGCTTTTCAAAAAGATGCGCTTTGACATGGTCATCAAAAACGGCACCGTCGTGACCGCGACGGATACATGCGTCGCCGACGTCGGCGTGAGCGGTCACAAAGTTTCCGCCATCGGCGCGCCGCTCCCGGTCGAAAATGCCGGCAGGGTCGTCGACGCCGCGGGATGTTTGGTGATCCCCGGCGGAATCGACGTGCACACGCATCTCGATATGCCTTTCGGCGGAACGATGAGCGCTGACGATTTTGAGACCGGCACCATTGCCGCAGCGTTCGGCGGCACGACCACGCTGATTGATTTCGCCATTCAATATAAGGGGCAAAGCCTTCGCGAAGCCTTCGATACGTGGATGAAAAAGGCGCACGACAAAGCGGTGACGGATTATTCCTTCCACTGCATCATCACCGATCTTGGCAGCGCGCAACTCGAAGAAATGACCGAGCTCATCCGCGAAGGCGTAACGAGCTTCAAGTTGTTCATGGCCTATCCGGGCGTGTTCATGCTCGATGACGCCTCGATTTTTCGCGCGATGTCGCAAGCCGCGAAGCACGCGGGATTGATTTGCATGCACGCGGAAAATGGCGGCGCCATTGACGTGATCGTGCAACGCGCCTTGGCTGAAGGAAAACGCGCGCCGAAATATCACGCGCTCACGCGGCCCACCACGGCGGAAGCGGAAGCCACCTCGCGAGCGATTGCGCTGGCTGAAATGGCGGGCGCGCCCGTATACATCGTTCACCTTTCCTGCAACGAGGCACTCGAAAAAGTTCGCGAAGCGCGCGATCGCGGGCTGCCGGCGTATGCGGAAACTTGTCCGCAGTATTTATATCTATCGCTCGAAAATTTCGACGTCCCCGGATTCGAAGGCGCGAAATACGTTTTCACGCCGCCGCTGCGCGAAAAGTGGCACCAGGAAAAACTCTGGCAAGGGCTGGCGCAGGATACTCTGCAAGTGGTTTCCACCGACCATTGCCCCTTCTGCTTCAAAGAGCAAAAAGAATTGGGAAGAGATGACTTCACGAAAATTCCCAACGGCGGCCCGGGCATCGAGCATCGTCTGAGCTTGATTTACACCGGCGGCGTCCACGGAAAACGATTTTCCGCCAACCGCTTCGTCGAGCTTGTTTCCACCGCGCCCGCAAAACTTTTTGGACTATACCCGCGGAAGGGGACAATCGCCGTGGGCTCGGATGCTGACCTCGTCATCTTTGACCCCAACCGGGAGGAAGTCATTAGCGCGAAAACGCATCACATGCGCGTTGACTACTCGATGTTCGAGGGCATCCACACCACGGGCACGCCGAAAGCCGTTTTCTCGCGCGGCAAAGCCGTGATCGACGCCGGAAAATTCGTCGGCCGCCCCGGCGCCGGCCAATTCATCCGCCGCCAAACCTATTCCCGCATATAGCTTCTCGCTGCCCGTGTGTTACGTCCGCATAACCCGCTGACCCCGTGCGGCCCGCCCCGCATCGAGCAGCTCGTGTATGGCGTGCAAGACGGCGAACGCATGGCGCAATTTCCCCGTGGCGCGAAGCACGCAAACGGCCGAAGCCGTGTGCACCACGCCTCTTGCCTGTTGTTGCGAGAAAATAGGATGATGCGGGCGCGCGGCGGTTGCGCATCGAGAGGCGACAACGAAGAGCCCCACGCTCATAAAACGAGCATGGGGCACCCGAAAAGGCGAAACCCTGCGCTGGACGCACACAGGCTGAAGCGTGTACCAGGGCATGCGGGGTTTACTCTCACGTTTCACGTGCTCACGGGTCGCGTTGGCTGTGCAGTAAGTGTGTTTAAGTATCTGAGGAAAGAGTCGCCGGCTGCGCCAAGCCACGAAAAAACGTAAACGGATCGAAAAGGGTAAAAGGCGAGAACCTATGAGGAGAAGATTTCGATGAATCGAACGTTAAGAATTCGAGCGCGGCTGATCGGGCTGCCAGCGTTCTTGCTGCTTGGATTCTTGCTGCTTAATTTTTCATTGCTCGCGCGTCCGCTGCCAGCGCAGGACCAATCGCAACAGCACCCACAGCAGGCTCCGGTCATCAGCATCAATATCACGCGAACGATTCAGGCGGTCAACTACCGCACCAAGGGCTCCACGCGCATCAATTTTCGCGGCACGGCTCTGCTTCCGCAAGGAACGGGCGAGGCGAAAATCGGAAATAAGTCCGGAGCGATTACGATCGACGCGAAATTCGAGAATTTATCCGCGCCCTCCCAGTTTGGTTCTCCCTACCTGACCTACGTGCTGTGGGCCATCACGCCGGAAGGACGCGCAAATAATCTGGGGCAGCTTATTCTGGAGGGCACGAAGAGCAAGCTGGTGACGACGACGGATTTGCAGACGTTCGGGCTGATTGTGACCGCCGAGCCAGATTTTGGGGTGACCGTCCCGAGCGAGGATGTGGTGCTCGAAAATATCGTGCGCCCGGACACGCAAGGCAAGGTCGATGCCGTCGCCGCCAGCTATGAGCTGCTGCGGCGCGGCCGTTATGACGATGCCGATCTGCCGCCGCTTGAGGTTTCGCAGGACGTTCCGCTCGACTTGTTGGAGGCGCGCAATGCCATGCGAATTGCCAAGTTGCGCCAGGCGGACAAGTACGCGCCCGATTCATGGGCCAAGGCCACCGACGCGATGAATCGCGCCGAAGATTACGAAAGGCGAAAACAGCGGAAGTCGGTGCCGACGGCGGCGCGAGATGCTGTACAAGGATTCGAAGACGCGATAACGATAGCCCTTAAGCGTCAGGATGAAGAACGGCTGGCGCAAGAACGGGCAGCGGCCGCTCAACGCGAGGCCCAAGCTAAAGCGGATCAAGCGGCTGAGGCGCAGCGTCGCGCGCAGGCGGAGAAGCAGGCGCTCGAAGCACAGTTAGCCGCGGCAAAAGACGCGCAAGCCAGAGCCGAGGCGCAGGCGCAGCAGCAACAGGCCGAGGCCCAGGCGCAACAGGCGCAGTTGCAGACGCAGCAGGCTCAAATGGCGGCGGAACAGGCGCACGAGGCCGCGGTAAAAGCGCAGTTGGAGGCAGCACAAGAAGCGCAGGCCAGAGCCGAGGCGCAGGCGCAACAGCAACAGGCCGAGGCGCAGGCGCAACAGGCTCGTGACGCTGCAAGCAAAGCAGAACAAGAACAGCAGCAGTTGCGCGCCACATTGCTTGCGCAGTTCAACCGCATCCTTGAAACGCACGATACGCCGAGGGGACTCGTCGTCAATATTGGCGACGTGTTGTTCGCCACGGGAAAGTACGATCTTCGTCCCGAAGCGCGCGAACGGCTGGCAAAACTCAGCGGCATCGTGCTGGCGCACCCCGGCTTGAAGTTAGCCGTTGAGGGGTATACCGACAACGTGGGAAGTGGGGAATTCAATCAGACCTTGTCAGAGCATCGCGCCTCAGCCGTTCGACAATACCTGGTGGATCAAGGGCTGGATGCCGATTCGATCACGGCGACGGGACTCGGCATGAGTTCGCCGGTGGCAGATAACAGCACGGCCGCAGGACGCCAGAAAAATCGGCGCGTTGAAGTGGTTATCTCCGGCGAAGTGATTGGCACGAAGATCGGAGCGGCGCCGAGCCAGCCTCAGCAGTAAAGCGGTTGCGGGACCCGAATAATTCTCTACTTTCGCTTCAGCCAGCCATCGCGGAAACCCGCGCGGCGCAATCCTCTCACCATGTATGGGCAGCGCTGCATTAGACTCCACAGAAAGCCCGTTCTGTAATTTTCGATCATCATGAGGATTGGCCCCTGATTCAATCCATAGTGCCACGGCGATACCCAACCGTAGGGCCTCGCGCCCTTGTGCGGGTAGGTCGGATTAAAGGTGGCCTTGAATCCGTAGGGGTTCTTCTCTTGCAGACGCAGCGTGTTGAAGTGCCGGATCGTAGGGAGCACGATCTCCGGCGCAAAGGGGAGTGACGCAACAACGGCCCACGGCGCGATGGTGCCGTCGTCGGGTCCAAAGGGCACGCCCCGCGCAAGGTATCCAAAAAACTTGCGGTCGACCCCCTTAATCCGGCGCACGGTGGGCCCCGGCCCATCGCTGGCGGTGATTCCCCAGCAATCTTCGGAGTAGTGCTCGAATCGCTGAGGATTTTGAATTGCGTATTCCTGCTGCACCAGCGTAGCGCGGCGGCTATTTTCGAAATAATCGATTCCCTTCCCGCGCATAAACTTGTCCTGAATGCCTCGGAAATTCAGCCACAAATGCGAAAGTTGATGAACGAACAGTGGTCCGGCATAGAGAAAATTCTGGCCGTAGATTGCCTTCCAGCGATATGTGGAAGTCCACGTCGCGTAACTTCTTGGGGAAAGCCGGTGCGTGGGCGAACCGAGGCCGAGGACATAGAGCAGCAAGGCCTCGTCGTATCCTCTCCATCGATATTTTAAGAATCCTGTTTCTGGTTTCCAGCCGTGGGTGACGCTTAATCCGCGATTCTGAGCCCACCGCCAGTCGGCGCGACGGTAAAGCGAGTCAGCAAGTTTGCGAATTTCCTTTTCCTGCGGCCTAGTGCGATCGAAAAATGCGGACGCGGTGAGTGCACCCGCAAGCAGAAATGCCGAATCCACCGTGGACAGCTCGCATTTCCATGCACGCTTGCCCGTGCGCATGTCGAGAAAATGATAATAAAATCCGCGGTACCCGGTCGCGTCGGGCTCCTTGCTTTGCCTGCTGTTGTAGAGAAAGCGAAGGGTGGCGAGCGTGCGCTTAATGGCGGCAGCGCGCGTCATCAAACGGCGCTTCACGCCGATCGGGTAGGCAGCAAGCGCCAAGCCCGTGGCAGCGATACTCGCCGGCCAGTCTTTTTTCGTTTTGTCGCGGATCAGTCCGTTCTCTGGATTCGCTTCACGCAAGAAATAAGCGAACGTCTCACGCTGGAGGTCGAGCAGCATGGCGTGGGCGGATCTATTCCGCGAATCGGTGGGCCGCCGGTGGTTCGTCATTTCGGTTTTGGCATTCCCGCGAATTCCTATCAGCACGAACTTAACCCTATCATGGGCCTCGCCGACTTAGGTCGGCCCGGCACGGCAAGAAAGAAGACTTGCCGCAGTCGTTTATCCAACACCACTGCGCCGTCCGATAAGGATATAATTTGCCCTGGGGGAGCACGCTTCTATCGCGGGGCGAATATCTTCGAAATAGAATGGGAAGCTGCTGCCATATACTTCACGAACTTCCTTTAGTCCCATCGAATTTCTAGAATGAGAGAGAATCATCCATTGATCGCGACGCTTCACGAAATCGCGGAACCGATTCGCGCTGAGCTTTTCAGCTTAGAGCGGCTGGAGCAGCACGCTGAAAGTCTGGCGGCGGCACAGATCGTCGCGAGTAAAACGATGCGCGGCCATCCGCTGATACCTCGCGTAAGGGAAAATGGACGCGTCCTGCTTGATTCGTATCGAGCCACTTCGCTTGCCGTCGAGCAAGGCCTTTCCATTACGCCAGCAGCCGAATGGTTGGTCGACAACTTCCATATTGTCGATGAGCAACTTCGGGAGATTCAAGATGATTTGCCGACCGGTTATTACCACACCCTTCCGAAACTAGCTTCGGGACACTTGGAGGGATATCCGCGCGTTTATGGAGTGGCATGGGCGTTCGTGGCGCACACCGACAGCCGCTTCGATCCGGAAACGCTGCGCCGGTTCGTGTCGGCCTATCAGCGTGTGCAACCGCTGACCATTGGCGAGCTATGGGCTGTGGCCATCACGCTTCGCGTGGTGTTGATCGAGAACCTCCGGCGACTGGCGGAACGAATCGTGCGCGGCCGCAATGCACGCCAGGAAGCGGACCGCTTGGCCGACCGATTGCTTGGTGCGAGCGCGCGGCCGGAAGCTTTAGCGGCAGCACTAGCTGAGTTTGAAAATCGGCCGATGGAAACAGCCTTCGCTGTGCAGTTGGTACAGCGTTTGCGCGATTTGGACCCGAAAGTCGCGCCGGTATTGAGATGGCTGGACAAACGCCTGGCGGATGCAGGCACCAACGCGGATGACGTGGTACACACGGAACACCAGGAGCAGGGCGCCTCGAACGTCTCCGTACGAAATATCGTCACCAGCATGCGTTCGATTTCGGCATTCGACTGGCCGGAATTCTTCGAGGCGGTCAGCCTGGTCGACGAAATCCTGCGTCGTGACACACATTTTGCGGATATGGATTTTGCAACGCGCGACAACTATCGTCACGCCATTGAAGATCTATCGCGGGGATCGAGACATTCGGAAATAGAAGTCGCCAAGCGCGTGGTCAGAAATGTTCTGCAAGCCGCTTCCCGGACTTCCGATGGCTCGCCGAATGCCGATGATCCCGACCTCAACCGTAAAACCGAGCCCGGTTATTACCTGATTTCGCGGGGACGTCCCGCCTTTGAGCAAGAGCTCGGTTTTCATGTTTCGCTAAGGCGCTGGCTGCTGCGTTTATATATTCGCGGCGCGGTCCCGGGGTATCTGGGCACAATTGCTTTGCTCACGGGAATCCTGCTGGCGTTGCCTCTGTTGTTCAGCTTTGAAACGGGTGCGGGTGAAAAGGGCCTCCTGCTCCTGGCAGTCTTCGCGGCCGTGCCCGCGTCGGATTTGGCGATCGCACTTATCAATCGTGCCGTCATGGACTCACTCGGGCCACGAAGACTACCGCGCCTGGAATTGCGCGAGATTCCTCCGGAATTGCGAACCCTTGTGGTTGTGCCGACGCTGCTGGGTGCGCCGGCGGATGTGAACGAGCAGGTCGAGCGGCTCGAAGTGCATTACTTGGCGAATCCGGACGGAGATTTGCGTTTCGCACTGCTTTCCGATTGGGCCGACGCGCCATCCGAATCTCTTCCCGGCGACGATGAATCACTGGCGACTGCAGCCGAGGCCATCTCGAAGCTGAATCGGCGCCATGGGCCTGCGCCGGGAGGCAGCGAACGCTTTTTCCTTTTCCACCGCAAACGCCTGCAGAACGAACGCGAAGGCAAATGGATGGGTTGGGAACGAAAGCGCGGAAAATTGCACGAACTGAACAGGCTTTTGCGCGGCGCCACGGACACAACGTTCATGCCAAACCGCGGCCAGCCTGCAGAAGACCTGCGAAGCGTGCGCTACGTAATCACGCTCGATGCCGACACCCGTTTACCACGTGGAACGGCCGCCCGCCTGATCGGAACGATGGCGCACCCTCTGAACAGACCGCGCTTCAGCGTTCGTGACGGGCGCGTGGTGGAAGGTTATGCCATCGTGCAACCACGCATCACGGCGTCGCTTCCCATCGGCCGCGAGGGTTCGCTGGCTCAAAAAATATATTCTGGTCCGGGCGGGATCGATCCTTATTCGGCGGCTGTTTCGGATGTGTATCAAGACTTATTCCGGGAAGGTTCCTACACGGGCAAGGGAATTTATGACATCGACGCTTTTGAAACTGCTTTAGCCGGCAAGGTTCCGGAAAACTCACTTTTGAGCCACGACCTTTTTGAGGGAATTTTTGCGCGAGTTGGTCTCGCGACGGATATTGAATTATTCGAAGACTTTCCGTCACGGTATACGGCGATCTCCGCGCGTCAAGACCGTTGGGCGCGCGGAGATTGGCAGCTCTTGCCATGGTTGCTGGGCGTGCATCGCGTGGTGCCGGGAAGCGGCGAATCGATCAAGATTCCAGCGATCGGCCGGTGGAAGATGTTCGACAATTTGCGCCGCACGTTGTCGGCCCCGGCGACGCTGCTGACTCTGATTGCGGGCTGGGTATTGAGACCATCGAACCCGTGGGTATGGATGCTGTTCATTATTGTGGCGCTGGCGATACCGGTATTGCTGCCGTGGCTTTTCGATTTCATTCCGCGCCGAAAGGGCATTTCGTGGCGAAGCCATTTTCAGGGCCTGTTCAGTGACTTGAGGCTCGGGGCGTCTCAGATCGGATTGACGTTAACATTCCTCGCATACCAGACGTGGCTCATGTCCGCGGCAATTATCCGGACTCTCGTTCGGCTTGTGGTTACCCGCAGACGTTTGCTGGAATGGGTCACCGCAGCGCAGGCGAAGGCGCAAGTGGATTTGACATTCTTCGCCACCTACAAACGCATGGCAGGTGAATTTGTGGTTCTCGGCGCCGCAATCGCCGCAATGGCTTTTGCGCCACACAGGAATTGGATGTTTGCGGCTCCGTTTTTGGCGCTTTGGGTAGCCGCGCCGGCAGTGGCGTGGTGGATCAGCTTGCCGCCGGAGAGAGAAGCGCAGGCATTGCGTCGGCAAGGCCGGGAGGGTCTGCGCCTGATTTCGCGGCGAACGTGGCGTTTCTTTGAGAAGTTCGTGACTTCGGAGAGCCAAGCGCTGCCGCCTGACAATTATCAGGAAAGCCCCAAGGCGGTTGTGGCGCAGCGCACATCGCCGACAAACATCGGCTTGTATCTTCTGTCGATCGTTTGCGCTCACGACTTCGGTTGGCTCGGCCTCGTGGAAATGGTCGAACGGCTGGAAGCTACTTTGGGGACCATGCGCGAGATGGAGTTGTTTCGCGGCCATTTCTTTAACTGGTACGACACGTCCGATCTTCATCCGCTGACTCCAAAATACGTTTCGACGGTGGATAGCGGAAATCTGGCGGGCCACTTATTGGCGCTGGCAAACGGCTGCCGCGAGATGATGGATAAATCGGCGTTTGAGGCCGGAGTGCTCGCTGGGATGCGGGATACCAGCCAGTTGTTGCGCGACGCGCTGGCGCGAATTCCGCACACTCCACGCACGCACGTCGTCACCCGTAAGCAGCTGAGCAATGCCGTGGATGCGATTGCGGCGTCGCTTGAACAGCAACCGAGCGGAGCGTTGGATTGGGCGGATCGCTTCGTCCAGTGGAAGACATTGACGCAAAACGTGGCGGACATTGCGCAAACGTTGACGCAAGAGCGCGACGATGCCGCCGACTCGGACCTGCCGATCTGGGCAAACGCGTTGAAGGCTTGCATTGAAAGTCACGCGCACGATGCAAGAATTTTGATTCCGCTAGCTCAACTGGATGCGAATGACATCGCGGGCCTTGCGAACTGTTTGCGTGAGAACGCGTCCGAACCGAGTGCCCTTGAGCGGCTGTATTCGGTTCCGACGCTCGCAGCCGCTCCGGACCGATTCGAAGCGGCGCTGCGGGAACTCTCCGCCCTGCGCCATCGCGCGATGGGCGATGTCCAGGACCGTAGCAAGGCAGCCCCGCACGACATTGCTGTTCCCGTGGACGCCCTGATCGGAATCGTACAGCGAGCTTCCGTGGATGCCGTCGCGCTGATTCGCCGGCTATCGACCATCATCCAAACCGCCGAAGACATGGTCCAAGCGATGGATTTCGGCTTTCTGTTTGATGACCGGCGCAAGCTGTTTTCGATCGGGTATCGGGTGGACGATGGCGCTCCCGATTCCAACTACTACGATTTATTGGCGTCCGAAGCGAGGCTGGCAAGTTTTATCGCGATTGCGAAAGGCGAAGCGCCGGCCTCGCATTGGTTTCGTCTGGGCCGCGCACTCACGCCGGTGAGCGGCGGCTCCGCGCTGACGTCGTGGTCGGGATCGATGTTCGAATACTTGATGCCGGCGCTGGTGATGCGCGCGCCCGAGGGGAGTTTGCTGAGCCAAACACACGAGCTCGTTGTGCGGCGTCAAGCGGAATACGGCGCTGAGCGCGGAGTGCCATGGGGCGTATCGGAATCAGCTTACAACGCGCGCGACGTGGATTTCACGTATCAATACTCGAGCTTCGGCGTGCCTGGCTTGGGGCTTAAACGCGGCCTGGGCGACGATCTCGTCATTGCGCCATACGCAACCGCGCTCGCCGCGATGATCAATCCTGTCGCCGCCCTGGAGAATTTTGCGCGCCTGGAACAAGCGGGCGCGGCGGGAAGCTACGGTTTCTACGAAGCGCTCGATTACACATCCACGCGCCTGCCCGAAGGAAAGGATTTTGCGCTGGTGCGCACGTATTTCGCGCACCATCAGGCAATGACGTTAATCGCGCTCGCGAATGTGCTGAACGATGGCGCGGTACGCAGCCGTTTCCACGCTGAGCCCATGGTACAAGCCACGGAGCTGTTGTTGCAGGAGCGGACGCCGCGGGACGTGATGGTGACGCGGCCACGCGCGCAGGACGTGTCCGCAAGCGCGCAAGTGCGCGAACTGATTCCGCCGGTCGTCCGGCGCTTCAGCACTGCACACACGTCGACCCCGCGGACTCACCTGCTTTCCAACGGGAGATACGTTGTGATGCTCACGGTGGCCGGGTCGGGATACAGCCGCTGGAAGGACCTGGCGATAACGCGCTGGCGCGAGGATGTGACATGCGATTGCTGGGGAAGCTACGTATTTCTCCGTGATGTCCACACCGGCCAAGTGTGGTCCGCCGGCTTTCAGCCGAGCGGCGTGGAGGCAGATTCCTACGAGGCTTCTTTCTTTGAAGACCGCGCGGAATTTATCCGACGCGATGGCGCTCTGACCACGGCACTCGAAGTCACCGTCTCGCCCGAAGACGATGCGGAGGTGCGGCGCATTTCCATAACAAATCTGGGCACACGCGCGCGTGAAATTGAGGTTACATCGTACGCGGAGATCTGCTTGGCAGCGCAAAGCGCCGATATGGCGCATCCGGCATTTTCCAATTTATTCGTCCACACGGAATTTGTGCCGGAAGTCAACGGCCTGATCACGACGCGGCGGCCGCAATCCGATAAAGAAACAACCATGTGGGCCGCCCACGTGTCCGTCGTGGAAGGCGAGACGGTTGGTGAACTTCAATACGAGACGGATCGAGCGCGGTTCATCGGGCGCGGCTATGACATTCGCAACCCCATATCGGTTATCGATGGCCGGCCGCTTTCGAACACGGTTGGCGCCGTGCTTGATCCGGTGATGAGCCTTCGTCAAAGAGTGCGCATTCCCGCCGGCAGCGCTGTGAGCATTATTTTTTCGACTGTAATTGCTCCTTCTCGAGAGCTGGTTGTGGATCTGGCGGACAAGTATCGCGCCACGAAAGCGTTTGAGCGAACGATGTCACTGGCCTGGACGCAGGCGCAAGTGCAGCTTCATCATCTGGGGATCGATCTTGAAGAAGCTCATCTGTTCCAGCGGCTGGCGAATTTTGTATTGTATTCAGACCCTGCGTTGCGGCCTTCCTCCGATGTGCTCAGCCAGAGCGGCCTCGAGCGATCGTCACTGTGGGCGCATGGAATCTCCGGCGACTTGCCCATCGTGCTGGTGCGCATCGATGATCCGGAAGACGTTGGAATTGTGCGCCAACTGTTGCGCGCGCATGAGTACTGGCGCATGAAACAGTTGTTCGCGGACATCGTCATCATCAATGAAAAGCCGCCGTCGTATGGTCAGGACCTGCAGGAGTCGCTTGATGAACTG
>JBAUEX010000055.1:0-5815 GCA_049678845.1 Candidatus Acidiferrales bacterium
CATCTGGCCGCGAGCAAGAGACCGGCAAAAGTCCGCGCCGCCTAGCCGGATTACGGCAAACAGCGCCCCTACGGGGACACGGATTCCCACGGGGCGCAGGGCAAAAACGCGGTGCGGGGACGAAGAGCACAGGCAGCAGCCTCTGCCACATGACGGCCAGGACCTCTGCGTTCTTGCCACTTGCTCGCTAACTCCAGCCCACGAGCGACGTCCAAGCTAGCGGGAACTTTTCCGCCCGCTTTCGCGTATCCTTATTCGCAATACAACGAGGAGGCGCTATGCGCCGTTTCTGTTTCGCCGCTCTCGCCTTGAGCGCGCTGTCCTTCGCAGCATTGGCCATTGCTTCGCCCGCCCATGCCGAGGAATGGAATAAATCCTATAAAGTTGCGGGGCGGCCGAATCTTCACGTCATCACCAACGACGGCCATGTCGACCTCTACTCTTCTGACGGCGGACAAATCGACGCGCACGTCACGACGACGGGCTGGGCCATCGGAGACAGCGGGGTGAAGATTACGGAAAACCAATCGGGCAACGACGTCACACTCGAAGTTCACGTCCCGTCGTTCCACTTTTCTTTCGGCTGGAACAATCGCTCGGTCCGCATCGAGCTGCACGTTCCGCGCAATGCCGATTTTGACGTGGAGACCGGCGACGGCAGCGTCACTTCGCAGGCGTTCAACGGCAATCTCCGCATCTCCACGGGCGACGGCAGCATCACCGCCCACGGACTGAAGGGCGAAGTCCGCCTGCATTCCGGCGACGGGCATATCGACGGCGACGATTTTGACGGCGCGTTGCACGCCGATTCCGGCGACGGCCACATCACCGTTCGCGGCCGCTTTGATAAGCTCACGCTCGAATCCGGCGATGGAAGCGTCAATGCAGAGGCCGCATCCGGCTCAAAAATTCAAGATGGGTGGTCGCTACGCTCTGGCGACGGCAGCATCACTGTTCGGCTGCCGGACGGCTTGAACGCAGATCTCGATGCGCACACCGGCGACGGCAGCATTACTCTCGACTTTCCTGTCACTGTTTCCGGCTCGCTTTCGCGCACGACGATTCACGGCAAGATCGGCTCTGGAGGGCCGCCGCTGATGGTGCGTACCGGCGACGGCTCCATTCATATCGAGAAAATGTAGGCATCACAATCCTGTTTCGAGTTTCTGTTTTCGAATTTCGCTTTCGGAGGCGCCCATGCGCAACGCGTTAATTTCCTTCGCGGCCCTCGGCCTCGTATTTTTGGTCCCTGCTGTAAACGCGACTTCCCGCGCCAGCGTTCGTGACGACTCACAATCCGATCATCAATGGTCCAAATCCTGGACCGTTTCCCCGTCCGCCGAACTGCGCCTGGAAGCCGATCGCGGCAACGTTCACGTCTCGCAGATCCCCGGCAACGCGATTCACGCGGTCGTAACGACGACCTACTGGCACATCTCGGAATCTGAAGTTGAAGTTTCCTACACGCAGGACTCGAACGGCGTCGAAATTCGCGTGCGCGTCCCCGACGAACACTTCCATCTTTTTCATCACTCCGCTCCCGTCGACATTGATCTCCAAGTCCCTGCCGGCTCGCGACTGGCTCTCCACACCGGTTTCGGGAAAGTTCACGTCGCGGACTTCGACGGTTACGTAAATGCCGACACAGGCTTCGGCGACGTCGACGCGCGCGGCCGATTTGAATCGCTCTCTCTGCGAACGGGCTTTGGCACCATTCGCGCTGAGGCGGGCGCCGGTTCGCACGTCACGCGCGATTGGCGGCTCTCTTCGGGATTCGGCGACATCAACTTGAGTTTAGCTTCCGATATGAACGCTGACCTCGAAGCGCGCACTGGCTTCGGCCACGTCTCCTGCGACTTCCCCATCACGGTCACCGACATGCGCAGCCGCTCCACCATCAATGGGCGCATTGGCTCCGGAGGACCGCCGGTCAACATCGATACAGGCTTTGGGTCCGTCTACATCCGCAAACGGTAGCTGAACCGCGGCACTACCGGCGGTTGACACAGTGCTACTTGGGTTGGTCGCGTTCACTGAATCTCTTGAATATCCCGTTTATCCAATTCGTAAAGTCCCCGGTTGTCTCAACTTCATGACCGGGCGGCCCCCCGTTCCGCCACAAACATCGCATTTCCCGGTTCCAAAGCAGAGTGCGTCTTCCCATCGGCATGGTTTCCCCGGAATCACCGCGAGACTTAAGCGTAGCACGCAAACATCTTCGTCCAACTGCCAGTGCCCTGTCCTGAACATCTCTTGTGAGGGATGAGCTGCTTTTCGTTTTTTAACCCTTCCTTGCGGCAGCCCCCCTCCTGTGTAGGAGGACGAATTCCACGCCACGCTGCAGGATTTTTCACATTTTGGTCCCCGACTTTCCCCCTGACTGTATATTCCCGGCGACAGTGTCACCTCCCGCGCACACTATTTTCCTCGCGTCATCGGCTTTCTGCCGTGATATCAACGCGGAAGAACCCCTGCCATTTGGCCCTTCAGTTGCACTTCCCTTCTTCGACTTCGGAGACCTTTTATGGGTGCCATTCTCGTCATCTCCATCGTGCTGGTGTACGTTTTCCTCTGCGCAACGTCCGGCATCGAATCAGTTTCCGCCCCCGCGAAGAAATCCACCGCGCGGCCCGCTCGCAAAAATTAGCGCAAAACGATTTGCAAAAGCTTGCCGCTTCGCGCATGATATTTTGTTTTCCTGACGCGCGCCTTTTCAGCTAGACCATACTTCGCGCTCAAATCCATATCATTCGAGGAGAATTGCATGCGGAAACCCGGAAACATCGCGCCTCCCAAGGGCAAGCTGGGGGTTCTGACTCCCGGGATGGGCGCCGTCAGCACCACTTTCATGGCGGGCGTCGAGCTTGTGCGCAAAGGCAAAGCTCTGCCCGTCGGCTCGCTCACGCAGATGGGGACGATTCGCCTCGGCAAACGCACCGAAGGACGTACGCCCAAAATTCACGACTTTGTTCCGCTCGCGAATTTGAACGACGTCGTTTTCGGCGGCTGGGATATTTTCCCCGACACCGCTCACGAAGCCGCCACGCACGCCGGCGTTCTCGACACGCGCCATCTCGATCTGGTACAGCCCTTCCTGAAAAACATCAAGCCCATGAAAGCCGCGTTCGACCAGAACTACGTCAAGAAGCTTTCGGGCACGCACGTCAAGAAAGCGAAGAATAAATTCGATCTCGCCGAGCAGCTCCGTGACGACATTCGCGAGTTCAAAAAGAAAAACAAGATCGCACGCACGGTGATGGTCTGGTGCGCCTCCACGGAAATTTTCCTCAAGCAGGAGAGCACGCACGCCACGCTAAAAGATTTTGAGCGCGCCATGAAGGAAAATCACGAATCCATCGCGCCCTCGATGCTTTACGCTTACGCCGCCATTCAGGAGGGCGTGCCCTTCGCGAACGGCGCGCCGAATCTGACCGCCGAACTACCCGCGCTCGTCGAACTCGCAAAAGAAAAGAACGTGCCCATATGCGGCAAGGATTTCAAGACGGGCCAAACGCTGATGAAGACGATTCTCGCTCCCGGCTTCAAAGCGCGCATGTTGGGCGTGCACGGCTGGTTCTCGACGAACATTCTCGGCAATCGCGACGGCGAAGTTCTCGATGATCCTGGCTCGTTCAAGACCAAAGAAGAATCCAAACTCGGCGCTCTCGAATATATTTTTCAGTCGAAGCTTTATCCGGAACTGTACGGCGATCTCTACCACAAAGTCCGCATCAATTATTATCCGCCGCGCGGCGACAACAAAGAGGGCTGGGACAACATCGACATTTTCGGATGGCTCGGCTACCCCATGCAGATCAAAGTTGATTTCCTATGCCGCGATTCGATTCTCGCCGCGCCCATCGTTCTTGATTTGGTTTTGTTTCTCGATTTGGCGCAGCGGGCGGGAATGCGCGGCATTCAAGAATGGCTCAGCTTCTATTTCAAATCGCCCATGTGCGCGCCTGAGCTTTATCCCGAGCACGACCTCTTCATCCAGTCCATGAAACTGAAAAACACTCTCCGTTGGATGATAGGCGAAGACCTGATCACCCACCTCGGCTCTGAATACTACGACTAGACGCGCCGTGGTAGAGCAGAGTCTCACACCTTTTTTGGCTCTGCGGCTGACTCTTCATCGGCGAAATGCGACAACAATGCCGTCCAAAATGGACGGGCGGACGGAAAAATTATCTTGTGCGAGGGCAGGCGCGCGCTGTTGCGCCTTTTTGATAATGTCCCCTGCAGCCCCCGTTAGAAATGTCCCCTACACTGCGACCTCCTGAGGAGGTCCGGTTGAAGAGGACAGCGATGAGCACGAGGGAACTTCGACGAGCAGAGGTTTTGGCGCGAGTGAAGAGGCAGACGCTGAGGTTGGTAGATGCAGCGAAGATGTTGGAGTTGAGCTATCGGCAGGCGAAGAGACTGTGGCAACGATATCGGAAAGAAGGAGCCCCCGGGCTCCAGCACCGTAGCGCGGGAAGAAGTTCGAACCGCGCGAAGCCAGAGGAATTCCGGCGGAGAGTGCTGCGGCTAATCCGGGAGAAGTATTCGGGAGGGGAACAGGAGCGGTTCGGACCGAAGCTGGCAGCAGAACATTTAGCAGCTGAGGATGGGCTGAAGGTGGGCGAGGAGACGTTGCGATGCTGGATGTTGGCGGAGGGGTTGTGGAGCCGCCGGCGCAGACGGAAAGCGCACCGGAAACGTCGGGAACGGCGGCAACACTTTGGAGATCTGGTGCAAATGGATGGAAGTTTTCATGCGTGGTTTGAGGAGCGGGGTCCCCGGGGATGTCTGATGAATATGGTGGATGATGCCACGACGACGACATGCTGTCGGCTGGGAGAGCAGGAGACGATCTGGGCGGCGGTCGGAGTGTTGCGAAGCTGGATCGGGAAGTATGGGGTGCCGCGGGCGTTGTATACCGATTGGAAGAACGTTTATAAGCGGCAGCCAACCGAAGGGGAGCGCCTGCGGGGGAAAGCGCCCAGGACGCAATTTGGGAGCATGTGCGAGCGATTGGAGATAAGCATCATCGCGGCGAGTTCTCCGCAGGCCAAAGGGCGGGTGGAGCGCAGCAACGGGGTACATCAGGATCGGCTGGTGAAGAAACTGCGTCGCCAAGGGATCGAGAGCTACGAAGCGGCGAATGAATACCTGGAGTCGGAATATCTTCCGGAACACAATCGACGTTTTGCGCGAGAAGCGGCTCGACTGGAGAACTATCACGTGAAGGCGCCGAGCCCGGCGAAGCTGAGAGAGATCTTCCGATTGGAGACGGAACGATGGATCAGCAACGATTGGGTGGTGCAGTACCAAGGGCGTTTCCTGCAACTCAAGCCGCAGAATAAGCGCTACGGGCCGACGCGAGCCAAGGCATTGGTCTGTGAGTGGGAAGATGGAGTGGTAGAAGTGCGCTATCGGGGAGCAAAGATCGAGTACGAAGATCTAGCTACTCGCCCTCAAGCAGTTCCAGAAGTGGCAGGTGAGCCGCGCCGGCCGGCGACGCATGTAGGAAACAAACCGGCACAGGATCATCCGTGGCGGCGAGGTTACGAGCAGAGAATGATGTTGCAGAGGCTGAAGGGATCGCAGGAGTCACTACAGGTTGGGGTATCCGCCTCCGCTTCGCCCTAAACGCGCCGCACAAACCGCGGCGCAGGGCTTCGCTCCGGCGGACACCCCAACGACAAGAGCAAATCAAAAAAAGGGACATTTCTAATGGGGTAAAAAGGGGGACATTTCTAACGGGGCTTGACAATGTTGCGCCCAGCGATTCCGCAACGAAGAAATTGATATAGCCTAAATAGGGCTTCCC
>JBAUEX010000056.1:0-6510 GCA_049678845.1 Candidatus Acidiferrales bacterium
CCGCAACCAAACACCTCACATCAACTATCCTGAAGAAGCGATGGGGGCCCAGCCGTCTGTTCAAATCCCCAGAAGGTTGATTTGCAGTTTCTCGTATCCGTGCTCGCGCGCCCACAGATCCAGAGGAATTGTCGCCAGCTCATCCACAATCGGAACCGCCAATCCCGTCTTCGTCAAATCGACGCTTTTCAGGTACGTATGGCACGTGTCGCAAACATCCACGCGCACGTGCGCGATCTCCGGCGCGGAATAGAACGCCATCTGCGGCTCTCTCTCTTCTCCGCACGCCGGACAATAAATTCTTCGAAAACTCCACTCGTGCGCGCAGAGCATACAAACGAGTGACTTTTTCGCGCCGTCTCCTTCGCTCCGTAATACGCCGGCGATAGGCTTCCCGGCGCAAAGCGGGCAGGTCGATGGAGTTCCGTCCGCATTCACTGGCTCGCGGTTGGCGGCCAGATACTCCGCGTACGGCTGCAGAAAAATCCACGCCAGCAGCCGCTCCGACGCTGCGGCCTCGAACGAATCGCCCGTCCGCGCCTCCTCGACCTCCTCCCGCGCCGATGCCAATCCGTCCTCCTTCCACCAAAAATCTTCCAAAGCTCGCTGCCATCCCACCGGGCCTTTCTCCGCCAGCGCGGCAGCGGCGTGCGCGAGCCTCGCTGGAGAAGCCTGCTGGATCACCGACAGAAACGCCGGAAATTTCGGGAGGAGCCGGAAAAGATCTAATTCGTCCCGCAGTGGCCGGCCTGACGAAATCTTCAGCGAATTCGCCATCGCCTTCTGGATTTCTTCCTGCAGGCTTTTCTGGAATACCGCAACTCGCGCGTAGAACCGGAGCCCTTCGGCGGCAAATGGATACATCGATGCCAGTTCGTTGGCGCGCCGAATTCGCCGCTCCCAGTGCGCACCACTCATAGTTTGGTTTGAGATTTTCCGGTGACCTGGTAATACCACGTGCGGTGGAACGTCCACGCCCATGCGCGCGTGACGTATCCATGAATCATCGAGCCGAAGCTGCCCTCCTCCAAAATCGCGCTCATGTACACGTGAATCAGGAATAGTCCAATGGCAATGAGCGCCACGCTGGCGTGAATCAGAATTGCGGCGTAGCGCGCGTACCGCAGGCTCCACGGGAGCGCTTCGGTGTACCACAACGCAACGCCGGAGAGCAGCAGCAAAATCACGCTGTAAAAGATTGCCCAGAAAAAGAGCTTCTGCCCATAGTTGAACCGGCCGACCGCAGGCAATTTGTCGTCGCGGTTTTGAATATAATCGGGCATCGCTTTCGCCCACGCGCGGTCGCTATCGTCAATCCGCATGTCGCGCCGCCACGCTGCGAACATCCAGAATAGCGATACCGCAAAAGTCAGCCCCACCCAAGGATGCCACGCTCGCGCAACGGGGCCGCCGCCCACGATGGCCGCCAGCCAATAAAGATAGGGCGACCAGAAAGCCAGGCCGGTGATGAGCAGGTAGATGAAAGCGAGTGCGCTGATCCAATGGTTGGTGCGTTCGCCCAGCGTGTAGCGCGGGACCAATTTCTCGTTTTGACCGGCGGCTGTTGCAGTTGAAATCGCGCGCGTGGTCATTCGCGCCTCCCATCATCCGGCGGAATCGGCTCCTCTCTCTTCGGCCCGTATCGCATGTAATGCCACGCAAGGCCCACCAGGCCGCCGATCATCGCGAGATTTCCCAGCCACTTCAGCGGCCCTTTCCACAACCCCACCGAGTAAGGAACGTGCGGATCTCTCGGCAGTCCGCCATACAGCTCCGGATTCTTCGCATCGTGCAGCACGTAAATCACGTGCGTGCCGCTCACTCCCGGCGGATCATAGACACCCGCGTCTGCAAATCCCGATTGTGTGCGAAGTTGCTCCGCGCGCGTTTCCGCTAGGTCTTTCATCTCCGCCTTCGTGCCGAAATGCAGACAGCCCGTGGGACACGCTTTGATGCACGCCGGCTCCAAACCCACCGACACGCGATCGTTGCACAGCGTGCACTTGAAAACTTTGCGCGCCGTCGGGCTGAATTTGGGAATGTTGAACGGGCAGCCCGTGATGCAATAGCCGCAACCGATGCAGTTCGCTTCCTGAAAATCCACGATGCCATTCGCGTACTGCACGATGGCGCCGTCGGCGGGACACGCTGCCAGACAGCCCGGATCCTCGCAGTGCATGCACTGATCTTTGCGCATCAGCAGCATCATGCTGCCGTCTTCGCGCTCGTGCTCTGTGAACTTGATCAGGTTCCAGTAATTCCATGCCGTCTCCGGCATGGTCTGGTAGCTGTTGTTGAACGTGGTCTCGGCAAACGCGTATCCATTCCACTCTAGGCAGGCCACTTCGCACGCTTTGCATCCAATGCACGTGGTGGTGTCCACCAGCTTGCAAACTTCGAATTCCCGGTTTAACCCGACGCCCGGAACGCTGCCGGCATGCCCCGAAATCCGAATGATTTCTGTTGACGCCTGGCTCATCGTCGCTCTCTACGCCTTCTCGACTTTCACGAGGAAGCCCTTGGACTCCGGAGTGTGCGCGTTCGGATCGGTCACCGTGGGCGTGAGCAAATTCGCCGGCGTTCGCGCGTCTCCTCCTTCGTCTTCAACGATTCCGCGGAAACCCTGGTGAATAGGCAAGCCGATCTGGTACACCTTCTTGCCGTCGATCATCATCGGCTTCAGCCGGCGAGTCACGAACGCCTTCGCGATGTACGTTCCTCGCGCGCTGATTACCTTGATTTTGTCCGTTCCGCGAATTCCCTTCTCGTCTGCCAGCTCCACGGGGATTTCCACGAACGGCTCGGGCATCAACTGCACGTTCATCGGATTATTTTTCGTCCAGTAGTGATATTGCTCGGTCAGCCGGTAGGTGGTGCACACGATGCTGTACTCCTCCGGCGACCCGAATTTGTCATAGGGAGTTTTGAATTTTTTCACCAGCGGATTGCTCGACTGGTTCGGATGCAGCGGATTCTGGATCGGGCTCTCGATGGGTTCGTAGTGTTCCGGGAACGGGCCATCCGCCAGCACTCCAATCGGTGCAAAGAGCCGTCCAACTCCTTCCGGATTCATGATGAACGGCCCCAGGTGATCCTTCGGATGTGAATCTGGCTTGAAATCCGGCACGTCGTTTCCCGCCCAGCTGCCCGCCGCTTCGTTCCACCAGACTTGTTTGCGATCGGGGTCCCACGGTGTTCCGGCGCTGTTACAAGAAGCGCGATTGTAAAGCACGCGGCGATTCGCAGGCCATGACCACGCCCAATTTGGATAAATACCTAGACCGGACGGATCGTCCGTGCCTCGCCGCTGGACTTCAGGACTGGCTTGGGTCCACATGCCGGAATAAATCCAATTCCCGCACATCGTCGTGCCGTCGTCCTTCAGCCATGCGAATCCCGGCAGTTGCTGGCCTTTCTTAATCACTTGTTTCGTCACCGGATCCGTCAAATCCGCGAGCGCGCGACCGTTCAATTCCATGGCGACCTGCGCAAGCGGCGGATGCTCGGCGTCCGCGTACGCCCAGTTCAAATTCAGAACGGGATCCGGGAATTTGCCTCCCTCTTTCTTGTACAGAGCGCGCAGGCGCAGGAAAATCTGCGCGATGATGTCTTGGTCGAGCCGCGCTTGCCCCGGCGGCGGAACTGCGGCATATTTCCACGATACCCAGCGCGCTGAATTCGTCATGCTGCCGTCTTTTTCCGCGAAGCCCGCGCACGGCAGGCGATACACCGTCGTATTTATGGTTTTTTGTTCTTCGGTGCTGATTCCCGGCGCTCTCCAGAACTCGCTCGTTTCATCAGGATAAATTTCGCCAACTACCAGCCAATCCGCTTTCTTCAACGCGTTGATGTTTTTGTTTGTGTCCGGCCCAATCATCACGCCGTTCATGCCGAAGGCGAACATGCCCTTCACCGTGCCGTTGTACATATCGTCCCAGATGTGCGTCCAAGAATAATTGCGATCCACTTTTGGCAGATAGTCGAAGGCAAATCCGTTCTGTTTTGTTGCCGAGTCGCCATACATAGATTTCAACAGCGACACAAAAAACTTTGGCGTGTTGGACCAGTAGTTCATCGAACTCCACGGTGTCGGCTTCGAGGGGCCTGGCGTCACGCGCTTCAGATACGCCGCCAAATCCATATCGGTGGGGTTAGGCGCTTTCAAGTACCCGGGCAAAGAATCGAAAAGCCCGGCCATGTCCGTCGCGCCCTGAATATTCGAATGCCCGCGCAGCGCGTTCACGCCGCCGCCTGCGCGCCCAACATTGCCGAGCAAAAGCTGAACCATCGCCGCCGTGCGAATGATCTGCGTGCCGGACGTATGCTGCGTCCAGCCAACCGCATAAATGATTGTCGCGACCTTCTTCATATCGCCGTCTTTGCGCACCGAAGTGAACAGATCCGCGGCTTGAAGGAACTGCTCCTTCGGGATGCCGGTGATTCGTTCCACAATTTCAGGGGTGTAACGCGAATACTGCCGCTTCAGCAATTGGAAAACGCAGCGTGGATGCTCGAGCGTCAGGTCGAAGGCGACGTTTGGCGGCAACGCAGGCGGCTTTCCGGCGGCCGCAGACGCTCCAACTTTCGCAGAGCCCTTTTTCGCGGCAGACGAAACGACTCCCGCTTTGCCGCTCAGGTCTCCGCCTTCTTCGTAGTTCCACGTGGCATCATCGTAAGTTCCCGCCGCGGCATTAAAGCCGGAGTAGAGACCATCCTCCGGAAGCTTGAAACCTTCCTTAACCACAAATGCGGCGTTCGTGTAATTGACCAGATATTCTTTGGCGATGCGGTTGTTGGCGATGGCGTAGCGAATGAGCCCGCCCAGAAACGCAATGTCCGTGCCTGCGCGTATCTGCAGAAAAACATCGGCGGTAGCGGATGTGCGTGTGAATCGCGGATCTACGGAAATCAGCTTGGCGTTGCGGTTACGCTTGGCCTCCATCGCCCACTTGAATCCGCAGGGATGGTTCTCGGCGGGATTTCCGCCCATGATCAACATCATGTCGGTGTTCTTGATGTCGATCCAGCCATTGGTCATCGCCCCGCGTCCGAATGTTGGTCCCAAACTTGAGACCGTGGGTCCGTGTCAAACACGGGCTTGGTTTTCTAAATACACCAAGCCCAAACTCCTCATGGTCTTAACGACCAGATAATTGAACTCATTGGTGTCCGTGCAACCGCCGATGAACGAAATTCCTTCGCAGCGATTTACGGTGCGGCCATTCCCGTCTTTCTCCACAAACGTGGCGTCCCGCGTCTTCTTGGTCCATTGCGCGATTTCATCCAAGGCGTCATCCCACGAGATGTCCTGCCAGTCCGTCCCGCCGGGCCTGCGGACCTGTGGCTTGGTCAGCCGCCGGGTGTTGAGGATGTCCTGTTCGAGCGAAGAGCCTTTCGGGCACAGCGTCCCGCGATTGGTGGGATGATCGGGATCGCCTTCCACGTGAATCACCTGCGGCGTCACGTTCTTGGCGCGATCGCCAATGGTGTAAATGAGGACTCCGCAACCGACCGCGCAATAGGGACACGTTGAGCGCGTCTCGTTGGCGCGCGCGATTTTTAATTCTTTGAGCTGAGCGTAGGCGGGCTTGAGATCGAATCCAAAAGCGGAGGCGGCAACGCCACCAACTGCCGCAACCTTGAGGAAGTCTCTGCGGGACGTTTGCATCGGCGTGCTCCTCCTGTGGGCCGGAATCGCGGACAGCTATCTATTAGTCCGCGACGTTTCGTTTGTCAAGGGTTTCGAGCGGGTGCCCGTCCCCATCGCTTGTCGCCCCCGCCCTTTCGGTTAGATCTGGGCTCTGCCGCCGTCAACAAACAGTTCGATACCCGTGACGAAACTAGAGTCATCCGACGCGAGAAACAACGCCACCTTAGCAACTTCCTCGGGTTCCCCCATCCGTCCCATCGGGATCGTGGACACAATCCGCGCAATCACGTCTGGAGATTGCCGATTCGCCAGCGGCGTATTGATCGGACCCGGGCTAACAACGTTTGAGCGAATACGCTCCCATTGTTTTGAAAATCATCCCTTCGGAAAAGCGCTCTTGGGAGCCATGGTCGAGGATGAGATTCCTTTGGTCTTCGGAGATAAACCCGGTTCGTTCAGGTCATCCCCGCTTGTGGTACAATTAAATTGTGAATGTGATCGTCAGAAGTCGGGAGGTCCTCGGAGGAGCCCCTGTCTTCCGCGGGACACGAGTGCCGATCCAAACACTATTCGACTACCTGGAAGGCGGAGAGACACTCGAAGACTTCCTGGAGGGCTTTCCCACCGTCACCCGTGAAACGGCAGTCGCCGCTCTCGAAGAGGCGAAGGACCTTTTGCTCGCCCGCCCTTAGGTGCGTGTTCTGATCGACGAATGTATCGATGAGCGATTCCGAAGCTATTTGGGCGGTCATGACTGCCAGACAGCGCGCTACGCTGGACTAGTGGGACTCAAGAACGGCGAGCTTCTCGTGGCGGCGGAAACAGCCAAATTTGACGTTTTCCTCACCCCAGATCAAGGC
>JBAUEX010000057.1:0-5078 GCA_049678845.1 Candidatus Acidiferrales bacterium
CCATTGGACAAAGTGATGAACACGGTGGCAAATAACCTGGAGGTGACGAACAATCTGGATATCGAGCCAGAGGTTCGCTGTCGTGTGCTGCTGACCTCGACTTTGGAAGCCTTCACGATCGGGCACACAATCGTGTTGAGCCGCGGCTTGTTGGACGTGCTGCCGGATGAACCGAGCTTGGCGGCGATACTCGCGCACCAGCTTGGGGCGGTGGTAACTGGCTCGGGGCTCGGAGACAACTACTCGTTCAACGACACGACCATGGTTTCAACCGCAAATACAATCAAGCGCATGTCCTTCCGAAACACCGAGGGCGATGAAGAAGCGGCCGCAAACAAAGCGATGCAGTTGCTGAAGAATTCACCATACAAGAGTCAGCTTGGCACCGCCGGTCTTTTCTTTAAACAACTGGCCGCAGAGCAGAAGCAGCTGCCGTCGCTGATCAGCGCCAACCTCGGCAATCAGGTATTCATGGCCACGCAGCTGATTCAGGCCGCCCCGCCGCTCGAGCCCATGAAAGTGGACCAGATTACAGCGCTTCCCTTGGGCTCGCGAACCGTACTCAATTCCTGGGATGATACGGTGGACATGGTGAAGAGCAAGCCTGTGCAGTTGCTCTCGGCGCGTGCGAAAATGCCGTTTGAAATTACGCCGTCGATGCCATATCTCACGCGCTATCAAAACTCCGATGCAGCGTCTGCGGCTCTGGCGAATGCGGACGTGGTCAAACAGAATTCGAATCCCAATCCTAATCCCAAGCAAAAGTAGCTTCGCGAAAGGGCCCGGCGCGGTTATACCGCCGGGCCTTTTCCACCTCGTTTGAGTTCGACGGCCCAGGTCGTTCTGTGCGCTACTTGCTCCTGACTGCCGCGCAAATGCGAGTTTCACCCCTCAGCGGAATCCCGACTCCGCCAAGTTCCTGAAGAGCAATTCTCGACTTAGTGATTCTCCGGCAAAAGCTCCAGACGCTCGGTGGTGACGTGCTCGACCGCCTGTCGCGAATAGGCGAGCGGGAAATACTTCCCGTTGCGCCAGAGAGGCGCCAGATCTCCATAATGCCTGCTACCAGGCTGGCCGCTTTCGCCGGGCGCATTCACGACCAAAGACCGATCCCAATCGCTGATGTCGAGAATCTCGCGATAGCTTGCGCCTGCGATTTGATCAAAGTTTGCGGATGTGAATGCGGTGGCGTCCACCGTTGTCCCATCGCCGGGCCGCGCAAACGGACCCAGGTCCAGCAAGCCTTGGAGGCCTGGCAGATGATCGAGTGCGTGCCGGAAACGCACGGTGTGCAGCTTGCCCCAGTTCCGCACAGAAGGATCCGGTCCCACGGACTCAAATTCAGCGTAGGCCGCGGTCAGTGTTTCGCGGAGGATTTTGCCGCGCGCGGCGTTGGGATTCTCGCCGAAGAAATCCGCCGAGGGATCCTCCATCAACCTGGCCAGAGAATCCGCGCCCAAATAAATCGAACCGGGCTGCGCGTGCGGTGCAATCTGGTCGAGAATCGCCGAGCGCAAGTGTCGCAGCCAAATCTCATAGAGCGCGGCCGCGGGAGAGCTCATTTCCAGACTGCCGTTCCAATCCTCCAGCAGTTTTAGGGCAATGTCGTTCGCGGCGGAGCTCAAGGCGAGCAGGCGCGTAAGCTTCTGCGCCGGAAGCGACACAACGTCATTCTGCAGCGCGGCCATGTCGTTGACATCCAGCGCCCGCTTGCGGTCTCGGGCCCCATCGAGAACTTGATTGATCCGCGCGATGCGATCCGCGCTCCATGCGAAGCCAACTTTGTATGGGTAATTCGGACCAATGGTCTTGTTGTTCGCGGTGGCGATGAATTCGCGCCGAGGATTGAACTGCCTTGGCAATTGCGAGAACGGAACGAAGCCGGCCCATTCGTATCCCGCCCAACCCGGCGCCGGCAAAAGTCCGTTCCCTTTCTTGCGAAGCGGGGTCAGCCCCGCGGATTCCTCGCCGATATTGCCTTCACCGTCCGCGTAGACCAGATTTTCAGGCGGCGTCTTCCAACGTGCCATCGCCGCAAGGAATTCCGGCCAATTATGCGCTCGGTCCACAGAGATTCCCGCAAGATAGGGAGCGGTGCCGGGTTCCGCACCAACCCAGTGCAGCGCGAGGGCACGCTTTCCGTCCTCCCAGAGCACCGGCCCGTGAACTGTGAATTCAAGCTCTTTTGTTACGTCTTTGCCGCCTCGAACACGAAAAGTTTCCCGAACAACTTGCATCCTGGCCCAGCCATGGGCTGTGCGATATTCGAGCGTATTCTGAGGGTTCAGTTCTTCGAGAAAAAGATCCTCCTGATCGATGGGAAAAACCGTCAAACCCCACGCAATATCTTGATTATGTCCAATACTGACGCCCGGCAGTGCAGGCTCGGTAGCCCCGGCGACATCCCAACCCGGCGCGTGGAGATGAACGATGTATCGAAGCGACGGCAACGCGATCGTACGGTGCGGATCGTTCCCCAGCAGCGGCTTGCCGCTGCTCGTCATCTTGCCGGATATCGCCCAATTGTTGCTGCCCTCGAAGTTCGCGGGAAATCCAACGCGGGAGTCGGTGCCCACAAATCCCTTGATTAAAACCGGCGAAAGGCCAGTCAAGTCTTCACCGGCCGGCGGTTCAAGCGTCGCAGGTGGATCAAAATCCTGAAGAGAAGCCGCCTTCTTCGGTCCGAGTAGCGCGACCAGGTGCGCGAGAGCCAGTTCTTCGGTGGCATTTCCCGTGACGCTCAGCGTCGCCATGCGCGTCAAGCAATCGTTAGGCCGCCAGAGCTCCGGCCGAAATCCGGCCAACTGAAACTCAATAGGTAACCCAGGACCTTTCGGGTCGAGCCGACGTTCGATGTATGCGTTGATGCCCGCCGTGAACGCGCTCAAAACCTCGCGGGTGTCCGGCGCGTAGCTTCGGTATTCGGCATCCATTGAGCCGCGATAACGCGTCAGGCGTGCTGCAATATCTCGCGGTAACGCCCAATCGCCCAGTACTTCCGCCAATCGGCCTTGACCGGCGCGTTTCCAGATCTCCATCTGGAACAATCGATCCTGCGCCGCAACGAATCCCTGTGCGAAGAATAGATCGTGCTGGTTCCGTGCGTAGATATGAGGGACGCCCCAGCGGTCCCGAAGCACTTCGACGGGTTCTTGAAGGCCCGGAAGTCGCAGTCTTCCGACCGTGGTAGAAAGAGCCGCGTGTGCTTTTTTGTCGAATTGTTCAGCCGCAGTACTTTCGTGCTGACTGACCGCGCAAATGCCAGCGCCAACCATAAAGATCAAACCAAGCAAACCAATAACCGACCACCGAATGCGTGAGCGCATGCGGCTGAGTATACAGCCAGCGGCGGCTAGAGCGCAGATTTACAGCTGGTAAAGCCGAAAACGAGGCGAGAAGAGTTAGGGGTTGTGTTTCTTGCCGCGGATCAAGTGCGCGATAGTGCTCTTCGGGCCGACTCCCCAAACCTGGTCGGCGTCTGTGCCGGCGACCGCATTGAGATTGAGGCTGCCGGCGTGGGTCCAGTGGTCGCCCCCATCCTGACTTGTGTCCTCGCCGCCCGGGCCCACGGCAATTGTGACATCGCCGTGAGTCGCGGCAGAAAAGGTCACCACAGCGGAGCGGAATCCTCCCGGTTGTCGCGCGGCAAGACGCCAAGTCCTTCCATCATCGGCAGAATAAGCGGCCAGGCGATCAGACCGACTGGGATCCTTGTAGTCCCCGCCGACTGCGATGACAGTGCTTCTGATACGGGTAATGGAAAAAATTCCCGACGACGCGTTGCCGCTGGCGATTGGGGTTTCCGCGACGGTCCAGGTGCGGCCGAGATCCGGCGAGCGAAAAACCCGCGCCACACGCGCCCCGCCCGTGCCGAAATAAATTTCTCTCTTGTGGTAGATCGTAAACGATGTTCCGCTTGCGGCAAACACACCCTCGCCGGGCAGCGCCGCGGGCATTTGTTGGTTGGAGAGCTCCTGCCAGTGCTCACCGTCCTTTGTGCTCACTAGCAGGAATTTGCCGTCGACTGGATCGCTGAGCGCGTAGCATCTCGTTTTCGAAATACAAACCAGGTCGTCGAGAAACAATGCCGGGCGACCGCCGGAAAACTCGAGCGTCCAACTCTTGCCGCCATCTGCAGTCTTGTAAATCCGGGACCTCGCGCCTTCTCCAATCGACATCACATAGGCGGTCGTCGCGCCAAACGCCACAATACCGCGGAAGTCGAGCGCATCGCCACCCTGCACGTGGAGTCGCTTCCATGTCTTGCCCTCATTGACCGAGCGAAGAATCACGCCATTTGAGCCGCATGCCCATACGATCACGTCGGGTGATAAGCCTGACGCATTCGCGACGCTGATTCCTCGCAGATTGGTGTCGAGACCGGCGGTCTGGACCGTCCACCGTTGAGCGTGAGCCGAAGTGCTGAGCAGTAACACCCAGAGAAGAAGTCGCACCCGCACATTCTAGCAATAAAGGATGTCGATCGATGGAACGGAAAACGCCTCTGACTCAGCGCGTATGGATGACGTTGTAGGAGCCACTAAAAAGATACGTCGCCGTTGCGACCGATTGCGGCACCCACCATACGTGGCGCGTCCACCCCGTGCTTCGATGCATTCGGCGCGCGACGTAGTCGAGTCCGAAGGGAACCACCTGTATGGCGCCGTAGATTGCGGCTGAATTGGCGAACGGGCGCATCATCGGATCGGCTTCGGCCCGGCCTTCCGAAATGGCTTTGCGGGTGGACCAGGCGTCAAATCCCGCAGCGCTGTGCTCGGCAACGCTTAACGTAAACCACAACCGACTGGTGCGCTCGGTGGGTTCAATCGTGGGACGAAAAGCCGGAGGAGGAGGCAAGTAGATATTGGACAGAGAGTCCTCCGCCACAATTTCATTTGAATTCGAGGGGTGCGTCTCTCCCACCGGCACCGTCGCAGCTTTATCATTGAGTGCACCTGCGGGTGCTACCGGCGCAGGAATGGCCGTCTTGGCATCTGCGGTCACCTTAGCCACTTCTGTGGTTGCCTTGGGTTTCGGAGAGGGCTGGGATCCCGTAGAGGCACCGGGAAACGCCGAGA
>JBAUEX010000058.1:0-15772 GCA_049678845.1 Candidatus Acidiferrales bacterium
AGGGCGCTATTACGTTTTACAGGTCGACATTTCCACCCCGTACCAACAGATTGTTCTCCGGGGGCAACGGAACACACCCGGTGATTCCGCCATGCAAGCTGAAACCGACTTGCGGGAACATCCCCTCAAACTTATTGCGCGAGTTCAACTGGAATGGAATACAGGTTATTCGGGCCATACGAGCAGCCGGGTTTTCCCGCCCGATCTTTCGCACGACGTTCCCATACACGTATCGCAACAGCAAGAAATCACACCGTTGAAGACGAGCTATCAGGAGATATACAGCAACGGTGGAGATGGTGGGTCAACCTTTCTTGGTTGGTCATTTGAACTGCAATTCGATCCCGCGAAAATAACTTCCGCGCCGCTGCGCGTATCTGTCAAGACTCCGGATGGTCAGGTGCAAGAAGCGGAATTTGATATGGCGAAAATTCAGTAACGCACCCGCGTATCAGGCTTACGAGCGCCAGTGCAGCGTGACGGGGCCGTCCATGGGATGGGGGGCGGGCGCGCCGGTGTGCTGCGATTCCAAATGCGCGGCCTTGAGCTGGAAATACCATTTTGCCGGACGGTCCGCGTCGTCAATCAGCATCAGGTGAGGATTCGATTTCAGGCCGACGGATTGTTTTGTCATCGTGTCGGTATCCTGCGCAATAAATCGGGGCCCAAGAACTCCGACGATGAAGCCCACGATGGGCACGTAGCGCAGGACGTTCCATGCCGCGCAGAAATCGAGACGGCAAAGATCGCGACGAACGGGCGTCACGACGGCGCGGCTTGAGAACCATAGATTTCCCGCGCGCACCTGCTCGAACCGATAGCTCGGCAGCGTGAAATCGATTGTTGTGGTGACGGGCGCGCCGGTAATCAGCTTCAGCACTTTGTACGGCAGGCTATTTGAGGATGGCGCGTGCGGGCTCATGCGGAAGCCTCTGGGGATGGGTTCAAACTGTTTGTGCTTTTCGTGAATGCTGCGGCGCTTGCGCCACCACCACGATTGATGCACGAACGGGCCGTGCGCCGGGTCCATCAGGCCAATCACTCCGTGGTCCACGTGAACCGGCATTTCGGCGGAAAGATGCGCCGTGCTGTAGCGCTCGCTGAATTTCGGCAGCTCCGGAGCGGGGATGGGCGCGTGTTCGAGGCGCGGCGAATTCGGCGCGGTCATGTAAGTCCAGATGTAGCCGTCGCGCTCTTCGCAGGGAAAGCTGCCCGCGTAAATGCGGTCGACGCGGAGTTTCGAGTCCGCAGTGATCGATGGAATTTCGCGGCACTGGCCGGTGCGCGCGTCGAAGCGCCAGCCGTGATAACTGCATTCGACCGCTTCGCCGTCGGACTGACCGCAGGAAAGAGGCATGCCGCGATGCGGACACACGTCGCGCAGCGCGAAGGGTTTGCCGTGGGTGTCGCGGCCAATCACCAGCGGCACGTCGAGGAGCATCGCGCGCCGGAGATCGCTTCCGCGCACCTGATGCGAACGCAGCGCGGGATACCAAAAATCCCACAGCATTCCGCCGTCGGCGTTCGTCAATGCGGGGCTCGAAGTTTCGGCCATAGGCAAAGGCCATCGTAGTATAGCCGCCACAATGCAGCAACTTTGGGAATGGGTAGTGGGTCATCAGTTTGAAATCAGTCCGGGCCAGAGCATTACCGGACGCGGCGCTCGCGCTTCTGAAGAATTAGGACGACAACTGCGGATGGCAAAAAACCAGCAAGAAACCACGCACCGACGCCTAGGATTGCCCAGGCGCCGTACTCAGATCGACCAACTCCGAGCCCTACCGGCAGCCAGTACAGGCAATACGCCAAACTGAAGGGCACAATCACCGCCCAGAGAGAACGTAACGACGCTGGGAGGACGGAGCACAATAACCAAACAACGCCTACCGAAAGAAGGGCTATTAGGATTGCTTCAGAGCCCAAGGACAACGAATCCACAAATGTCTTCATTCAGGCCACAACATAGCGCAAGTTTCAAACTGGCCCATTCCTTGCGCGTGCCGGGATTTGACACGCCCGGCTGGCGCGGGTATTCTTTGTGTACATCGTGACGTTTGCTTCCTTCTATTAGCGCTCGCTTCTGAGGTCCCGCGTTGGGGCGTTGCACTTCTCCGTTCGAACCGATTCACCGCTGTTCATTCACGCTGCGATTTCTATTGGAGCTTTTCTATGACGACACTGAGCATGTTTCAGAAACTCGACCAGATCGAGACTCGCTACGACGAGCTGAATACGGAGCTGTCTTCGCAAGAAGTGCACGAGGACTCGGGGCGCTACCAGAAAGTCGCGAAGATGCACGCGGAGCTTTCACCGATTGTCGAGAAATATCGCGAGTGGAAGGAAATTGAAAAGGGAATCGCCGGCGCGAAGCAAATGATCGACGAAGCGGAAGACGCGGAGATGAAGCAACTGGCGCACGACGAGCAGCACGCGCTGGAAACGCGCCGCGAAACGGTGGAGCGCGATTTGAAAATGCTGCTGTTGCCGAGAGATCCCAATGACGAGAAAAACGTCATCGTCGAAATTCGCGCGGGCACGGGCGGCGAAGAAGCGTCGCTATTTGCCGGCGAGCTGTTTCGCATGTACTCGCGCTACGCCGAATCGCAGGGCTGGCGCGTGGAAGTGCTCGAGAGTTCCGCGTCGGCCATCGGCGGCGTGAAGGAAATCATTGCGGCGATTCAAGGGCAAAAAGTGTATTCGAAGTTGAAATATGAAAGCGGCGTGCATCGCGTTCAGCGCGTTCCTGCCACCGAGCAGCAGGGGCGCATTCACACCTCGGCTGCGACGGTCGCGGTGCTGCCCGAAGCCGACGATATCGACATCAAAATCGAGGCGAAGGATTTGCGCGTGGATACGTTCTGTTCCTCGGGCCCCGGCGGGCAATCGGTGAACACGACTTACTCCGCCGTGCGCATCACGCACATTCCGACGGGCCTGGTGGTTTCGCAGCAGGACGAGAAATCGCAAATCAAGAATCGCGCAAAGGCGATGCGCGTCCTTCGGACGCGTCTCTATGAGATGGAGCAGGAAAAGCAGCATCAGCTGATCGCCGCGGAACGCCGCGGGCAAATCAAGACGGGCGACCGCTCGGAAAAAATTCGCACGTACAATTTCCCGCAGAATCGCGTCAGCGATCATCGCATCGGGTTGACGCTTCACCAGTTGACGGAAGTGATGGACGGCAAGCTGGGGCCACTGGTGGATGCGCTGATTACGCATTACGAATCGGAGCGGCTGAATCAAGAGTTGGTGGCGAGCTGAGGTGGTGGCGGCGAAATGACCATGGCCATGCCAAACGAGAATCGCGCGGAGATGTCCGGCGGAGCGTCCGGCGCCGTGCGTGCCGAGATTTCGGTGATGAATATGCGGGATGCTCTTCGTGAGGCGATGGCGCGGATGCGCTCAGCGGGCGTGCCGTCGCACGCGCTGGCGGCGGAATTATTGCTGATGCACATCATGGGACGCGATAGGGCATGGCTTTATGCGCATCCCGAAGCGCCGCTCGATGCTGAAGATGTGCGCAGATATTTTGAGTTCGTAACGCAACGCGCGGCGGGCACGCCGACGCAATATCTGACAGGCAAACAGGAATTTTGGGGCTTGGAATTCGAAGTGACGTCGGCGGTGCTGATTCCGCGGCCGGAGACAGAGCACATCATTGAAGTCGCGGTGGAACGTCTGGGCAAAGGACGCGCGAATGCGTCGCTGCGCATCGCGGATGTTGGCACAGGCTCTGGCTGCATCGCTGTGGCTCTGGCGCATGAATTTCCGCATGCTGAAGCTTTCGCGACGGACATTTCGGCTGCCGCGCTGGCGGTCGCAACCCGAAATGCGGCGCGCCATAACATGGCGGAACGAGTTCATTTTCTCGAGTGCAATTTGCTCGGCGCGTTCGCGAGTGAACGCGCGACATTCGATATGATTGTCAGCAATCCGCCGTACGTTGCGCGCGATGAAGAAGCGCAATTGCAGCGTGAAGTTCGCGAACATGAGCCGCACGAGGCTCTTTTCTGCGGCGCGACGGGCACGGAGATTTACGCGCCACTAATCAGTCAAGCCGCGGAATTGCTGCGGAGTAGAGGATTGCTTGTGCTCGAAATTGGCTATGGCGCGCTCGCCCGCGTCCGCCCGCTTTTCAACGGATCACCTGTTTGGACCGAAGTTCGCGTCGCCAACGACCTTGCGGACATTCCTCGTATAATTTCCGCCGAACGCGCGTAGCGGCCCCGCTCCGTGTATGATTTCAATCTGAAGGCTTCCTCGCTTGCCAAAGCTCGCGCAATATCGCGCCAAGCAAAGTGCGACGCCCGCCGTCAGGTCGACGGCAGCGCCGGCGAATATTTCCATACTTCATGTGGATATGGACGCGTTTTTCGTGTCGGTGGAGTTGCTGGACCGGCCGGAGTTGCGGGGACTGCCGGTGGTAGTAGGCGGGCAGGCGAATCAGCGCGGCGTAGTTACGTCGGCGAGTTACGAAGCGCGGAAATTTGGCGTTCATTCGGCGATGCCGCTGCGCACGGCGGGAAAACTGTGCCCGCACGCGGTGTTTCTTGACAATCGCCACGAGATGTATTCGCAATGGAGCGATCGCGTCGCGACAATCCTTACGAAGTATTCGCCTGTGGTTGAGATGGCTTCGATTGACGAAGCGTATCTCGACCTGACCGGCACGGAACGGCTGCTCGGGCCGCCGCTCGCGGCCGCGGATCGCCTGCTGCGCGATATCACGAAACAGACCGGCCTGCCGTGCTCGGGCGGACTCGCGAGCACGCGGTTGGTCGCAAAAGTGGCGAGCGACCAGGCCAAGCCACGCGGTCTGGTTTGGGTTCCGGAAGGAAGCGAAGAGGCTTTTCTCGCGCCGCTGAGCGTGCGAAAAATTCCCGGCATCGGTAAGGTCACGGAAGGTGCGCTCGCGAATCTGGGCATTCAAAATGTGGCGCAGCTTGCGGCCGTCGAGCAGGGACGCCTGGAAGAAACATTTGGACGCTGGGGAACGGCGCTCTACCGTAAGGCCCGCGGGCAGGACACGTATGAGTTCTTCGTGGATGCGGAGCCGAAGTCCATTTCGCACAACTGCACCTTTGGCAGCGACACAGCGGACCGCGAAATACTGGAATCCACTTTGAGCCTGCTGACGCAGAAGGCCGGAAAGCGTTTGCGCGACGCGGGGCTTTTTTGCCGCACGGTCACGGTGACAGTTCGCTTCACGAATTTTCAGACCATCACGCGCAGCCATACGTTTGCGAATCCCGCCGATTTGGATGTCGCGATTCTGGCGGCGGTTCGCGAACTATTCCACTGCGCGTGGAACGGTTCGGCAAAGCTGCGGCTGGTGGGTGTGTCGCTGTCTTCATTCCATGCTGCGTCGTCGGCCACGGGCCAGCTCGAACTGCTCGATGCCGGGCGCCGCGAGAAACTCGAACGACTGGCGCAAGCCGCTGACCGACTGCGCGACCGCTTCGGCTTCTCGAAAATTCAACTGGGCGGCTCGGTGCCCCGGCGGGGCGATTCGTAAGCCTGAGTTTGCAATAACTCGCGGCACGCGTTCCCCTGCCGTATAATTGCGCCTCATGCCTTCTACGGGAACAGGCTATACACCACCGCCGAGCGCTGGCCCGAGAAAACGAGGCGGCCTTGGCGATTACTGGGAGCGCGTGACCGAAGGCCTGGCGATTCAGCAGCTCTGGGGCCAGATGAAGGCGGACGCGCGGGCGACGTATTCGTTTTACTCGCACGATGTGGATTGGGAAGCGATGGGCCAGGGGCGGCACTGGAAACGCCCGTTTCGAATCGCGTGGGCGCTCTTCCAGGCGATGATGATGAAGCTGACGCCCGCGCGCCGCGTCCTACTGCTGATTGCGTGCATCCTGATGTTAATCAATTTGAAGTTCAACTTCGGCGACGGGCAAATCGCTTTCGATCTCGGCGGCCTCGGCACAGCAATCTTGTTCATTCTGCTGGCCCTCGAGTTGGCCGACCGCGTGACGATGAAGCGCGACCTGGAAATCGCGCGCGAAATTCAGCACTGGCTGGTGCCTGAACACCCTCCGGCAGTTCCCGGTGTGGATATCGCGTTCGCGACGCGGCCGCAAAACACCGTCGCAGGAGATTATTACGACGCGTTCCTTCGCGCGGGCCCCGAAGGCCATGCGGGACAATCGCTATTGATGGTGGTCGCGGATGTGGCGGGCAAGAGCGTCCCTGCCGCACTCTTGATGGCAACATTTCAGGCGAGTATTCATTCGCTCGCGACGCGTCCCGGGAGCCTGGACGAACTGGCGCGGGCGCTGAATGACTACGCCTGTAACCACAGCCTGATGGGGATGCGCTTCACGACGGCGTTTCTTGCGGAGTACGACTCTTCCGCGCACAGCATCCGCTATGTCAACGCGGGGCACAATGCGCCTTTCTTGCGGCGCGCTTCGGGAGCGATGGAACGCCTCTCCGAGGGTGGGGTGCCTTTCGGAATTGATGCCACGAAGGAATACCGCTCGGAGGCGGTAGCGATTGGGAGTGGCGATCTTCTGGTGATTTTCACCGACGGTTTGGCGGAAGCCGTCAATGGCAGCGGCGAAGAGTACACCGAGTCGCAGATACAGGTGCGCGTCGAAACGTTCACGCATGAATCCGCCGTTACGGTTCTCGCGCTTCTGATGGGCGACGTGGATACTTTCGTCGGTCCGGCGCGCCAACACGATGACATCACATGCATGGCGGTCCGCTTCCTTTAGTCCTTTTCCTTCGCATAATCCTTCGCACGCATATTGCACAACGAGCGAATCTAGCGGATTCGCATTCCCCGCACTCTTACGGACACGGTGGTTTGCCCTGACTGCGATTGGGCACATAATTCAAGCATGGACGCGCGCCAACTGGCGGAACAAATCTGCGAGAAACTGCGCGGGGCAGGCTATCAAGCCCTGTTCACGGGCGGGTGTGTGCGCGACCTGCTCCTCAAACGCGATCCCGTGGATTACGACGTGGCGACGGACGCGCGTCCGGAAGAAGTGCAGCGCCTTTTTCCAGATAGCATCGCCGTCGGCGCGCAATTCGGCGTCGTGATTGTCACCGGAGACGGCCTGCAAGTTGAGGTCGCCACGTTTCGCTCCGATCTGGGGTACGCGGATGGCCGCCACCCCGTAGCCGTAAAATTTTCCGCGACGCCCGAGGAGGACGCCCGCCGGCGCGACTTCACGATTAACGGCTTGATGATGGACCCGCGCGACGGCCGCGTGCTGGATTTTGTGGGCGGGCAGGCGGACTTGGTGACCGGGATCATTCGCGCGATTGGCGATCCGGAACTGCGATTCGATGAAGACAAGCTGCGGATGGTTCGAGCGGTCCGCTTCGCAGCGCGTTTTGGCTACGTGATCGAGGCCGCCACGCGCGCGGCGATTATCAAACGCGCGGCTGAAATCGGGCAAGTGTCGCAAGAGCGATTGCGCGACGAGCTGACGAAAATGCTGACCGAGGGCGCTGCGAGACGCGCGTTTGAGCTGCTCGATGAAACGGGCCTGCTGCGCGAGTTGCTGCCTGAGATCTCGCGCATGAAAGGAGTCGCCCAGCCTCCGCAGTTCCATCCCGAAGGAGACGTTTGGATACACACGCTGCTTATGCTTGGGCAGCTTCCAGCTGGCTGCTCGCCAACGCTTGCTTGGGGCGTGCTGTTGCACGATGTGGGCAAGCCGCCAACGTTCAAACCGCCGTCGGGACCGAATGATCGCATCCGATTCGATGAGCACGTAGAGGTGGGAACGCGAATGGCCGAAGAAATCTGCCGGCGACTGCGGTTTTCCAACGACGACACCGAGCAAATCGCATTGCTGGTGGCGAATCATCTGCGGTTCAAGGACGTGGCGCAAATGCGCGCATCGACGCTGAAGCGGTTCGTGCGTTTGCCACGCTTCGAGGAACATCTGGAACTGCACCGGCTCGATTGCCTTTCCAGCCATCGGGATATGACCTGCTACGATTTCACGCAACGCTTCCTTGCCGACACGCCGCCAGAAGCGGTGCGGCCGCCGCGGCTGCTAACCGGAGAGGATCTGAAAGAGATGGGATACGCCCCCGGGCCGGCGTTCAAGGAAATCCTGCGCGCCGTGGAAGACGCGCAGCTGGAAGGTCGAATAAAAACGCACCAGCAGGCGCTAGAAATGGTGAGAGATACATTTTCTAATGAGGAACCTAGGATTTCGCAGAGGAGAAATGCATCGCAAGGCAGATCGCCAGCAGATCAGAACTAGCAGTAATTAATTGAAAACAGTCGGTTTATATTTTTATTTGGATACTTTAGTGCATTATGCTAAAGATATCTAACATAAGGCAATTAAGCGGCTGTAACCCTTCCCGCTGTTGCTGCATCGAATAGTTTAGGCTAGGTCCGCGAGGGTTCGATCCCGCGTGGCCAAGAGGGGAGTCAATAATGGCCAAACAAACTGCCGTACCGCATGAATTGCCGATACTGCCTCTGCGGGACACCGTTCTTTTTCCCGGCGCCGTGATGCCGTTGACGGTTGGGCGCGAGAGTTCCCTGGCGCTGCTCGACTCGCTGCAGGGCGAAGAAAAAATTCTGGGCGTGGTCGCGCAACTGGATCCTCGCATTGAAGACCCGGTGGGCACGGATTTGCACCAGATTGGCGCGCTCGGCAAAGTCCACAAAATGGTGCGTACGCCGAATGGAAATGTAGTTGTCTTTCTCGAGGGTTTGACGCGAATTCGCGTCGTGGAAATTCTGGGGTTGAAGCCGTTTCTTCGCGCACGCGTGGAGGAAATGCCCGATGTGGATGACGCGCCCGAAGCGGAGTTGACAGCGCTGTTTCGAAACACCCAGGAACTGTTCCGGGAAGTCGTGGCGCGCTCGGCGCAACTTTCCGACGATCTTCAGGGTGTAGCGCTGAATATGGAGTCGCCATCGCAACTGGCCGACTTTGTGGCGGGAACGCTGCCGTCGCTGAGCACGCTAGTGCGCCAGGAGCTTTTGGAGACGTCGAGCGTTCGCAAGCGCCTGGAATCGCTGATCCGCGAATTGACCAAAGAAAAGGAAGTGCTGGAGCTTCGCGCGAAAATCCACGATCAGGTGCAGGAGCAGGTAAACCAGTCGCAGCGCGAATTTCTGCTGCGCGAGCAGCTCAAGGCCATCCAGAAGGAACTGGGCGACACCGACGACACGCAGAGCGAAGTCAGTGAGCTGCGCGAAAAAGTGGAATCGAGCGGCATGTCGACGGAAGCGAAAAAAGAGTGCGAACGTGAATTGAAGCGCCTGGCCCGGATGACCCCCGCTTCGGCGGAGTACATGGTGTCGCGCACGTATCTGGAATGGATGACCTCGCTGCCGTGGGCGAAGACCTCCGGCGTTGAGGACATCGATATCCCGAAGTCGCAGGCGATTCTCGACGAGGATCACTACGACCTAGAGAAGATCAAGCAGCGCATTTTGGATTATCTGGCAGTCAAAAAGCTTCAGCCGGGCATGAAGGGCCCAATCCTATGCTTTCTCGGGCCTCCCGGAGTGGGCAAGACGTCGCTCGGGAAATCGATTGCCCGGGCGCTGGGCCGCAAGTTTGTGCGCATTTCACTAGGCGGCATGCACGACGAAGCGGAGATCCGCGGCCATCGCCGGACGTACATCGGCGCGCTGCCGGGTCAAATCATTCAGGGCATTCGCCGCGCGGAAACGCTCGATCCTGTGTTCATGCTCGACGAAGTCGACAAGCTCGGCCGCGATTTCCGCGGCGATCCTTCGGCGGCGTTGATGGAAGTGCTCGACCCGGAGCAGAACCATTCGTTCCGCGATCACTACCTCGATGTGCCGTTCGATTTGTCGAAAGTGCTGTTCGTGGCCACAGCGAACTGGATGGACCCGATTCCAGAGCCGCTGCGCGATCGCATGGAGATTCTCGAGCTTGCGGGTTACACGGAAGAAGAGAAGATCCATATCGCCAAGAGGTTTTTGATCCCGCGCCAGTGCTCCGAAAATGGCCTGAAAGCCGGCGAGCAAATCGAATTCGCCGACGAAGGCCTGCGCGAGATCATTCACGGCTACACGCGGGAAGCCGGCGTGCGCAGTCTGGAGCGCGAAGTTGCGACTCTGATTCGCAAGCAGGCGCGCCGCATCGCCGAAGGCAAACTGGAAAAGCTGGTGGTGACGCCTGAAGTGGTTCGCGAAACACTGGGCGTGCCCAAGGTGCACATCGAAAAAGAGGTGGAAGAACGCGTCTCGCGCCCCGGCGTTTCGGTCGGGCTTGTGTGGACGCCCGCTGGCGGCGACATCGTGTTCATCGAAGCGACGAGCATGCGCGGCGGCAAGCAGTTCACGATGACCGGGCACCTGGGCGAAGTGATGCAGGAGTCCATGCGCGCGGCTCTTTCGTGGGTGCGCGCAAACGCCGAGCGTTACGGAATCGATCCGGATTTCTTCCGCAAGCAGGACGTGCACATCCACGTACCGTCGGGCGCGATACCGAAGGATGGTCCATCGGCGGGCGTCGCGATGGTGACGGCGCTTGTGAGTCTGCTGAGCGGGCAGGCTATTCGACCGCGCGTGGCGATGACGGGAGAAATTTCTCTGAGCGGCGTGGTGCTGCCGGTCGGAGGCATCAAGGAGAAAGTTCTTGGTGCGAAGCGTGCGGGGATTCGCGAAGTGATTCTGCCGGCGGAGAACGAGCCGAACGTGAAAGAAGATTTGCCGGCCGACTTGCTCGACGGGCTGCAAATCCACTTCGTACATTCGGTGGATCAGGCGCTCGAACTGGCGTTGGGCAAGATCGAGCCGTGGCCGCGTGCGGTGGGAGGCACAGGCCGTCGCGAGGAGCGTCCTCCCGTGAGTCCGGTTCACTAAAACTGTCCGATAGCAGAGTGGAAGAAGTTGTGCGAGAGGCCCGGCCAACGAACCGGGCCTTTCCTTTTTGTGACGCGGGCCGCAGTATTTTCGACGCACGCGTTCGCTGAGAAGTATTATTTCCTTTCATGGTCTCGCTGACTCCAAGACAGGTTGCCGTGCGCGCGCAGGAAACTGCATCGCAGCTTGTTGCGGCGCTGGATCGCGACGCGCTCGTGCCAAAATTTTTGCGCTGGTACGTGAATGAGAAAAAACGTCCCGGACGCACATCCGAGCCGCAGCGTTATCGCGATCTCGTCGAAACGATTCGCCGTGAAGCACTACTTCTTCTTGCGCTGCAAGTTGAGTTTCAGGCGCCCCAAAACCTCGGCATTCGGCCCAATCGACGCACTACTCCTGCGCAATCCAGACTCCTCAAATTGTTCCGTGAAGAATTTTATGCCGCGCTTGGCCGCAGGCTGGGTGGGACCGAAGAAGACCTGAATGACTTTCGCCGTGATATCGAGCTTTTTCGCAAACTCTATGCGGAAGTGCCACGCGTATCAAAGCGCAGCCGGGTCCTGGCGGTGCCGAAGGGACCGTTTGTGGATCGCTGCGGGCTGCTGCTCGATGCGCCTATGCTCGATCAGGCGCGCCAAGCCGCGGCGAAATTCGAAGCCGAGCTTGTTGCCACGGCGTCGACGGTTGTGAAGAAGGTTTTCTCGCGCCGCAAGCAGCCTTAGCCGGTCGTTGAGCCATCATACCCGTCCCGAACGCCCCTTTTTGATGCGGTGCTCACAGCGAATTTTGTCCCGCTTGAGGCGGCAAAATCACACGAATGGGATTGGTCAAAATTGGACATTCCCTTACCTGTCCCAGAGAACAAATAACCATTAGGCATCGCGACCAGCCTCTTTCCTTCGCCAAGGGCCGTATTCCGTTATCCTTTCAGGAGATGCTGACCCTCTTCTACGTTCTGGTTTTACAGCAGATCGTCCAGGGAGTTGTGTCGTTATGGGACGGTTGGAGATGGCTCACCATGGTGCGCCACCGGCTGATTACCTATCAGGGATTCTATGCGCCTCGGGCTGCCGTGATCTGCCCCTGCAAGGGTTCGGAAGCGGGCCTCGAAGGGAATCTTGCGGCGCTGTTGAATTTTGACTACCCCGACTATGAGGTTTATTTCGTGCTGGCCAGCGCGCTGGATCCGGCGCGCACGGTCATTGATCGTGTGATGGCGGCAAGCAAGCGGCCAGCGCGCCTGGTGGTGGCAGGGTCGCCGAAGAATCGCGGTGAAAAGGTAAACAACCTGCGCGCAGCGGTTCAGGAAGTCGCGGAAAAATGCGATGTTTTCGTTTTTGTCGACTCCGATGGGCGCGCGGGGCGAGCTTGGCTCTCGCATATGGTTGCTCCGCTGGCAAACGCAAAACTAGGAGCGGCCACGACCTACCGCTGGTATTTTCCGAACCGAGGCGGATTTGCCAGCGCCATGCTCTCCGCCTGGGACGCGGCGATTGCCACGCAATTCGGCGAGCATAATCACAATTTCTGCTGGGGTGGCGGCACCGCGATGCGCCGGGAGGTATTTCAACGCGCCGAGGTTCTGGAGGCCTGGGAGGGCGCGGTCAGTGACGATTGGACGCTTACAGGAGCGCTGGAACATGCGGGCCTTTCGGTCGAGTTTGTACCGGAGTGCCTGATCCCGACGGTGGGTGACGTGAACCCGGAACAGTTGTTGGAATTTACGAATCGTCAGATGATTTTGACGCGCGTTTATTCGCCGCGCCGGTGGATCTATGCCGCGCTGACGCACTTTTCCTATTGCGTCACGATTCTCTACTCGATTTACGCGATTTTCGATCGCATGTTCGCGGGATATTCCTGGACCGGGATGTTCCTTCTCGCGATGCTCGTGGTGCTGCTGGCCGCAGGCAAGGGCGGGCTCCGCACGGTGGCCGTAGAGGAAGTGCTGCGCGAATGGCGCGCGAAATGCGATCAGTGGAGCTGGGCGTGGATTGCACTCGCGCCGGTCGTGCCGTTCTTGTTTCTCTGGAATTTTATCGTGTCGGCGTTCGAGCGCCAGATTCGCTGGCGCGGCATCCGCTACGAACTCGTCTCCGAAACCCAAACGCGCATTCTCTCTCACTGAAAATCGTCGGCCGCGGTTCGCAAAAGGATCGCGTGTGGGTTTGCGCCAGAGTGTTTCCAGTCAGCGAAGCGAAGCGCTGAGAAACGGAAAATGCTCGGCGGCCGCCATAAAGAACAGCATCGGGAACGAGAGCCAGAACGCGGTCCGAGACGCGATATTCGAAAAGCGCATCATGCGTTCGGCTTGAACGGGAATCGGCAGCCCTTTCTCGACACTCGCGCGCGTCCACTGAATCAACCGCTTCTGCATGCGCCATACGATTCCCCAGACATTCAGCAGCATCACGAATCCCAGTCCTCCACCGACGCTGATCGCGAGATGCGCGTTGGAGGCTTCCGGCACGGCATTTAGATCAAGGATCGTCCACGAGGCCGCAGTCACAACAATGGCAATCAAAATTGCACGCACCCAGCCGTTTGCGAGCGGGCCGCCAAACGGCATTTGCAAAGCGTAAATGATTGCGTACGCCACAATCCATACCAGGAACCACTCGCCGATCCACTTTCCCATCACCCCCGGATGGCCCCCGTTTTCCGCGTCCGCCTGCAACAGGATCATGTAATAGCGCAAGCCGACGAGCACGGTCACGAGTGCGGACCAGCGGAACCATGTCATTGCCCGGGACATTAGCGCCGGATAGATTTTTTTGCGCGTCGCGTCGTCGAAAGACTTCATTACGGGCGTGCCGACTAGATTAAAAAAATACAGCATGCCAATCCAAATGATTCCCGAGACGAAATGAATCCAGCGCAGCACGATTTCTTCATTGGTCACCGCGCCTTGCGGAAAACTGAAATGCGGTTCGAGACTTGCGAGATGCATGACGCAATGCAACCAAAGAAAGCAGGCTATCATTATGAATCCTCCCAAGAAAACAGAATCGTTTTGTCTTTACGCGCCGCCCGCAGCTACGCTAAGGAATGCGGCACTGGATGTCAATCCGTGGAAACTCGACCGTCATTTTCGTGCCGCAAACGTTCGAGAGCCCAGGCAGCATGCTCCGCGATGGTTGGGTCATCGCCGGTTTCCAATTGTTCAAGGCGCTGGACGATCGGGTGGTACGCCGGATTTTCAGGAGTAATGTGCGAATTGCCGAGCGCCACGCAGACATTGCGAATCAGGCCGCGCCACTTGGTGCGTTTGACCGGACTGCCTCGAAACACTTTGCGAAATTCCTCTTCATCGAGCGACACCAGCCAATCGAGCGCCGGGGCAAAAAATGCGCCAGCCGTTTTTTCTCTGGGCGCAAAAACTTGATCCGACATTGTGGCGGAAGTATCCGCACTGATTCTTCGCGGCAGAAACTCAGCGATTTGTGTCGCTGGCGCTTTGCGGTTCCATGGGCAAACATCCTGACAAATGTCGCAACCGAAAACCATGTTGCTCATCGCTGGCCGGAATTCCTGCGGTATCGAACCGCGAAGCTCGATGGTCAAATAGGCAATGCATCGCCGCGCGTCGAGCACGTAAGGCGCGACGATTGCTTCCGTGGGACACGCATCAATGCACCGGCGGCAACTGCCGCACCGATCGGCGGACGGCGCCCCTCCGTGCGGGAGGCTCGGCGTCAATTCCAGATCGGTCAAAATCACGCCGAGAAACAGCCAGGAACCCATCTGCTGATTTATCAAGCAGGTATTTTTCGCCAGCCAGCCGAGACCTGCATATTTCGCCGCGACGCGTTCCAGCACTGGCCCCGTATCGACGTACGAGAGCGCTTGAAATGCGTCGTGGAATTCCGCGCGCATCCACGCGAGCAGTTCCTCGAGCTTGCTTTTCATCACGTCATGATAATCACTGCCCCACGCATAACGCGAGATCCAGCCGCGCGGCTTGCGCGCGTCAGGTTCATCAAGTTCATCAATCGTCGCTGCAATCGTATCCGCGACCGTTGAATACGGGAAGGCCGCGTTGTAATTGAGAGCGCAGACAATCACCGAGCGCGTCCCCGGCAGCACATTCTCCGCGCTGGCACGCCGCGCATCATGCAGGTAGCGCATTTCGCCCGCGTAGCCGCGTTCAAGCCATTCCGGCAAACGCCGCAGCTCTTCGAATTCTTCAGCGGGCGCGACGCCGCACAACTCAAATCCGATTGCGCGCGCGTGTTGCACCAGTCGACGGGTTTGCAGCGGTTCGGCCGTGCTCATGTCATGCGCTCCTGCAAGCGCTTATCATGCCTGAAAATTAGCCGGTCGGGAGCAAACGTTACTCGCCGCGCATTTCTCTGAAGTGCGCTGGTGTGGCCGCACAAGCGTTGATACAATCCCGAGTTATGGCAAACTGGCGGCAGATTCAGGGACGCATTCGCCGGGCGCGCACCAGCGCTGACCCATTGGCGAAGTTGGCGGAATTATTTCAGAAGACGCGCGACGCGATGGTCGCGTTCGAAGCGGCGACGCTCGAAGAGAAGGCTGGGCGAACCGACGAGGCAATCCGTTGGTACACGGTGGCCGCGGAACGTTTCCGCCGCGCCGATTGGCGGCTGAAAGCTGCTGAAGCGCTCACTCGGCTCGGCGCGCCTGTGCCGGAGGCCGTGAGCAATTTACCGGCGTCGTCCACTTCCGATTCTGCTTCTGTTCCGGAGGAAGACGAAGTTTCCGGAAATGTTGCACCGCCTGCCGAAAGCGAACCGAGAGCTGAGGCCGATGATGCTGGTGAGCCGGGTGGCTCCGCTGATTCAGAAATGGCGGCTGAGATTTCAGCGCCGGTGACGAAGGAAGGCGCTACGCCTGCGCGACCGGGCGAACGTCACGGCCGTCGTCGGGGACGCCGCGGCGGACGGCGGCACAAGCGGCACGGTGCTGGAG
>JBAUEX010000059.1:0-2193 GCA_049678845.1 Candidatus Acidiferrales bacterium
ATAACCTTGCCTGTCCAGGAGTCCCTATCCAGTCCAGAATGATGTCTGTGAAAAAGCTCGCCGCGAAAAGGATCAGGCCGGAGAGCAGGGCCGGCGACATTCGTTCAAACGACAACCAACGTGGGAGAGGCTTGTTAGGGCGCATGGAGATCCTCCGAGGGAAGTGCGCGTGATTATAGCGCGATTGAGGTGAATCTGGTAGCGCGAGAGCGTCCAGCGACTGGCTCAGTCGTGAGGCGGCAAAACGTCCGGAAATTGCAGGACGCCGAAACGGCCATCGGGCTCGCGAATCAATGTTGGCGCGTAGAGGCCCAACAACTTGCGCGTCCACCAGTCCCCTGTCTGACGCTTCACGTCCAGACTCGTAAACCAGTATTGCCAAATGACCGCGCGGATTTCCTGCGGCGGGCTGTTCGGAAACGGATCGCGCGCGAATAGCGAGAGGACTTCGGGGCTGTTATCCAGCAGTGCCTCTTCGGTGCCGACGACAAATTGATATTGGCGCCAGCTTCCCAGTGAAGCGAACCACAGATTCCAATCGAAACGCGGCTGGTACGGCGCATAAATGCGGGGAGCTTCCTCCAGCGCTTGCGGCTTGTAGCGAAACGGGTACGCGGTCCACGTCGCGCCGGCGTCAATCGAACCTTGAAATTCGATCTCGTAGCGGCCGCGCGTCATCGAGCCGAACAGTCCGTATTGGTTGGCGACGCGGAAAGGATCAATCGCTTGCACGGGCCATTGCGGAAGCGGCGAGCCGGGGAACAGCATCCAGGCGAGTTGCGTTGAAGTCGCATAAAGGATCCAGATGAAGCAAATGCCCGCGATAGTCATACGGACAAAGACGAAAATGCGTCGAGCCTGGCGGGTATCGGGACGAACAGAATCACTTGGCGCAGGTGGTGCGATTCCTTGCGGCTTTGATTCCGGCGCGGCCAAAAGGGAGACCGGCTTTTCAAATTCGACTGCGGATTCCTCCGCGTTGTCTTCGGCGCGCATGGCCACCATTACGTGATATTTCGGGAACCAGTTGCGCGGCGCGATGCGCACCAAGAATTGGTCGTCGAGCAGCAAGAAACCGAGGGCGAGCACGAGGTAATTCAGGAACGCATAATTCGCCGTGAGGATCACGCCAATCTCCCACGGCGTGACGATAAAAAAGCAGATGAGGCGGAAACGGCGCGGCAGAAAGAGCATCAGCACGATGCCGAGTTCCATGACGAGCGTCGCGAGCGCCGTCAGCCAGTGAAACCACTGAGGCGCGTGCTGCACGTACCAGCCGATCCACGTTGGCAGCGGGCCATTTTGGTAATACTCGTACATCGCGGTCAGGTGACGCCATTCGGGATCGCCGCCCAGAATTTTCGCCATGCCAGATTCGAAATAAATGCGGAACCACTCCCACAAAAGCAGCCACAGGCACGCGCGCGAAGGCGGCGAAAGTTCGCCCCAACGCGGACGCAAGCCGCGCGGCGCGAAAAAAAGACAGAGGAAGCCCGCGGCCAAGAGCATTCCGTCGGATTGGTAGTTGGCAAAGTCCTGCAGCGTGGCGATGAATGACAAAAAGCAGAGGAAACATATCGCCGTCATGGCGCGTGGCCAGAAATTCAGAAAGAGCAGAATTGCCGCAACCATGCCGATCCAGCAGACGGTGACGAGCGCGCGATCGGTGGAATTGAACCAGAATAACGATGGAGCGAACCAGAGTCTTTCGAGGCCGTGCACCGAGTGGCCGATGGCATTGATATAAACGTTCGCGGGGAGAATACCGTTGGGGCCGATGAGGCCTTTGGCTTGAAAGACGAGCGAGTAGAATGCGGAGAAGAAAATTATGCCGAGCGCGCGGAGGAAAATCCAGCGCGGGCCGAGATGGCCGTACGCGCCTGACTCAGGGCCGAGGAACCACTTCGCAATTTGCCCAGCGCGGCGCGGCATCGCGGCATTATACACATGCACGCCGTGCGAGAGGTTGCGCGCGCAGTTAAAGAAAGGTTCACCGCAGAAGCGCAAAGAGCGCAGAAAAGCTTACTCCGCACTTGGGCACAAAAGGAAGTGGAGAAATTGGTGGACGGCAGGGGATTCGAACCCCCGACCCCCGCGTTGCGAACGCGATGCTCTCCCAGCTGAGCTAGCCGCCCACCGAGCCAAATTAGTTTAGCAAAGGCGGACGTCAGCGCCAAATGAACCGCGCGCCGG
>JBAUEX010000060.1:0-3613 GCA_049678845.1 Candidatus Acidiferrales bacterium
GCCCGGGTGTAATCGTGGGATGATTCTCGGGAATTGCTTTTACAGGATTCGCCATTGCGAAGCCTCCTTGGATTTTTCCCGATCCGTGGATTTGAGGACGGCAGTGTCGGCAGCCGCGAAACATGGGATCTGGAAAGTGTTCAAGAGTGTACACCGAGGCGCGCGGAAATCAAACCGCTCGCCGGCCGGTCCTGATTATGGCGGCGAGGTGCCATAACAGTTTGTCGTCTGACCGGAGCTATGACCTGGTTCGCGCAGTAAATTGGCTTTCCATTTTGCATATTTTATAAATAGAATGCGGCCTACCTGAGAGGGGGCGCCGATGACTAACCGCCATTCGTTACTCATAGTACTGATCCTGAGCATCATCCTGCTGCCGGAATCGATTGCGCACGCCCAAGAACGCGAGCAGCCCGGCAAATCCATCGGCAAAGTCTCCGTCTTAGGCAACCTGATTCTCATGGAGCTCGACAAGGGTGCGCTCGGCGAGCAGAACCTCTTCGACCTCGATCACCGCACTGTTCGCTTCACGCCCGGAAGCGCAGGCTACCGCGTCGAAAAACTTCCGCTGCGTTGGGACGTCGACTTCGGCCAGGAGCTAAGCGGTCCCGCGGTCAGGCTGCGTAACTTCTCGTTTCCGTTTTCTGGCAAGACGTGGGATTCGTTTTCCGTCGGCGTCACCGGCTCGATTCGATTCGGCCCGCCAGCAAGAAGCGCGTTTGCCGGCGGCGGGAATCCGGCGTTCACGCCGCGCGATCAAGGCGGAGTCTCCATCGCCCGTTTCGATGCGCTCTCCGAAGGTGCGGGAAATTTAGTCAACACGGTTCCGGCAATCTGCGTCTTTTTCAAGCCGCGAATGTCCGGCGTTCGCTACGCAAAGGAACTCGAGGATCGCGTGGTCATCACGTGGGACGTAACCGAGCCGTACGGCAACATTCAGGATTTCAGCTGGACCAAGACAGTCAATCGTTTTCAGGTTGTGCTCCACAAAGATGGCGAGATCGAAATGTCTTATCAGCAGCTGGCGGCAAAGGACGCGATCGTCGGCGTCTATCCGCTCGTTTCCGGAGAAGCAGAAAAATCTCTCGCCACGCTGAGCGGTAACAAGACCTCGACCGCTGCCGCGAATCTCAATCTCCAGAATGTGAAACTGGCGGTCGTTAACGGCCTGTTCCTGAAGGTCACGTTCGAAACGTCGGGTCCTGTTTTGCCCGAAGGCGATCCCGGCCTCTCCCGCATCGCCTATCGCGTTTACTTCAACGCCCACAAGCCTTCCCTCCAGCCAGCACCCCGCACGCACGCCGACGCAGTCTGGGCAATCTTCGGTTTCGCGCCTCGCAACTCCGCCAGTGGCCGCGCCTCGCGGTATGTTGCGTTTGGCCCTGGCGTCTCGCGTCGCGTCGAGACAAACGGCAACTCCATCTCCATTCAGGGAATTCTTCCGTCGGCGCTCCGAAGCGCGAGCGAGATTTCGGTTTCTGCCGACGCCACTTCGGGTTCCGAGCCTGTTTCACAGATTCCCGCTCAATTCGTCGCGCTCAGCGGCATGCGCAATCCTGAGGTGCATTTTTCTTCCCTCAAACCGCAAGCCGGGCCATTCCCGATCGTCTACGAAGCGTTCCACTATTACGCATTGCCCAATGATCACGATCTGGCGTGCACGGTCATCAAGGCGCTCGGCGATAAATTCGACTTCCTCCCGTACTACTCCGATTTCCGCGTCGACAATCAAGAAGCAGGCACGCCCAGCAACGGTCCTCTAGGGTCCACTGGCCCCGCCGTCACCGGAATTGGCGCCGAGCAGCGCGGCCTCGCTTCCTACTGCTCCGCGGGTCGGTTCCAATGGGGCTTCATTCAGCCCGTGTACTCCGGCTCTATCCAGATGCAGGAGTACCCGCCGCCCGACGCGCCCGTCGGGAACGATCGCGACATCACCTTCTATCAGCAGCAGCTCGCCGAGATTTCGCAGAACGGCAAGATGCCTCCCTACATGTACGCCATATCGCAGATCGGCCACGAAATGGGCCACCGGTGGGCGGCGTTCGTTTCGGCGAAGGTCGGAGGCGAGACGATTCCGCTCGGTCCCACGCATTGGGCCATGGGCTTGCAGGCACGCGTGCCATTTCCGTATGTGCGGCCGACGGAAGCATCCATCATGGGTGGAGGGGTTTGGCAGGACAATTTTGACGGCACGTACACGCAACTCGACGACGACTATTACGTGCCGGCGACGGGATACTCGTATCTCGATCTCTACCTGATGGGCCTGATTTCTCCCGCCGAAGTGCCCGACTTTTTCATTCTTCGCAACCTTGATCGCGTCGGCAAAGATGCGAACGGGCACCCTACGTTCAAGGCGAACCGAACCAAGGTGACGATTCAGGATGTGATTGCCGCCGAAGGAGCGCGTTCCCCCGATGTTGACCACTCGCAACGGCGCTTCAACACTGGAATGGTCATCATCGTTCAGCACGGCCTCAAACCGAGTCGCGAGCTCATCGAACGCACCAATGGCATTCGCACGCAGTGGATGAGGTATTTCTCCATCGCTACCGGACGCCGCGCCTCCATGACCGCAAACCCAAACTGAGCGGCGAGAACGCAAACGATAACTTCGGGTAGTGGCTCAGAATGACGTAGTAGGTCGGTTTCCGATTATCCGAGAATTTTGGGGACTGAGAAGGATTATCGCAGTTGGTCGAACATGTGATTGCACAGGTGTGTGGCATAGAGAATAAATACTGCGTTAACAGCAACCGCCAAAATGCAAAGACTCATGCCCACGCGGGACGCGATCTTCCGTGCAGTCGATCTGGGTTGGCCGCGAAAGAGAAATGCAAATACCATTACCGATACAACCCCAAACACAGCGGCTAGGTCACTGTTCACGCCGCAATTCTACGTTGAATCGACGAACTTCGTCCCAATTTCCCCTGACCAATGGAGGCCAACTCCTGATCAACGCGGAAACTGAGCCATTACATAATTCCACCACGCCTTGTCTTCGGCGCGCCGCTACGATAGATTAGCCGCCTTCTCAGCGAGGAGTCGCGACGCGCGCATGAATCCGGCGAGCAAAAGTCACAAGAGCCATCTGAAAGTTTTGTTACGGCGGGCGGCGATTCAGAAACGCGTGATTGCGGTGGCGCGCCAAATCAGCCGCGATTTTCGCGGCGAGCGCGTCCACCTGATCGGCGTACTCAAAGGCGCGTGCATTTTTCTCTCGGATCTGATTCGCGAAATCGATCTTGACACGTCCATCGACTTCATGGCCGTCGCGAGCTACGGCAAAGGCAAGCAATCTTCGGGGCAAGTCCGCCTCTACAAGGACCTCGACACCAGCATCGAAGGCTTGAACGTGATTCTCGTCGAGGACATTCTCGATACCGGCCTCACGCTCAGCTATCTTTGCCGCGTGTTGCAGCAACGCAAGCCGAAGGCGCTGAAAATCGCCGCGCTGCTCGACAAGCCTTCGCGCCGCATCGAAAATATTAAAGCCGACTACGTTGGCTTCACGATTCCCAACGAATTTGTCGTCGGCTACGGTTTGGATTACGATGAGCACTATCGTAATCTGAAAGACGTTTGTGTCTTGACTTTGCCAGCTGAATAG
>JBAUEX010000061.1:0-1572 GCA_049678845.1 Candidatus Acidiferrales bacterium
GTGATGGCGACCAGGACCACGCCCTAGATGGCCGTCGAATAGGATCGTCGGTCAACTGCATCGCTCGAGAGGCCGGTTTGTGCCGGTGCCCAGCCCGATGCGCGAGCGCCGCACGTGCCTGCTGTCCTGCCAGTACTGCGTCGGACCCGGCCGCGGCCAGGCAGATAGCCGCGATATCTGCACGGCCGCTGGCCGGTTATGTCAGCTTGCTTACTGCGTTTCGGTTGCTTGCGGCGGACCAGAAGCGGGCATCATGCTGTCGCTCGTCATGTCGACCGCCGCTTCTGGCCGCTGGTAGGCAACCTCGGCGTGCTCGCTGAGATCGAGGCCGGCTTCCTCGTCCCCGGGACTCACCCGCAGCCCCACGGTGTGGTCGGTGACCCACAGGATGATCCAGGTCATGACGAACGGGAAGGCGATCCCGACGACAGCCAGCACCGCCTGGCGGCCGAGCTGAGTCCAGCCACCGGCTTCACCAGCGGCGTTCACGGCGAGGCTGGCAAAGACGCCGGTGAGCACGACCCCGATGGCGCCGCCGACCATGTGCACGCCGACGACGTCGAGGGAGTCGTCGTAGTGGAATATGTCCTTCAGGTGGACGGCGCCGTAGCACAGCAGCCCGGCCGCGGCGCCGATGATGATCGCCGCCCACGGCTGCACGTAACCTGACGCGGGGGTGATCGCCGCCAGCCCGGCGACGGCACCAGTGGCGATGCCCACGCCCGATGGCTTGCGGCGGCGCCACCACTCGATGCCCATCCAGGCGAGCATCGCGGTACAGGCCCCCAGCTGGGTGTTCACCAGCGCGTAAGCAGCGACCGTCCCGGCGGACAGCGCGCTGCCCGCATTGAAGCCGAACCAGCCGAACCACAGGATTCCCGCGCCGAGCAGCACCAGCGGTACGTTGTGCGGCCGGTCAAGCGGGTGCTTTCGCCTCAGATACAGCGCGGTGGCCAGCGCCGCGGAACCGGCCAGTTCGTGCACCACCGAGCCACCGGCGAAGTCGATCGCGTGCAGGCCGCCTGAGCCGAGGAACCCGCCGCCCCACACCCAGTGCGCGAACGGGCTGTATACCAGCAGCGACCATAGGCCGATGAACACCAGATAGCCGCGGAAGCGCATCCGCTCGCAGAACGCCCCCGCGATGAGTGCCGGGGTGATCACGGCGAACATCATCTGGAAGGCCATGTAGACCAGCGACGGGATCGTGGGCGCGTAGCTGTTCGGCATGCCGTTGACGTCATGCAGCATCACGAATTGCAGGCTGCCGATCACACCACCCCAGTGATTGCCGCCAAACGCCAGCGAGTAACCGACGATCACCCACAGCAAGCTGACCACGGCGATGGCCACGAAGGACTGGACCATGGTAGCGACCACGTTCTTCGCGCCGACCAGCCCGCCGTAGAACAGCGCGAGCCCCGGCATCATGAAAAGAACCAGCGCCGTCGAGGTCAGCATCCAGGCGGTGTCACCAGCATTGATGTGCATGCCAACCTCCCGATGACCGCGGCGCCGTTGCCACGGGCAAGCTGATGATCACCGTAGCTCATGGAGCGTCCGGGCAAGGGC
>JBAUEX010000062.1:0-2997 GCA_049678845.1 Candidatus Acidiferrales bacterium
GGCCGCGAGCTGGCCATGAGCATTCCTGTGGATTCGTGCTTTGCCAATCCCGATGAGATCAGCGATCCCGCGATGGTCGCGAGGCTCCTCTCGCATGTCCTCGACATTCCCGCGGAAGAAATCGAACAGAAGCTAACGCAGTCGCGTTCCTTCGCGTGGATTGCGCGCAAGATCACGCCCCAGCAAGCGGCGCGCATCCAAGCCCTCAATTTGCGCGGAATTTACTTTCAGAAGGAAAACAAGCGCTTCTACCCCGAGCGCACGCTCGCCTCCAGCGTCCTTGGCTATGTGGACATGGACGAGCACGGACTCGCCGGCGTCGAGTATTCCCTCGACAAATTCATTCGCGGGAGGCCCAGCCGCATGCTGGTCTTCGCGGACGCGCGACGGCGATGGTTCGACCATAGCGAAGCGGCCGTAGACAAAGGCGACAACGTCGTTCTGACGATTGATGAAACGATTCAATACATTGCCGAAAAAGCATTGGCCGCCGGAATCGCCAGAACCCACGCCAAGGGCGGCTCGGTCGTCGTGCAGGATCCAAATACGGGCCAACTGCTTGCCGTCGCGAATTGGCCCGCGTTTGATTCGAACGATGCGGGCTCTTACCCTCCCGAAATTCGCGTGGACCGCGCCGTCTCCGACGCATACGAGCCTGGCTCGATTTTTAAGACGATTTTATTTTCTTCCGCGCTTCAGGAAGGAGTTGCGCAGCCCAGCGATGTGGTCGATTGCCAGATGGGCTCGATTGTTGTCGCAGGGCGTCTGATTCACGATTGGCATCCGTTTGGTTTGCTCACGGTCGAGCAAGTTCTTGTTCATTCCAGCGACGTGGGCTCGATCAAACTCGCGCTGCGTCTCGGTGCACCCAAGTATTACGATTACATACGCAGCTTCGGTTTCGGCCGCCTGACGGGAATCAAATTGCCCGGCGAGAACCGCGGCCTTCTGCGTCCGCTGGATGAATGGACCGCAAGCTCCATCGGCTCCATCGCCATCGGACAGGAAATCAGCGTCACGCCCGTGCAAATGATTTCCGCGGAGTCCGCCGTCGCGAACGGTGGTACGTTGCGTCGCCCGCAAATCGTTCGCGAAGTGCTCCACGGCGGTCAGATTGTCATGCACGGGGATCCCAGTCCGCGCCGCGTGATTGACGAGCAGACAGCCGCCACCGTCCGCGAAATAATGGAACAAGTTGTGCTCGTCGGAACGGGAGTTCCCGCGCAGCCGTTTGGCTACACCGCCGCGGGAAAGACGGGCACAGCACAGAAAATCGATCCCGCCACGGGCCGCTATTCGAAGACAAATTACAACGCATCGTTTATCGGCTATGCGCCCGTGAATAATCCCGTTGTCACAATTCTTGTGAACCTCGATTCCCCGGTTGGCGGTCACGAAGGCGGACCGACTGCAGGCCCGGTCTTCAAAGAAGTCGCCGAGCAAGTTCTCGCGTACATGAACGTGCCCCACGACATGCCTGAACTGCCCAATTTGGAGAAAGCGTCGTTAAGGCAGCGAACGCAGCAGCCCTCCTTCGACACGCAATTCAATGCGAATTTTGCAAAGAAAGCGAAACGAGCGGCCCAGTCGATGCCGCTGCCTGACGCTGCTGTTGCGACTGTTCCTGAATCATCGACGGTCGCCATCGCGCAGGGGCAAACTGTCACCGTGCCGAAACTCATCGGCCAGAGCGTTCGCGGAGTCACGGAAGCGTGCTCGCACCTTGGCTTGCTGCCAATTCTGGTTGGCAATGGAATTGCTCTCGATCAAAGTCCGGACCCGGGAACAAAAGTTTTGCCGGGCACGAAAGTTATGGTCCATTTTGGCCGCAGCAGCGAAGCTGCAACGGGCGCCGCGCGCGGCAGCAACTAGCACAAGGGCGTAATCGCCTCCAAAGGAATGGAGTGAATTTGAAGTCAAGGCGCGGGAGACAGGCTCTGATCGAGTCGGACATGAATCTCAAGGAATTATTTTCGGGCGCTGAAATTAGCGCGGTGAACGGGGCCGTTAACGCGGACATTGGTTCTGTCGCATATGACAGCCGCAAAGTCACGCCCGGCACTCTGTTTTTCGCGCTGCAAGGCGAAAAAGAGGACGGCAATCGTTACGTGCCGGATGCTCTGAAGCGCGGCGCCATTGCCATTGCCAGCAAACAGCAACGTCCTGGCGGAATCGCGGAAAATATCGCATGGATAGAAATTCTTCCGGGAGCGCAGCGGCGGGTGTTAGCGGCTGTTAGCGCAAAATTTTACGGCCAACCCGCGAATGCTCTGCAACTGGTCGGCGTCACCGGAACAAACGGCAAAACGACGACGACCTACTTAATCGATTCGGTCTTGCGCGCAGCGGGAAAGAAAACCGGCCTCGTCGGTACCATCGGATATCGCACGCCACGTGCCAGCCGCGACGCGATTAACACCACTCCCGAATCGCTCGATCTTCAGCAAATGTTCGCGGAAATACGCGACGAAGGCGGCTCCGCCGTCGTGATGGAAACAAGCTCGCACGCGCTGGCCATGGACCGCTTGTGGGGTTGCCATTTCGCCGCGGCCGTGTTCACCAATCTGACGCGCGACCATCTCGATTACCACAAAACGTTTGAGGAATATTTCGCCGCCAAGCGCCGTCTCTTTGAAGGCACGGGCGCGGGCCCCGCCGATGTCGCTATTGTGAACACCGATGATCCGTACGGGCATCAGCTCGAAGGCTTGGCCGCGCGCACGTTGACCTATGGTTTGAAGAATGGCGCGCAAATCACCACGAAGAAATACCAGCTGGCGTTTTCAGGGCTCGAATTCACGGCGCAAACGCCGGCTGGAAAAATCGAAGTGCAATCGAAGCTCGTCGGCAAAATAAACGTTTACAACACTCTGGCGGCGGTTGGCGCGGGCATTGCACTCGAAATCCCAAATGCTGCGATTGAGCGCGGAATTCACGAACTTGAAAGCGTTCCCGGCCGATTCGAGCGCATCGCGGAGGGCCAGCCGTTCCTCGTGA
>JBAUEX010000063.1:0-6032 GCA_049678845.1 Candidatus Acidiferrales bacterium
GCCGGGTGGACAGGAGAGCCAAAGTGGAGCTATTCGAGCAGATACGACGGGAGTACGAGCGTGGTGGGGGAACGATCCGAGGAATCGCCAAGAAGTTGGGGATTCACCGGCGCATCGTGCGTGAGGCAGTGCTCAGTGCTGTTCCAGCGGAGCGCAAGACGCCTGTGCGCGACAGGCCGAAACTGGAACCAGCGAAGGCTTTTGTGGAAGCGATTCTGGAAGCGGACCGCAAGGCGCCACGGAAACAACGGCACACGGCACATCGAATCTGGTGCCGGATTCGAGCAGAGATGCCTGGAGTGCAGATCGGCGAGTCCACGATTCGTGGCTACGTGCGTGAGCGAAAGATAGAACTGAGACTGGTCCGTCAGGAGGTGTTCGTTCCGCAGTCTTACAGCTGGGGTCAAGAAGCGCAGGTGGACTGGTATGAAGCGTATGCGGACATCGGCGAAGAAAGGCAGAAGGCCTACATGTTTTGCATGCGGAGCATGGCCAGTGGCGGAGCTTTCCATTGCGCGTTCCCGCATGCCAGCCAGCAGGCGTTCTGGAAGCTCACGAGCGGGCGTTTGCCTATTTTGGCGGCGTGTTCAAAACCCTTCGGTATGACAACCTGCACTCTGCGGTGAAAAGGATTCTGCGAGGGCACCAGCGAGAGGAGACCACGCGATTCATCGCCTTCCGATCGCATTGGGATTTTGAATCGGAGTTTTGTACACCGGCCGAGGGCCACGAAAAAGGCGGCGTGGAAGGAGAAGGCGGATACTTTCGCCGGAACCATATGGTGCCCGTACCGCATGTGGCCAGTTGGGAAGAACTCGATGCGCTGTTGCTGAGATCTTCCAGGGAAGATGAGCAACGGATCATTGGTGAGCGGATGCAGACGGTTGGTGCGGGAATGAGTCTCGAGCGGGAGCATTTGAAGGAGCTGAAGGAAGGATTTGATCTGGCGGCGGTTCACTTCCCGCATGTGAACACCAGTGGTTGCGCGAAGGTGCTGACCAACTTTTATTCCGTTCCGCTGCCGGTCGGCCTGGAAGTGCAGGCTAAGGTGCATTCCGCATACGTGGAGATCTGGCATCAGGGAGAGTGTGTGGCACGACACGAACGCTGCTTCAACCGGCAACAGAAAGTCCTCAACTTGGAGCATTACCTGGATGCACTGACGAACAAGCCCGGAGCTTTTGCGGGTTCGACAGCACTCGAGCAGTGGCGGGCACAAGGGCGCTGGCCGGCCAGCTTCGATCGCTTCTGGGAGGCACTGAAGCAACGAAGAGGCAAGCAGGCTGGGACCCGAGCCATGATCGACGTGCTGCTGCTGGGCCGCCAGTATGGATACGTGCGACTGAAGGAAGCGCTGGAAAAAAGCCTCGATCTGAGTTGTTTCGATGCCGAGGCCGTACGCTTGCTGCTGGCCACCGACCAAGCGGGGAAGCGCGCAGCCGGTGAAGCGGTCGAGATTGGCGCGTTGCGAACGTTTGACCGACCGCAACCCACGACGAGGAACTACGACCAGTTGCTCGCGAACTGCCCGTCGAACGGGGTGATTCAATGAACGCCCCGGTGCAACAGGCCACCATCCGGCAGTATGCCAAGCAACTCCAACTGAGAACGATCGGCGGGCAGTTCGCAGAGGTGGCCGAGCAGGCGATCCGCCAGAAGCAAAGCCATCTCAGTTATCTGGAAGCGCTACTGGGCGCGGAAGTGGAAGAGCGCGACCGCAACGCGGTCGCACGGCGGATTAAGGAGGCGCACTTCCCCAAGCTGAAAACGCTCGAGGACTTTGCGTTTTCCGATGCGCCGCATATACCCGCAGCGCGGGTGCGGAACCTGGCTGAGGGCGGGTACTTGAGTCGTAGCGAACCGATCATCTTTTTAGGGGAAACAGGGACGGGAAAAACTCATTTGGCGACCGGACTGGCGGTGGAGGCCTGCCGACAGAGGAAGCCGGTGCGGTTCACGACGGCGGCGCAACTGGTCAATGAACTCACCGAGGCCAAGAATAAGAGCGAACTGAATCGCGTGACGAACCGGTGGACGCGGTGCGAGCTGATCGTGATTGACGAGATGGCTTATGTAGCCATGCCCGAAGCAGCCGCCGAGTTGCTGTTTCAGATCATCGCCGGAAGAGCAGAAAGAGCGGCGGTGATCGTCACGACGAATCTGTTATGCGGTGCACTGCATAACAGATTTAATGCGGAGTCCATTTTTATGCGGACTCCGCAATCGATGGACGCAGCCCGCTGTCATTTCGTGGTCTTTTTACTTCGCATAATCGGGGCGGCTTTTAGCAGGGCGATCAGCTTGTCCGTTGCCTTGAAGCGGCCCGTACGCAGTTTTGGAGCAATCACAGATTCCAGCGCTTCGAGCTTTACGCTCGGATCGGCGCGCGTGTAAATCTCCGTCGTTTGCATGCTGGAATGCCCAAGCCAGAGTGACACCTTCCTGAGATCTTTGGTGGCCTGCAGGATGGTCAGGGCGCAGGTATGCCTTAAAACATGCGGCGAAACTCGTTTGGATGAGAGGCTTGGACAACGTGTCTCCGCTGCATGGACGTGTTTGCGCAGGATGTATTCGAAACCGGCGCGGGTCATGGCATCATTGCGGGCATTGAGAAAGAGTTCCGGAACCCGGGCCTCACCCCGCACGGACAGCCACGCACGGACCGCCGATGCGGTTTCCTTCCACAGCGGCAGGCAACGTTCTTTTCGGCCTTTGCCGTGGATCAGAACGCTCGCTTGTGGTTGCAGCATCACATCGTCGATGCGAAGTCCCACCAACTCCGAGACCCTCAGTCCACCCGCGAAGCAAAGATGAAGCATGGCCCGGTCACGGATGCCGTCGCGGACAGTTGGGTCGGGAGCATCCAGAATCGATTGCATTTCCTCCGCCGTGAGGTGCCTGACAAGCCGGGTATCTGCTTTTTTTGCGGGGATTGCCAGGATGCGCTGGATTTGCTCCAGCGCCGAAGGCACACGATATTCCATGTAGCGCATGAAAGACTTGATGGCTGCGAGCCGGATGTTTCTGGAGCCGGCGCCATTGCCGCGAGTTGTTTCCAGATGGTTCAGGAATTTTACGATCAGCGAAGCATCCAGTTCCTCCAGTTGCAATTGCGAGGGCGGGTGTTTAGTGCAATCGCTGGCGTATTCGAACAGAAGCCGGAAGGCGTACGCATAGGAATCGCAGGTGTTGGGGCTGGCGCGCCGTTCGATGGGTAAGCGCTGCTGAAGGAAAGCCGCGATGTGTGGGGCGAGCGGAGTCATCGGCGGCCTCCAATGAAAAAGCTCTGGCACGAGTCCGCGATGTCCCTCATCAGAGTAGGCGTCGCCTCCAGATACCAGTACGTACCGGCGATCGTGCTATGGCCCAGGTACGTTGATAGCGCAACCATGTGCTTTGTGATTCGATCACGGTCGTCCGGGCAGGTCTCCAGTGCTCTTACCGCGAACGAATGGCGCAAGGAATGGATAGTGGGGCGGACAAGTCCAGGCCCACGTGGCAGGCCCATCTTTTCGATCGATTGGTGGAAGGCAGTCTCGGCATCGCCGATAAGTAGCCTGCGCCGGCGCAAGGAGACGAACACGTGGCTGTCGAACGGAGCGAAGGAGCGCCTTGTCTGGAGATAGCGGTCCAGAGCTGCTTGAGCACTCTCATGCAAAGGAACGAGACGGCTCTTGCGGAACTTTGAACAACGGATGATCAGGCCGTCCGAGGTGATGTCATCGAAACAGAGGTGAATCGCTTCCGATACTCGTAGTCCGGTACACGCCAACAGGGCGAAGAACGTGCTGTAAGTCCTGCCGCGAAATGCATTACGTTTCCCCAACGTGGATGCGGCTTGGACGAGACGTCCGACGTCGTCGCTTGAAAAGATGTAGGGAGTGGGGCGCGGCTTCTTTTCGCAGCCAAAAACCGCTGGCGGTATTTCATGGCGCTGATCTTCCGCGCGGATGTACCGCGCAAATCGAATCACCTGGCCGAGACGGCGCGCTCGTGTCGTAGTGGACCGCGCCGATCCAGCCCACTCGATTGCTGTTTCAGTGTGGACATGGTTCTTTCCTGCGGCTTCGGAGAAAACTGCAAAACTCTGCAACAATGTGCCTTCGGAATGGAGAGCGAATCCCATGGCGCGGCGCACTGCGAGATACGATTCCACGCTCTGAATCAACATGGCTTCACCTCCGGCCATGGCTGTGCAATCTGTCGCAGAGCAACGACGTCTATCTTGGCGTAGATTTCCGTGGTGGCGATCGAACGGTGCCGGAGAACGCCAGCAATCTCCTGCAGCGACGCGCCGTTCCGGAGCATAGAACTTGCCACGGAATGCCGGAGGACATGAGCGGCGCCCCGGCTCGGGCAACTGACGCCAGCCCGGTGCATCGCTCGGGCTACGATCATCGATACCGCACAGTGGTCTGCGAGGGCGCGATAAGGAGCGCGCGACCGGAGGAACAAGGTCTCAGTGTCGGTCAGAGGGCGGCCATCCTTGATATAGGCGATGATGGCATCGCCCATCTCCTGAGTCAGTGGCAGCAATGCCTGACGACGGCTTTTCCCTGCGACGCGGATGCCGGCTTCCTTCCAATCGATGTCGTCCAGACGCAGCTGAACGATGTCTCCCGCACGTAAACCCAGGCGAGCGAGAAGGAGGAGAATCGCGCGGTTCCTCGCGCCAATAGGCGTACTGGGGTCACATGAAGCAATCACTCGCTCAACGTCCTCGGGCTGCAAATACCGGGGCAATGCCGATAGTCGCCAATGAGCAAAAGCGGGGATAGATGCATCCAACCCGGCGGCGCATCTGCCATCGGCAATCAGAAAGTGCAGAAACGCTCGGACCGCTGTGATACACCTTTTCGCCGCAGCCCAACCGCATCGCTGCGTTCTCTCCAATACGAAGTTGCGTAGCGCCTGCGCATGAAACCTGGCCGGATCCTCTCCGAGATCCTTCAACAGATCACGAAGATCAAGGCCATAGTTGTAAAGGGTGGCATCGCAGGTTCCGCGTTGTTGCCGCATCCAGCTATCAAAAGAAACCAGTAGGGTAGGCTTCTCGATGGGTTCCTCATTGACCGGGGTCGTCAGTACGCCAGTGCGCCGGAGATACCCGATAAACAAACGGACGCCGTTCTCCAACTGCTGCCTATGCGAACGACCATACCCTGTGCATCGGCATAGATTCAGATGCTGGGAAAACTCCTTGATGAATCGCTCATCCAAGGCCGAAACTGGTATGCCTCTTCCGCTAGTCCAATGAACGAAGTGCTCTGCCGCACGCAGATGCCTGCGTGCCGTGAGTTGTGCATAGCCCGCCTGATGCAACTCTCGGGTGAACCCTTCAAGCAGCTGGCCTGCGGGACAGCCGCGGATTTCCTCAATGCGTATAGGCGATTGGAAATACTCTGCCAACATGACGTCCTCCTTTCCAGGACGTCATGATTATGCAAAGCTATGCCCCCTGGGGGTTGGCTACTACAGCTTGATCTGAAAGGGTTGGCCCCTGTTACGGTCGTTGGCACCGCATAAAAATGGACTCCGCATTAAATCTGCCGTTCTCCGAGTGGACCACGATGTTTCCGAACGCCCGATTATGTAAGGCGATGCTGGACCGGCTGACCGACCAGGCCCACATCATCGAGACGGGCACGGAGTCGTACCGTTTCCGCAGAACGCTGGAAAAGAAAAAAGGTGGCAAAGGGTGAAGGAAGGGACAAAAACCGGGGATGGTGTGGGTCGACCGAGTGGGCGATCGTTGTTCCCAGGCGATCCTGGCGCGAATTTTCCTGTGGAAAACTGGGGACAGGCACAAAGAAAGAAAAAAGGAGCAAAAAAGAAAGAAAACGGAGGCCTGTGGAAACTGACGCCACTGATGGAAATCCGCAAAGAACGCGGATTCCCACAGCGGCTTGGGAAGCACAAAGCGCTTTCCACAGTTCCCACAAGGCCCGACGGCGGTTCTACAGACTTGATTCACCAGTAGGGTGGGGCCAAATCAAACGATCGAAAGGGGCCAAATCAAGTTGACGAAACCA
>JBAUEX010000064.1:0-4234 GCA_049678845.1 Candidatus Acidiferrales bacterium
GCTCTACGGCGTGCTGGTGGGAGATCTCGTCAACGGAGGGGGTGGCGTGGCGTACAACGGGTCGGTCAACCTTGACCCGAACAAGCGTCAATACGTTACTGGCATTCCCCTGAGCGACCACTACCACCAGACGGACTTTGGCGTATACGCGAACGACAGCTGGCGCTTCCGCCCGAATCTGACCTTCAATTATGGTTTGCGCTGGGAATACGAAGGCGTGCCGGTGGATGATCTGAACGAGTATTTCACATTGCAGCAGGGCTACGCCGGGCTTTTCGGAATCTCCGGAGAGGGCAATTTGTTTAAGCCGGGAACTCTTGCCGGATCGGCCCCGGTCTACGCCCTCGACAATGGCAAACCCTGGTACAACAACTGGTACAAGGGCTTTGCGCCGAGCGTGGGCGTGGCTTGGCAGCCGCAGTTCGGCAACTCATTCTTGCATCGCGCATTCGGATCTCAGGGAGATACCGTATTCCGCGCCGGATATTCGATCGCGTATTCGCGCGAGGGACTTTTCAACTGGGTCGGGCCGTCGAATCCTGGATACACGGGTCAGCAATTCACAACTGCCGTGAATCCGAGCGCGGTGGGCCCTGGGGAATTCGGAGCCGGCACGGTTCAGTTGCAGAGCCTGAGCCTCACATCGATCGCCCAGAATCCGACATCATTCCAGCCGTCATTTCCAATTAGTCCCACGGCCGGGAATTCCGTCAACGTTACGGACCCGAATCTGCATATGCCGTACGTCGAATCGTGGTCGGCGGGGATCCAGCGGCAGTTGACGCCGAATATGGCCGTCGAGGTCCGTTATGTTGGGAATCACGGGGTTGGATTGTGGGAGAACCTGAACCTCAACGAGGTGAATATCTTCGAAAATGGGTTCCTGTCGGAATTCAACAACGCCGCAAACAATCAAAACATCTGTCTCGCGAATCAATCGGCGTGCGCGGCGGCCGCCGGAACTTCACTGACTGCGGGACAGCAATTCTTGGATTTCGCGAACCTGGGGCTTGCCGGACAAGTGCCGGTACCAATCCTGACGGCGGCATTCACCGGCTCGCAGACTGGCTCGCAACAGGACCCCAACTTCAGCAGCGGTTTGTTTACCAATCCCGTTCAAAACGGACAGGCGGGCTCAATGGCCAGCACATTGACCGGACTGTCCTTTCTGCAAAACCTGCAAGCAGGCGGATATCCCAGAAACTTCTTCCAAGTGAATCCAGACGCAACCGGCGGCGCGAATCTGCTTCGAAACGGCTATCAGTCAACCTACAACGCGTTAGTCGTCGATTTCCGCCGTCGTCCGTCGCACGGTTTGGAATTTGACATGAATTACACGTTCTCGAAAGGCCTGACCGATGATTGGCAACGGAACGGAAGCAATGCTGCCGAAGCGTTTGTGAGTTTACGCGATCCGCGTCTGATGAAGGGACCTTCTCCCTACGACCTGCGTCACGCGTTCAAGTTTTTTAGCGTCTATGATCTTCCCTTCGGACCCGGCCATCGGCTATCGACGAACAATTCCTTTGTCAACCGCATCATCGGTGGCTGGGCGTTTAATGCCGTGAACCGTTGGCAAACGGGCCGGGCAGCGATTATTTTCGGCGGCTTGGGTGGCACGTTCAACCAATACGACGGCGGCGTGATTCTGAATGGGATGAGCTGGAACCAACTCCAGCGGCAGTTGGGGGTTTATAAGACGCCCGGGTCGTCCGGAAATCCCGGCGGAGTGTTTTACTTTCCGCAGAAACTGCTCACCGGAGGCGGAGCAACTCCTGGAGCAAACCCGGCGATTCTGCAAGCGTGCAACACGTCGGGAAAGTTCTGCCAGCGCGGATTCCTGTATGGCCCGGCATTCTTCCGCGCGGACTGGTCGATCCAGAAGAACACGAAGATTACCGAACGAGTGAGTTCGGAATTTCGCGTCGAATTTCTGAATGCATTTAACAATGCGAACTTCCTCTGGGGCGACGCCTACAACGCCTCCGGCTACTCCGCTGGCGCGAGTTTCTTCAGCACCGTGTCTGCCAACTTGCAAAATCCTGGATTTGGCCAGATTTTCACGGCTTACCAGGATCCGGACTCAACCGACGACCTGGGAGGGCGAATCATTCAGCTCGTTGCTAGGATCAACTTCTAAAGTTTAGCCCTGACGCCACACGAACACGTCGCAGAGAGCAGTTCGCCGGGCTCTCTGCGACGTAGCTTCGGTAGGACAATTGATGGTATGTTTCGCGCGCTCGGTAGATTTGGTGGAGTCGATACTCTGAGCGTTGCTAGGTTTTGGAGCCGTGTAAATTGAAGAAAAAGAGCGAGCGAGTTCCTCGGAAGTCGACTGAGGTTTCGCGCCGGGAATTTGGACGGCGCGTCGCCTTCACGGTGGCGGGCAGCGCCTTGGCTGCCACCAGCGTAAGCGCTTCGGCGGAAGCGATTGCCGGAGTGCTTCCAGTAAGCAGTCTGCCGCAAGAACAAGCGGAATCATCACTGCCCGCCGAGGCGCAGGCGGAGGTCGAAGCAAAGCTTCAGCATGTTTTTGCGCAGTATGGGCATCTGCTCTCCGATGACCAGAAAAAACTGATGCGCCGAACCGTAACGTCCCACGTCAGAATGCTCGAAGCCATCCGCCCGATTCCGGTGGCGAATAGTGACGCCCCGGCTAATGTTCTCAAACTGGTTGACAACGAAAATGCAGGGCCGGATCCATCGCCTGCGACGAGCATCAAGCGCAAAAAAAGCGCCTCTCCCGAGAGAGAAGAGTAGGCATGCTGCCAGAAGACGTGCTTTACCTTCCGATTCGAGAGTTGAGCGAGCGCATTCGCGCGCGCACGCTCTCGCCAATCGAGCTTACTCAGAGCTACCTCGAGCGCAGCAAGCGGTTCGGTTCCAAATTCAACGCATACGTAACCTTGACGGAGGATTTGGCGCTCGAACAAGCGCATGCCGCCGAGAAAGAAATCGCCGCCGGGCATTACCGCGGGCCCCTTCATGGGATTCCCTATGCAGCCAAGGATTTGCTCGCTGTGAAGGGATATCCAACGACATGGGGTGCGCGTCCATATGCTGACCAGAAGTTTGATTACGACGCGACCGTGATCGAGCGACTCAATCGCGCCGGAGCAATTCTCATCGGCAAAGCGGCTATGATCGAGTTGGCTGGCGGGCTGGGCTACCAGAACGCCGATGCGTCGCTGACCGGCCCTTGCAGGAATCCGTGGAATACCGACTACTGGACGTGCGGTTCTTCGAGCGGGTCTGGCGCGATTGTTGCCGCTGGCCTCGCCAATTTTGCGCTTGGATCGGATACGCGTGGCTCGATCATATGCCCGTCGACTCTTTGTGGTATTTCCGGGATGCGGCCAAGCTTTGGCCGCGTGAGCCGCTTTGGCGTGATGGCCATTGCGTGGTCAATGGACAAAATCGGACCCATGGCGCGTACTGCCGACTGCTGCGGCCTGATACTGTCCGTCATCGCGGGACACGATACTAAGGATCACGATTCGTTGCCATCGGCATCGTCGTCATTCCGCTACAAAGCGGCGAAAGGCTCGTCTCGTCCGCTTCGCATCGGTCGCCTTACGAATGTTTTTCCCGAGGCAGACCCGTCGCTGCATTCCGCCGTCGACGACGCTTTGAAAGTCTTGGAGAAGGCCGGCGCGAAAGTTTCCGATGTTCAGTTGCCGGAAGGTCCTTTTGAAGAGGCGGCCGAGCTGGTTATCTTGATTGAGGCCGCGTCCGCGTTTTCCGAATTAGTGCAGTCAGGCCGATGCGCCGAGCTCGAAGATGCTTTGGGAAGGATCAATGGTTACGCGAGCCTTGAATTCTCAGCGTCCGACTTCGTTCGAATCCAACGGGTTCGTGTCTTTTTGCAGAAGAAGATCGACGCGCTGTTCGATCGATTCGATGTGCTGGCCGCGCCAGGCGAAGATACGGTCGCGATTCCGTTGAAGCCGCCGCCAGAGCGTACCGAGCGCCGTTCGCGGAATCGGCAGAAGGGCAACAGCATGCAGCCGGATGCAATCTCGAGCCTTTGTGGTTTGCCGGCCGTAACGGTCCCGTGCGCGTTCAATAAGGACAATTTCCCCCTCGGGATTCAATTCATGGCGCGCGCGCTCAACGACGACCGAGTGATCGCGGCGGCGCGGCTCTTTCAAGAACACACGGATTGGCACACCAAACACCCCTCAGTCGCCTAGGTTGGGTTGGCTTAGCAGCTACACTTGCAACCACGCACAGA
>JBAUEX010000065.1:0-4411 GCA_049678845.1 Candidatus Acidiferrales bacterium
CTACCAGGATGGTTGCGAAGGACCGGAACATGTTCTGCCCCATGCTGTCGAAGAAGCCGAGGTTCTGCGTGAGCAGATTGTTGATGGCCTGAAAGATGAACTGCAGGAAGTCAGTTTGCATCGGCGGCTCCTTCGACAGTGGGTCGGCTTCCCATGCCCGAATCAGGGCATGCGGAAGTTCTGAAGTGAATCGGTCAGCGTGCCGGTCACCTGCGCCATGTTTCCCGCGAGGCTTGCCCGCCGCTCGATGTCGGCGTTGATTGTGTTGGTTGTCGCTTCGCGCTGCTGCTTGGCGATGATGGTCTGCTCTTCCAGAAGCGACGCGAGCAGCTTGTTCGAATCCTGAAGCGTGCGCAGGGTGAGTACGCCCGAGGCGTCGATCTTGTTCAGGACGGCGACTTCTGTATTGAGGTTCGGGTCATTCGACAGCGAGTCCTGTTCGAGGTTGTTGATCTGATTCTGAATGTTCTGAGAGTCTCCACGGATTGAGCCGATGGTGGCCATCGCGGTTGTGTTCGCGCCGTCCGCGAGTTCGACCGAGGCGGATTGGGATTTCACTCGCGCGAGTTCATCGGGCGTCATGCCCGACAGTTCGTCCGGGTTGTACTGAAGCAATCGGGTCGTCGCCTGCTGGTAGCCCGCACTGACGTTGCCGGTGTTGATGCCGGTGATCCAGCCGGTTGTGTTGCCGTAAGTGTCCTGGGCTGCCGTGTCTCTCCACTGGGAAAACTGGGCGCGGTAACGCGCGGGCATATTCTGGATGTTCCGGGACATTTGTAATGCGAGGTTGTATTGAGAGACGAGTTGGGCGTAGCTGTTCTTGAGTTGAACGAGCTGCTGTTCGAGCTGGTAATAGCGCAGAAGCGCGTTACTGTAATTCGTGGGATCGTACACAATTCCGAATCCGAACTGTGCGGATGCGGTTCCGACGCACAGCCCGATGGCCAGCAGGCAAGCAAGAATCTTTTTCTTCATTTTCTTTCCCCTTTCTCAAAAATCCGAAGGCATTTTGTGGTTGTCGTAATCGGGCAAGGCCAGGTCTCCCGAGAGGTAAACCTTGATGCGGTGCCCTTCGCGGATGGTCACGGTCGGCAGAATGTTCAGGAATCTGTCGAGAATCTGTTCCGACGACTGCGCCATGCTTTGTGCGAATCCCTGACGCATGAGGTCGCTCCCGGATGCCGTAAGAGCGCCCCCTGTGCCTGCCTCGGACACGGCTCCCAGAGCGCCGATGGCGAGGGACGCGCCGAAGATGCGGAGGTAGTGGTTGTTCACTTTGTCGCGGAGTCCCGTGTCGCCGATCTGGTCGAGGCCCTTGAACTGGTTGAGACTCACGGAGTAGCCATCCGGCATGATGAGCCGATGGAAGACAACGGCGAGGCGAGTCTGCCCGAAGGCTTCCACCTTCTTCGCTTCGCCAAGAATCTTGGTTCCCGCTGGAATCAGCAGGTGCTGCCGGTCGTGGGAGTAAACGTCGTTTGTGAGCAGGCACTCGACGGGGCCGGAAAACGAGCCGTCGAGCCGGTTGATGAGGGCGGTTTCGAGAATCGTTCCTTCGAAGAGAATGTAGGTCTGCCCTGCCGCCGCGTTATGCGTCCCACTTGGCGCGGCGGCAGGGCGTGGGGTTTCCTCCTTTCTGTCGCTGTTTCTTTCCGGGGAAACGTTTTGCGCCGGGACTGAGATGGATCGAGCCGTCGGCGGTGCCGTCGTTTGCGGAGGAGCAATCGGCTGCATTTCTTTCAGAAGCTGTGCGAGTTGCGTGGCATCGGGACCTTCAGGCAGAGGCGTTTCCATCGTGTGGTTCGAGCCTAGTTCTGCCTCCGTCGCTGGCTGTGCCGGAGCGGGAGATTTGCGGTAGCTCAGGGCGACATTCGACGCGAACAGCGAGAGATACTGACGCCTTTTCCGCTCAGACTGGATTGCATCTTCGGTGCGTTCCGGTGGCTGATTACCCGAAGTGGACGGTTGCTGACCAGGTTGGGAGCCCTCGGGCATCGCTCCGAGCAAGCGGCCCTGCTGCGCGAGAGCATTTTGGGCGACGAGCTCCTGGCGCTGTAACTCCTCGATGCGGTTCTGGAGGTCGTTGATCTTCGTTTGGTTCACTTCGGGCGGGGCCTGCGCGGGGACCGTTGTGGCAGCGGTTTTGATGGCGGGTTGCGGCTTCTTTCCGCCTGTCGCCCACATGATGACGACCATCAAGAGAGCAAGACTAATGAGAAGCCATGATTGAACGTTCTTCGGCACGAGGCCGGGCGGTTTGGGCGTCTTTTCCTGAATGGGTTCGTTCACGGTCGGCCTCTCAATTCGCGGATGCTTGCCGCGAGAAGGTGAGTTTCTTTTTCCCGATGGCGAGGTATCCGCTGTCGAGAACCTTCGGAATGATGTAAACGCCGTTCTCGAACTGGAAGTTGATGAGATTCGGCTTTCCATCCTTGATTTCGTACAGAGTTGGTTTCTCTCGTGCGGCGCACTGGATGTAGGTGAAGGCATCGTCGTGGTAAATCGCGGAGACCAGGAACGGCTGGCCGGAAGCTTTCTTGTTCATCTCGTAGTCGAATCGGAGCTTCGCTGGATACTGGTAGCGGAATTTCTCGATCTGCTGCTTGGCTTGTGTCTCGGCTGCCTGAACCTGGGCGTCGGTCTGCTCGCGGATCGTTTGAATCTCCTTCTTATATGCTTCGGCCTCGCTTGCGGGGATGTAGCCCTGGAAGAAGTCCTGTCCGCCGACACTCGATTGGTCTTTTGGCTCGATGAAGATCTTTAGGTCCGGCTCAACGTTCGGTTCATTACTGATCTCGGTCAGCAGGAACGAATACACGTGGCCGCTGGCCGTAATGAGATTCAAGTCCGTGCGAATGCCGGCCTGCGCGGGGTGGATGAAGCAGAGGTTGTGGACGCCGTTGATGACCCAGAAATCCTTGTCGCCGGTAGTGAAATCGAGGATGTCTTCGCTGGCCGGGAGAACGATGAGTGTCGAAAACCGAACCTTCGCCCGCACGGGCACGATGTCGTTCTGAGAGTATTTCACGACGCGCGCCGTTGCTTCCGTCGCGGCGTGCGCTGGTATGGCAATCATGCCGACGAGACAGAGGAAGGCGAGGCTACTCAAAATAGACTTTAGCGGTGCGATGCGCTTCATTGTTTTTCTCCTGAGATGAATTCATTTCTTGACACCTACATGGCGAAGAGCTGCAACGAGAGCGGGCGAACGGCGCGAATGGGATGATCCAAAAAGATCCGCACAGCAGCAACGCGGTGCTGAAAGCAAGAAGAAAGCAGGTCACAGCGAAGTACAGCGGAGGCACAAAGGCAGCAAGAACCGTGAGGATCAGAAAAGATCCGACGAGACTAGGCACGATGAGAATCCAGAAGATGAACGAAATCACGAGCATTTTCATGGCCTCGCCCCCGCGAGCACTTCGAGCCCTCGTTCAAAGCCGTAGGTCTCGAATGCTTCTTTCCGTTTCTTGTTGTCGTAGGGGTCGTTCGTATAGAGCCAGTAGCTCTTCGGGTCCACGGTCAGATTGGCAACCTTCGCCAGTTCCGGTGTCTTGATCAGGAATTGCTGCTTGGGGATGAGTGCCGAAATCAGCTCGACTTCGTTTTCGTTCAGGTGGAATTGTTTGCTGTAAAGCTCCCGGTCCATGTCGGGATTCGCAAGGAAGATTTTCGTGGCGCAGCTTTCGATAATTACGTCGAGGATGTCGGAGCGGCGCAGTTCGTCGAGGGACTGCGTTGAGAGCACCATTGCCGCGTTGTGCTTGCGCCAGGTCTTGAGTGCCTCGACGACGTAGCGTTGAATGCTTGGGTTCTTGAGAAACACCCACGCCTCGTCGATGAAAAACGCTTTGAAGGCAGAAGTGATCTGCTTGTCCGCGATGACCGCGTTGGCCCGGTGGAGGATATAGAACAGCAGCGGTTCGAGAATTTCCGGGTACTGGCTCATCGCCTGAAAGTCGAAACACTGGAATTGCGAGAACGAGATAGTGTCTTCCGAGTTGTCGAAGAGAAAGCCGAACTGCCCGCCGCGAGTCCATCTGGCGAGGCGTTCCGACATTTCATGGCCGAGCGTGTTCGCGAGCACGCCGAGCGTTTGCAACGCGGGATCAACGGCGTAGAGATTCTCGATCTGGTGGTAGAGGTCGCGCTCCGTCGCGGGATCAATTTCTGCCGTCCTGGAGCCTTGGAGCAAAACCTTCACAAAGAGCGCGAGGAAGTCGAGGTTCTCCTTCGTTGGAGACAGCGAGAATGGGTTGATTTTGAAGTCTTCGGATTCGAGGCCGACACGAACGTAGGAGCCGCCGAAAAGATGGGTGAGGCTTTCAAAGCTCCCGCCGAGGTCGAAGATGAATGTGTGCGGCGCATACTTCTGGAGGTTCGTGATCAAGAAGTTCAGCAGAAATGATTTGCC
>JBAUEX010000066.1:0-3950 GCA_049678845.1 Candidatus Acidiferrales bacterium
GTCGAAGGGCGCAAATCGCCCGAACAAATCACTCTTTTCAAATCCAACGGAATCGCGATTGAAGATATTGTGACTGCCGGACGAGTCTACGAACTGGCGCTGCAGCGGGGAATTGGGAGGAACGCGGAATTGTGGAAGGTGGACTCGGCCAGTTAACGGCGCACTGCAGCTAGCTGCGTGGTTTGTGCAGGCGTTTGACGAGAGCATCGTGCAGACGGCTGCGGACCTCATCGGAAAGCGGCAAAGGTTCCGAATTGCAGAAAATTTGAATTGTTTTTTTTGTCGTGTCCACCAGCAAATGGCAATCTTCGCAGTGCTCCATGTGAACTTCGATGGATTGCTGCAGATGTACGTCCAGTTCTCCCTCGAGATAACTCGAAAGTTCTCTCACCACGCTTCTACAGTTCATTGGGCTACACCTCTTCGAAAATACCGATTCAATTTCTCTCGCAGTTTCAGGCGCGCGCGCAGCAGCCGAGATTTCACAGCTGGCACGGACAGTCCAAGGGCTTCGGCCGTTTCTTCCGTGGAAAGTTCCTCGATGTCGCGCAGTTGGAAGACGGTCCTGAAAGACGGCTCCAGTTCGCCGATCACGTGGGAGAGTATTCCCGCGAGCTCGTCCCGGGCGTACCGTTGCTCGGGCGAAGGGCCCCAGTCCTCGATTTCGCGGGGCATGAAGTTATCTTCGGTCTCGATGTCCTGGTCGAGCGAAATATCTTTCGTGTGGCGTTTGCGCAACTTCATCAACGCCTGATTTACGGCGATGCGCACCAGCCAAGTATAGAACCGTGAATTGCCCTGGAATTCTCCGAGATGCTCAAATGCCTTCAGGAACGCTTCCTGCGATGCGTCCTGCGCATCTTCCGTGTTCTGGGTGATGTGCTGGGTGAGACGAAAGATTTTCCGTTCGTAACGGTTGACTAGCGTTTCGAATGCCGCGACATCTCCGGCCTTGGCTGCCGCGACCAGGGAGGACTCGTTATCAACGGGAGTTGCTTGCGAATTCGCCAATTTGGCGTTTGCTGGTTCCATGATTTATGGGTGCCCCGCGTCAGATGACAACGGCAAAGCGTAACACAAATATCCGCCATGTTCTCGCGCCAGCACGTACTCTTATCTGACGCGGCAAACGACTTGAAGATGCAAGATTCTAGTGCGTCCGACGAATTCCTTTCGCGCTCGAATTCGCCGCTGGAGAGTCGCTTGACTCCCGCCGTCCGGGGAATTATGCTTGTGATTCGAACGAACGTTCGATTCAGGATTGCCAACGAATGCATCGTGCTGCGACACCCGACTCGCGAATCGCCTCTCGGAAGTTGGAGGTGATTCTCCGGCATTCGGCGCGCGTTTTCGCCGAGAAGGGCTACGAAGGCGCCTCGATTCGCGACATCAGCCGTGCGAGCGGCGTTTCCCTGTCTGGTTTGTATTATTATGTTGAAAGCAAGCAGAAGCTTCTGTATCTAATTCAAATCCATACATTTAGGACGATTTTGGCTCAGCTTCAACGCCAGTTGGAAGACGTCATCGACCCTGCCGTCCGGCTTCGCATTCTGGTTCATAATCATCTGGAATATTTTCTGCGCCATCCGATGGAAATGAAGGTGCTTGCGCGCGAGGATGATGTGCTGGCTGGCGAATACCGCAAGGAAGTCGCGGAGATCAAGCGCCGCTATTACGGAACGGCGCTCGAAATCTTCGAAGGATTGCGGCGGGCGGGCCAGGCGCGGGAGTTAAATCCGCGCATCGCCGTCTTGTCGTTGTTCGGTATGATGAACTGGATTCACACGTGGCATCGTCCTCAGGTGGATCCCCAAGCCGAGGCGCTTTCTGATGTCATGTCGCAAATGTTCCTGCACGGCGTGATGAACGGCCACCGGACCGGGTCACAGAAAGCATCGCGCGCTGCGCGCGGCACCTTGAAATTGGCGGTGCGCGCCGCGGGTTAGACGAAATCGATATTCAAAAGAGAGAGGAGTTTTTTGATGGCAACGACGCAAGCGGTGGATCAGAAACAGTTGGTGAATTATCGGGTGGAAGAGGGCATCGCCATAATTGAGATGGATGATGCGCCGGCGAATACGTACACGTACGAGATGATGCGCCAACTCGATGAATCAATTTTGCAGGCGCGCATGGACGACAATGTCCACGTCCTCTTGCTGCGTGGCGCGGGGGAAAAGTTCTTCTCGGCGGGAGCGAGCATTCCCATGCTCGCCAAAGTCGATCCGCAGTTCAAATATTATTTCTGCCTGCATGCCAACGAGACGCTTTCCCGCCTGGAGCAGACTCCCAAGCTGGTGATTGCGGCGCTCAACGGCCACACGGTGGGAGGCGGCCTGGAAATTGCGCTGGCTTGCGATATTCGATTGGCGAAAAAGGAGGGCGGCAAGATTGGTTTGCCTGAAGTAAACCTGGGCGTTCTTCCCGGCACGGGCGGCACGCAGCGCCTTGCTCGCGCGGTAGGCAAGTCGCGAGCGATTGAATTAATGGCGACGGGGCGTACGTTCAGCTTCGAAGAAGCTGCCGAGATGGGCTTGATTCAGTATATTTACGAGCGCGAATCCTTCTGGGACGAAGTAATGGCCTACGCGCGGCAATTCTGCCCTCCAAACAAGGCATCTCGCGCGGTGGGTCGCATCAAGCGCGCCGTGGTCACGGGCTTGGAAGTCGGCTTTGGCGAGGCTCTTGGTATCGAGCGCGAGTTGCAGCAATTGCTCTTCACAAGCGACGACGCGAAGGAAGGGCTGAAAGCGTACGTCGAGAAACGCCAACCGGAATTCAAGGGAAAGTAGGAGAGCATGGCGACTGCGGCCAAAATCGAGGCGAAGCCCGGAAAGTTGTTCATCGGCGGCAAATGGCTGGATGCGGCCTCGGGCAAAACGTATTCGACGGTTAATCCTGCCACGGGCGAAACGCTGACGCAGATTGCTGATGCGGACGCGCGCGATGCTGATCTTGCGGTCGAGGCGGCGCGGCGCGCGTTCGAGTCAGGCCCGTGGGCGGAGATGAGCGCGTCGGACCGCGGACGCATACTCTGGAAAATCGGCGATCTGGTCGACAAGTACAACGAAGAGCTCGGGACCCTCGAAACGCTCGACAACGGCAAGCCGGTCTTTGAATCGTGCCAGGTGGATATGCCGATGGTGGCGGAGGTTTTCCGCTACTACGCCGGCTGGGCAACAAAAATTCACGGTGAAACAGTTCCTGTTCGGGGACCCTTTCTGCATTACACGCTGCGTGAGCCCATCGGCGTGGTTGCGGCGATCGTACCGTGGAATTTTCCGCTGCTGCTTGCGTCGTGGAAGGTGGCGCCCGCGCTGGCTGCCGGCAACACCGTGGTACTGAAGCCCGCCCCGTGGACATCGCTCACGGCGCTTCGGCTCGGCGAGATTTGCCAGGAAGCTGGCTTGCCGGACGGCGCTTTGAACATCGTCACGGGCGCTTCCGATGAACTTGGGCGCGCGCTCGTGCGTCACCCGGGCGTGTCGAAAATTGCGTTTACCGGCTCAACGATGACCGGGCAGGAGATTGCGCGCGTTTCCGCCGACAGTTTGAAGCATGTCACTTTGGAGCTTGGGGGAAAATCTCCGAATATTGTTTTGGCCGATGCGGATTTGGATGGCGCAGTGCGCGGCGCGACGATCGGCATCTTCTATGGGAAAGGCGAAGTTTGCGCTGCAGGCTCGCGGCTTTTCGTGGACCGCAAGATTCACGATGACTTCATGCAGAAACTGATCGACCGCACGAAGAAAGTCCAGCCCGGCGATCCGCTCGATCCCAAAACAAAATTTGGCGCGCTGGTCAGCGAGTCGCAGATGAATAAAGTCCTCGCCTATATCGAAAAAGGAAAAGCCGAGGGAGCGAAACTCGTTGCAGGAGGAGCGCGCGCGCCATTCGGAAACGGCAAAGGCTACTTTGTGCAGCCGACCGTGTTCGATGACGTGAAGAAC
>JBAUEX010000067.1:0-3964 GCA_049678845.1 Candidatus Acidiferrales bacterium
TAAAGAGAAGCGACTTGCTCGATGAACTGGATTTGACACAGGGCGTGATCGAGCGCAAGACGACGATCCCCATCCTTTCCCACCTTCTTTGCGAGGCGAAAGGCAATCGTCTGTTCATTACGGCCACAGATCTTGAGTTGAGTATTCGCACCTCATGTGAAGCCAAGGTGAAGAACGAAGGCGCGGGTACGATTCCCGCAAAGAAACTACTTGATCTGGTACGCCTGCTTCCCGAGGAAGAAATTCGCTTTAAGCTGCTCGACAACCACTGGGTGCAGATTGTTTGCGACCGTAAGTCCTACAAGATGGTCGGCATGTCGAAAGAGAATTTTCCGGCGCTGCCTGAGTTTCCGCGCACGCTCGTCAAGCTGCCAGCGAAATTTTTTTCAAGCTTGATCTCTAAGACAATCTTCGCGATTTCACAGGAAGAGTCGCGGTACACGCTCAATGGCGCGCTGGTCGTGTTGAATCCCACCACGCTGACCATGGTGGCGACCGACGGGCACCGGCTCGCGATGGTGGAGATGAGCCACAAACTTACGGGGCTGCCTGGAGAGGTTCGTGTTCTGGTGCCAAAGAAAGCGATGACGGAAGTGCAGCGGCTGTGCAGCCAAGTGGACGGCGATGCGGAAATGGAGTTTGCGCAAGACGAAAGCCACCTCTTCTTTCAATTCGGCGGACGGTTGCTGACTTCCCGTAAATTGACAGGGACATTTCCGAATTACGAGGCCGTGCTGCCGCGCGAGGTCAACAAGACCGTCGTGCTCGAGCGTACCGAACTACAGGATGCGTTGCGCCGCGTTTCGCAACTTGCCGACCAGCGTTCGCACGCGGTGAAGTTCATGCTGGCCAAAGAGGGCGTCGAAATCTCCGCGTCGAGCCCGGAATACGGCGAAGCGAAAGAGGCCATTGAAAAGGAATTCAAGGGCGAGCCCATCAGCATCGGATTTAACGCGCAGTACCTTCTTGACTTTCTTTCGGCGGCGGCCGACGGGCCAATCTCGGTGGAATTGAAGGATGACCAGTCGGCAGGGCAGTTGCGTCCCCTCGCTGACGAATCGTGCCGCTACCGCTACGTCGTCATGCCCATGCGCATCTGAAGCACTCGCCGATTAACACAGCAACTGGCCGCAGCACCGCGTATTTATCCGCTGGCCATACCCTTTATTGACTTCAATTCACTCCCGCCAAGGCCCCTGACCATAAGGACAGGGGATTCGTTGAGGACACCCGCGCTAGGATGAAGCCGCAAAGTTGCCGGTTGCGCTTAGGCTAGAGGGGGCATGGACCGCTGCCGGGCGCGTTTCTCCGAATGATGACTTTACGAGGTGTACCAGCGAAGAGGGTGGGGTGTCGATGAAATTCAGTTTCAATTTTGGGCCTCCGGCAGACGAGGCCAAGCAAGCGGCTGTGGTCGAGGAAGAATCGAAAGCCGCAACGACTCTCAACTATTGGTGCCGGAAATTCGGCGATCCGGAATTGGACGAGATCGTCGAAGACCATCGCGCATGGGTGGAATCGCGCGGCGAGGCCGGTCGAAAGGCCGATCTCATCGGCGCAAATTTCGAAGGCGTCGACTTGATGGGCGCGGAGCTGCCCGGCGCGAACCTGTTGCGCGCGAATTTGAAGGGTGCCGATCTGCTGCTTGCCGACTTGCGTGGGGCGTGCCTGATTGAAGCGGATCTGAGCGAGGCGAACCTCGTCAGCACAAATTTGCGCGGCGCGAGTTTGGCGGGCGCGAATTTGGCTAATGCCACGGGCCTGGTGGCGCGGCAACTGGCGGGCGCGAGTCTTTTTGGCGCAGAGCTGCCCGAATCGATCTATCCCTTCGAAGGACTCGCGAAAATCAAGGCTGTCTCCAGAATTCTGCGCATCCTTTTGGCGGCGATGACGATCGTGTGCGCTCTTGTGTGGCTGATTGTTGCCAGGACGAAGGATGTGCAACTCCTGCGAAATTCTTCTGCGGTGGGCAATGCCATGCCGATGCTCGGTTTTTACCTGATTGCGCCGCTGCTACTCGCGGGGGCCTACATCGGTTTCCATTTCTTTCTGCAGCGATTGTGGGATGCCCTCGGCGAATTGCCCGCCGTGTTTCCGGACGGCCGAAGAATTGCGGAATATGTTCCGGCATCAGTTATCGCGCTGGCGCCTGCGCGCCTCGATGAACTGGATGCGGACCGCGCGTCGCTTCGTTTCTTGCAGCGCATGATTTCAAAGCTGATGGCGTACTGGATGATTCCGGCAACACTGGTCTTGTTGTGGGCGCGTTATCTGACCGAGCAGGACTTGCGCGGCAGCTTGTTGCAGATATTTTTTATTCTGCTTGCGGCGGCAATGAGCGGGTTTCTCCCCGGCAACGCGGCCAGCATATTTGTGCCGGCGCGTGATGCGAGCGACGCGAGACAATTCACGGCGCCCTGGCAAAGCGGCCGGTTCACGGCGTTGACGCTTGGCGCATGTTTGCTCTTGTTGATGCTCTCGGTGGGCGCGATTCTAGGCGCTCCCCACGGGAACGGGCGCGTTCCAGGATTGAGCCCGACCAATTTTCGTCGGTGGACCGCCGACATCTTCTGGCTGGTGGGTTATGATCCATTTCCCGATATAACCAGGGCCGCCGTTTCGACTGTTCCCGCCGGATGGTCCGGAAAAGACGAAGATTTGAAGCTGGTGAAAGGAGCGCGGCTGGCGTATGCAAGTCTCCGCTATGCGCAAGGATCCGGCGCTTTCTTCGCGAATGCGCGGATGCAGAATGCTGACTTGCGTGGAGCATACCTCTCACAAACGGATTTTCGCGGCGCGAATCTTCGGCAGGCGAATTTCGATTCAGCCGTTCTCGATCGGGCAAACTTGGCCGGTGCGGACCTTACATACGGTTCTTTGGCGGGTGCCGTTCTTGCGGGTGCAAGACTCGAAGGGGCGAATCTGTACGACGCGAATCTGACCAATGCACGAATGTCGCGCGCGAGCTTCGAGAAGGCTGATCTGCGCGACGCCGATCTGGATAACGCAGAAATGAACCAGGCGGATTTTCGCGGCGCGTATCTCGGCTCGGCAAAACTGGCAGGGGCGAGACTCGAGAACGCCCAATTCAACGGAACATTTCTAGATGCCGCCGATTTGCGCGGCGCGGATCTGCGCACAGCCGTTCTACAAGGAGCCATTCTGAGCGGAGCGCAATTCAATGGCGCAAATCTTGACGGTGCTGATTTCCGCGGCGCGCTCGCGATCTCCGCGGCGCAGATCTGTTCGGCCGCAAGCCATCACGAAACGCAAATGGACGCGACTCTCGAGCAACAGGTCGCCAGTCTCTGCGGAAATTGATAAAAATTACTTAGCTTTCGGGAGGGGGACTGCGGGCTGATCTGGGCGGGCGAATTCAAACACGCCGTGGGGATCGTCGGCCAGTAACAAGCGGTGCGGCTCGACGAGGATCGACGTGGGCGTCAGATCTTCGCCGCTGGTCGTGAGCGTGCGGTATTTTTCCGTGCGATTGCCGTCCTTGTCGAACTTCATCAAATCGTCCCCCAGCGCCACCCAAACTTCCTCCGTCGTTGGATCCACGCCGATGGCATTGATCACTTTTTGCAATTGCGGAGTTGTATTCTGCTGATCGAGGCGATAAATCGCGCGACGAATGGCTTGCGCCGTGGGATAGATATCGATTGTTTTGAGCGAAATTTGGTAAGCGCTATAGCCGAATGCATCGTACTTGCGGACGGTTGGCTCGGGCATGTAGCTGAACGCATAATAAATGTGGTTCGCGGGATCGCCGGCCAGGCGCCCAATATTCAGCAGACGATTCAAATCCTCATGCTCAGCCAGGTCGGAGATGTCCCCGAATTCACGCAGATCTTTGCCCGTCATGCCGTAAACCGTGACAAGTTGGCCAGACTTCATGGCGGCGACAGCGATTTCACCGGTGGGCAGGGCGACAACCGAGGTGGGCGCGTTCACCGGGATGGAG
>JBAUEX010000068.1:0-7663 GCA_049678845.1 Candidatus Acidiferrales bacterium
TTTTTCCAGATACAGACCGCCCTTGATGATCACGCCGTCTTGAGCGGCCCTGCCAATAGCACCTAGGATCGCGAGTGGAGTCCCTGCCGCAATCCCACATGCCCCCGCCACAATTACAACCGAGATAGTCGACCGCGCGTTGTGCGTAACCAAGAACGTGATTGCGGCGGCAGCCAAGGCAAAGTACACCAGAAAGCCTGAAAGCCTGTCCGCGATTCCTTGAATGGGAGCACGCGACTTCTCCGCCCGTTCAACTGCCTCGATGATCTTGCCAAACGTGGTATCGCGACCGAGGCGTTCTACACGAATCTCGAGCGCTCCCGACTGATTGATCGTGCCAGCGTAAACAGCGGCGCCAGCGCTCTTCTCAACTGGCATCGATTCGCCCGTGATCGGCGCTTGATCAACAAAGGAATGCCCTGCGACTACTTTGCCGTCAACCGCGATCCGCGCTCCTGGACGCGCGAGAACCTCATCGCCGACGGAAATTTCCAGGATGGGAATGTCTTTCCATTCTCCGTGTCGGCGCACTTGGGCGTTGCTCGGCAGCAGGTCAATCAAGCGTTGAATCGCTTGGCGGCCTCGACCAACCGTTAGGCCCTCCAAAATCTCCGCTACGAGAACAAAAAGCGTGATGATGAGGGCAGTAAAGATCTCGCGAATCGCGAGCGCAGCTACGATGGCGATGGCCATCGAGAGCTCCATCGTCATGCGCCGCTGCGTGATGTTTTCGTACGCTTCGTGGAATATAGGAAAACCGCCGACGACCGCGCAAATCACGCCAATCGCGGTGATGTACGGATTCGTTGGCTTGCCCAGAAACCACATGGCCCCGGCCGCACCCGCGACAAACAATACGCGGTTGACCTCCAGCCACTTAAGTGCGCGTTCGTGGTCCTGATCGTTCACGGAACGAGCTAACGACGGCCTTATTTCTTGCGGATTGACAAGTCCTTCTTCCTCCGGCTGCAGCACTTTCCCTTTGCTCATGGCCCCCCTCGGATCTTCTCGTCAGTGGAAGGCTCCTTCCGGTATCCATTAAAAGACAGGCACCTCTAAACTATACCATAGTATAGTATATAATAAACAACACCCGACAACACTCCAGTCGGCTGGTGTAGAGGAGCGCTCGCAAGCGACGCCCGTTCAACGTTGAAGTTGATTGCTACAAACCAGAAGATCCGGGCGCGCGTTGCACCTTGGAGCGTACCGTAACATAGTCGCTTTACCCGTATTTCACAACGCGGGCACTTTGGGTCACAACGCGTGCCGGGATTTGGCCGCTTTTCAGGAGCCGCTGGATGCGTAAGATCACATTATGAGCTTTTTGCGCGTCGTCATTCTTGCGGTGGTGCAAGGTTTGACCGAATTACTCCCGGTGTCGAGCTCCGCGCATGTGATCGTGGCGGAAAAGCTCATGGGCATGAACCCTTCTACGCCAGAGATGACCCTGCTGCTGGTGATGCTTCATACCGGCACGATGTTTTCCGTGGTTGTGTATTTTAGGCAGCGCTGGCGTCGGGCGTTTTTCCAAAACGCTCAGGATTTCAAACGATTCGTCCTCACGCTGATTCTGGCAACAGCGTTGACCGGGACCGTGGGAGGGATGCTGATCGAAGCCATCGAAAAGCTGTACTTCCGCGGTGCGCCGAACGCCTGGATCGAGCAATTGTTCAACCGGCTCGACCTGATCGTTCCCGCGCTGGCTGCCGTTGGCGTCCTCATTCTGGCTGCGGCCTTCCTCGATAGACGTTCACCGCCCCGTCAAATGGCCGCCTCTCCTATGACGATGAAACAAGCGGGACTCATCGGCGTGGTGCAAGGTCTGTGCTTGCCCTTTCGTGGATTTTCTCGTTCCGGAGCGACCATCTCGACCGGTATGCTTACCCGCGTACCGAGAGCACATGCTGAGGATTTCAGTTTCGCGCTGGCCGTTGTCCTCACGCCTCCCGCAATCGCGCGAGAAGCATGGAGATTGATTCGGGTGCAGCACATCCACGGCAGCGCGAACATGATTTCTGTTGTCACGCTCAGCGTTCTGGGCGCGATCTTCGCGTTTCTCGCGGGCCTGCTCGCTCTGAAATGGCTCAGCAGTTGGCTCGATGGCGAACGCTGGTACCTCTTCGGCATCTACTGTTTGGTTGCTGCTGGTGTTTTGGCGGCCTTACACCATATTGGCTACTAACTTCAAAGGGGCTACACCGTAGGCCCCAAAATGCTCGGTGCCGCTTCGAGTTGTTGAAGGAATAGTTTGCATGGGTCCAACAACATCTTTGCATCCACTTCGAGGCCGGCGACCTTCGCAAGATCAGGTGTCCAGGCGCGTAGAGGTGCCCGACGCCCTGTGGGCGTCATAGTTTTACGAATTACTTCAGATAAGCGCGGACTATATCCACGAGTTCATCTGCTGCTTTGGCCCGAGGCGAGTTCTTTTCTTTCTCCCGGTCGAGGACGTGGAACTGGATATGGCCTTCGATCAGTTCAGCCATCAGGCCGTTCAAGGCGCCACGACACGCTGCGACCTGCTGGAGCAGGTCGGCACACTCGTGCTCGCCTCCAAGCGTTGTTTCAATCGCTTCAATTTGCCCCCGAATCCGGTGGACGCGCCGGAGAAGCTTCTGCCTGTCTTTTGTCGTGTGTGCCATCGGCTCTCCCGAAATGTCTTGACTATGGTGAGCTACGGTATAGTATCAACTTTGATTTTGGAGCGGAACCCCGGAGCAACCTCTGGTTTCTCGGAAACCCAAACTGCAACCTTCGGGCAGAGCGACTCATCAGAATGGGCAAGATAGACGCACTCCTTAGGGAAATAGATTGAGCCTTTTTGTTGGCAAGTCAAGCGCTCTCATTCGCAGGCGGCTCGCCGCCTGTCTCGCGACCGCCGTTCTTCTTTTTCTAACGTCCGCCGGACTCTTGCACCACCATAGCAACTTCGAGTCTTCGGCGACTTGTTCAGTCTGCCACGCGATTCACGCACCGCTGGTGCAGTCTGGAAATGCTCCAGCGCTTCCAATGCCTTCCGTAAACAGTTGGGCGACCCCTGTCCAAGCGCAGTGTCCTGGATTCGATCCGGTTACCCATTGCGTATCTCCGCGCGCTCCGCCTGCCTTGTAATCTCCTTGAACCAACGTAAAGCCTGATCTTCGCGCGCGGCGACAAGCTGCGCGGCAGAAGCCATTCCTACTACAACCACGACAAGCCCATCAGGGGCGCTGGATTGCCAAAGGAGATATGTAATGCGTGGAATGCAAAGATTATTGTTGGTTGTAATGGTGTGGCTGTGCGTTTTTTGCCTTCCGTGTGCGGTTGTCGCGCAGACAGGAAATTCATCGACAATCTCGGGTAGCGTCACGGATCCGTCCGGTGGTGTTGTCGCCAATGCGACAGTCAGCATCCACGACCCAGTCAGCGGTTACGAGCGATCGACTACCACGGACAGTTCCGGCAGTTTCAGCTTCCCGGACGTGCCATTCAACCCCTATCACATGACCGTAACGGCGAAAGGCTTTGCTCCCCACGCTCAGGACGTCGAGGTTCGATCTTCCGTGCCCGTGAGCGTAAAAATTAGCCTTGCCCTGGCTGGAACGGCCACAACGGTAACGGTAGAAGCCGGGGCGGACCTGCTCGAAACTACTCCAGTGGCGCATACCGACATTGACCGCCAGTTGTTTAATGAACTGCCACTGGAGAGCGCGTCCTCTTCCGTAAGCTCGCTCGTCACGTTAGCGTCACCGGGAGTCGCTGCGGACTCCAACGGTATGTTTCATGGACTGGGCGACCATGCGGAAAATTCGTTCTCCGTTGACGGCCAGCCCATCACCGACCAGCAGAGCAAGGTCTTTTCCAATCAGATTCCGGTTGATTCGATTCAATCTCTCGAAGTGATCGACGGCGCGCCACCAGCCGAATACGGCGATAAGACGAGCTTGATCATCGACGTAACCACGCGCTCGGGCGAAGGCGTCACTACGCCTCACGGCGCCGTCACCGCTTCCTACGGCACCTTTGGGACGTCGACCGCCAGTTTCGATCTCGCTTATGGAGGGCCAAAATGGGGAAACTTCATTTCTGTGAGCGGACTCAATGGTGGCCGATTTCTTGATCCGCCCGAATTCACCGTGATGCACGACAAGGGCAACGAGGAGAATGTATTCGACCGCGTGGATTATCGATTGTCAAACGCAGACTCTCTGCAACTTAACCTCGGCTACACGCGTTCGTGGTTTCAAAATCCTAATTCATTCGATCAGCAACTTCATCTAGGTATCGTCAACCCTGTTACCGGCAATCCGCTTGGCCCAACCGACCAGCGCTCCCAAATCGGAACGTTCAACGTAGCGCCGACTTGGACGCGCTTACTCAGTTCAAACACCGTGTTTACTCTCGGTGGCTTCGTGCGGCAGGACCAGTACAACTACTACCCGAGCGCTGATCCTTTTGCGGATTTAAGTCCGGACCTCCAGAGCGAGCGCGTCGGGCAGAGTAGAAAGCTTACTAACGCCGGCATTCGCTCGGATGTCTCCTATGTGAAAGGCATGCATAACCTCAAGGCAGGAGTCACTTACGAACATACGTTCCTCACGGAGAATGACACACTGGGCATCGTCGATCCCCTTCTGAACGCACCGTGTCTCGATACAAATGACGATCCGGTATCAGGGTTCAACGATCCTTCCCAGTGCGCAGGAGCCGGACTCCAACCAAACGTCGCTGCAAATCCGAACTCGACATCTCCATTCTTACCGCTGCTGGGCTGCCTTGATCTAACCCGGCCAGTGCCTTCGTCCAACGACGCCTGCACGAGCACGTCCAGCACTCCGTTTCTCTTTCGTGGTCACACTGACGTAAAGGAACTCGCTCTGTACGTGCAGGACACAATTACCAAGGGAAGCTGGTCTTTCAACCTCGGAATCAGAGGCGATTTTTACAATGGCCTTGCCATTTCCCGGCAGGCGGAACCGCGGCTTGGAATTGCTTACAACATTAAACCCAGCAACACGGTTCTTCGGGTGTCCTACGCGCGAACTCTCGAAACGCCTTTCAATGAGAACCTGGTACTCGCCACTTCAGGATGCAATGCCCCAGTCATTGCCGCGCTTGTACCCTGCGTACCCTCGAATCTGGCACCCGGGTTTCGCAATGAATTCCACGCAGGCTTCCAACAAGCAGTTGGTTCGCACTTTGTGGTTGATGGCGAATACATTTGGAAGTATACCCACAACGGTTACGACTTCAGCATACTTGGTGCCACTCCGATCACGTTTCCAGTCGAATGGCACAACTCGAAGATCACCGGATTCACGGTCCGCGCCAGTGTTCCCCAATATCGGGGCTTCACGGCGTTTGTCGTTATGTCCAGCGTGGCGGCGCGGTTCTTCCCACCGCAGGTCGGCGGTCTTGGCGTGACCGTTGGACAGAGCGGGTCGGTCTTCCGCATCGATCACGACGAGAAATTCAATCAGACCACCCATGTGCAATACCAGCCGTGGAAGCTTGGTCCTTGGATCGGTATGAACTGGCGCTACGATAGCGGACTTGTGGCTGGCGCAGTGCCGTTCGCAGCCGATACGACCACTCCTGTGGACCTGACGGGACTTACTGCCGACCAGCAACTGCAGGCCGGCTTATTCTGCGGAAGCCAGCGTCCTACACTCACGTCGCCACTCACGACTTGCGCACCTTCGCAATATGGTTCGACGCTCGTTAAGATACCGGCGCCCGGCACCGAGAATGATGACCACAATCCTCCCCGGATCCAGCCGCGCAATCTGTTCGACCTAAGCCTAGGGGAAGACAATCTCTTCCGCGGCGACCGTTACAAGTGGAGCCTGCAATTCACGGTAATCAACGTGACGAACAAAGTAGCACTCTACAATTTCCTTTCCACGTTCAGCGGCACGCACTACGTCACGCCGCGAGCGCTTACGGCTCAAATCGGTTTCCACTTCTGACATCCCCCCTGACGGACGAAAGCCCTGACCGAACGAAGCGCAGTTCTTTCGGGGCTTTTTCTCTCACTGTGGAAGACAGCTCGTCTACACGAGCGTCCTGCGATGAAGAAGCTCACGATTCAGGCGATGACTTCGCTCGCGCGAGCAAGGCGTGGGCGGTGTATTTCGACGGTCTACGTCAATTCTGCAACTCCTTTGCTGTGGCGATGCGAACTCGGTCACCAGTGGAGTGCAATTCCTGTCAGCATCCAAAAAGGCAGTTGGTGTCCTGATTGTGCTGGAGTACGACGACTGACGCTCGAACAGATGCAACAAATGGCCTACTCTCGCGGCGGTAGCTGCCTTTCCGAGAGCTATCGGAATACTGCGACAAAGCTGGAGTGGCGCTGTTCAGCAGGCCACGAATGGAGTGCCACACCCCTTCAAATTAAGAAGGGCCATTGGTGTCCATTCTGCGCAAGGGTTGCTCGCCTGACTTTGCATGAACTGCAGCGGATCGCGGTCCAGAAAGCCGGTGAATGTCTATCCCTCGAGTACCTGAATTCGTCGAAACCTCTGCGATGGAAATGTGCTGTTGGTCATGAATGGCTAGCGCGGTCATCCTCGGTCAAAGCAGGAAGTTGGTGTCCGCTCTGCGCGCACAACCAAGAACTGAAACTGGAAGAAATGCAGGAAATCGCAGAACAGCGCGGGGGCCAGTGCCTATCGGCTAGCTACAAGAATGGCCATACTCCTCTCTTGTGGGTCTGCAAAAATGGGCATTACTGGAAAGCATCTCCAGTCAACGTGAAGAATGGAACGCGAAAGAAAGGGACTTGGTGCAGAGAATGTTACAACTGGCGACGGAGGTTTCATGCGAAACATAGCATCGAAGCAATGAGAGATCTCGCCACCGCTCGCGGGGGCACATGCTTGTCTACGGAGTACGTCGGCAGCAAGGCCAAACTAACTTGGCAATGTGTAGCGGGACATCGCTGGCAAGCGCTACCAACCTCTGTGGTCCAGGGCACTTGGTGTCCGGCATGCGCCCGCAATCAACGACTTGGATTGCCCCACTTGCAGGATATTGCTGCAAACAGAGGTGGAGCATGTTTGTCTCAGGCATATTCAAATGAGCGGACGGCTCTGTGGTGGCGTTGCGCGGACGGACACGCGTGGAAAGCGACGCCGGCCAAAGTGAAGCGCGGTTCGTGGTGCCCGATGTGCGCCCACATTCGCAGGAGAAGCCAGTGGACGCGTAAACGGGCCGATAGGATGAAAGATCTAATCAGAACGGCGGCGCGCACGAAACCTCGACGCAGCCCAATGCGAGATCGCCGACTGCGGACACGGATGAAGCTCGTGGAGTAATTTCCAGCCACGGTCAGCGGCTATTCGAGCTCCGATATTCGGGACAACGTCGGGACATTTGAGGAGCGGGACTTTCGCTGGTTTTCCGAGTAAGGGACACCCCGGTGGCAGCACTTCGGTACAACTTCGGGACATTTGGGGAGCGGGAATTTCGTTGATTTTCCGTGTAAGCGACACCAGTCAAAGCATTTAGGGTTTTCCCCTCCCAGCTTTGCAAGCAGGGGGTCGCCGGTTCGATCCCGGCCACGTCCACCAACCACCATCATTTCAATCACATGCTGTCGGAGTTTTTGCGCGTAACCACTTGCTATTCACACAGGGGGTCGGGAGTTCGAATGTCCTCACGCCCACGAACTCAACTC